>DATNDS010000096.1:0-37494 GCA_035553215.1 Gemmatimonadaceae bacterium
CCGCAACTGCTTGCCGGTGCGGGCGCGCTGGCGTGCTTCGGCATCGTCCTGCTGCTCGCCTGACCGTGCATACCGCGCCGCAGGTCGCCCTGCTGTTCATCGTGCTGATGAACTTCGCGGTGCTTGGCACGAGCCGGCTCAGCACCTGCATCCGCGCCGTCGCCGTGCAGGGGCTGCTGCTGGGTGTCCTCGCGCTGCTGCTGGCGCCACGGTTCTCCCTTCACACGGGCGTTCTCGCGCTCGGCACGATCGTCGTGAAGGCCGTGACGCTGCCCTGGTTTCTCGCGTGGGCCATCCGCGAGGCAGCGGTGCGCCGGGAGGTCGAGCCGCTGGTTGGATTCAACGCGTCGCTGCTGCTGGGCGTGCTGGCGGTGGCCCTCGCGTTCGCCATTGCCGCACGGCTCCCGCTGCCCGGCATGCAGCAGGAGCTCCTGGTGCCCGTGTCGCTTGCCACGGTCATCACCGGCTTCATCGTGCTCACCGCGCGGCGCAAGGCACTCACACAGGTCGTGGGATACCTCGTCCTCGAGAACGGCATTTACCTCTTTGGCCTCACGCAGACCGAGAGCATGCCCTTTCTGCTCGAGCTGGGCGTTCTGCTGGATCTCTTCGTCGTCGTGTTCATCATGGGCATCGTCGTGTTCCACATCAATCGGGAATTCGACTCGCTCGACTCGGCGCGACTCGATGAGCTGACCGACTGATGCGCCTCCTTGCCATTTGTCTGCTGCCGGCGCTCGGCGCCGTGTTCGCGTTCGCCCTCTCCGGCCGCCGCTTCGGGGCCGCGCGCGTGAGGGCGCTGGTTGGCATCGCCGCGGTGCACCTCGTGCTGGTGGCGACGCTCTGGCTGCATCCCGCGCCGGCGGCGTTCGGCGGCTGGATGGGACAGGATGCGCTGGGCCTTATCGTGCTCTCGCTCACCTCCGTGCTGTTCTTCGCCACAGCGCTCTATGCGGTGGGCTATCTGCGGCGCGAGCGTCCGCGCGGCGGGCGCGTCTTCGTGGGCGGGCTGTTGGGGTTTCTCGCCGCCACCTCCCTCGTCGCCCTGAGCCAGCACCTCGCTCTCCTCTGGGTCGGCCTGGAGGCGACGACGTTCACCGTGGCGCCGCTGATTTTTCATCGCCATGACCGTCGGTCGCTCGAGGCGGTGTGGAAATACCTGCTCATCTCTTCTGTCGGCATCGCGCTCGCGCTGCTCGGCATTTTCTTTCTCGCGACCGCGCAGTCCGGCGCGGCGGGACGTCCGCTGCTGCTGCCTGATCTCCTGGCCCATGCGCGTGACCTGCATCCGGCATGGCTGCACGCGGCGTTTCTCTTTCTCCTCGCGGGCTTCGGGACGAAGATGGGACTCGCACCACTGCACACGTGGAAGCCTGACACCTATGGTGAAGCGCCGAGTCTCGTGAGCGGGCTCATGGCGGGTGCGCTCACGAGCTGCGCGTTTCTCGGCGTCGCGCGCATCACGCAGGTGACCATGGCGGCGGGCATGGCTCCGTTCGTCCAACCGGTTCTGCTGGGCTTTGGCCTCCTCTCGCTCGCCGTGGCCGCGATCTTCATCATCGGTCAGAGCGACGTCAAGCGGCTGCTCGCGTACTCGAGCGTGGAGCACATGGGACTGCTCGTGCTGGGGCTCGGTCTTGGCGGCATTGGCGCCTACGGCACGGTACTGCACGTCCTGAACAACGGGCTCGCGAAAGCTTGGCTCTTTCTCGTGGCAGGCAATGTCGTACTGGCCACCGGCAGCTCGGCGGCAGCGGCGAATCGCGGCCTCATGCGCACGCTGCCGGTGTCCGGTGCGCTGCTCGTCCTGGGACTGTTCGCCATAACGGGGTCGCCACCGTTCGGATTGTTCCAGAGCGAGTTCACCATTCTGCGGGCGGCGGTCGGCGCCGGGCATCCCTGGATCGCTGCCGCCATGCTGGTTTTTCTCGCCGTGATTTTCGTCGGCATGGCGCTGCTGATTCTGGAGATGGCGCTGGGCGATCCGACTCCGCCGGCGACGCGCGCGCGCGAAAGCTGGTGGCTGCTTGCGGGTCCCGTCGCGCTCGCGACTGCTGTCCTCATGCTCGGCGTGTACATCCCGGCACCGCTGCAGCACGCGCTCGCGAGCGCCGCGACGGCGCTGGGCGGACTCGCACCATGACCACCGCCGTCGCCGCGGAGCTGCGCAATCGTCGCGCCGTGCCGCTCCGCTCCATTCCCCTGGAATCCGTTGATGGGTTCCGCGAATCGGTGACCGACGCGGTTGCCGGCGGACGTCGCATCGTCACGTTCTTCGGCCTGAGCGAGGGTGACGAGATGACACGCCTCGTCGCCATCCTGGCGGACGATGCGCACGGCCAGCTCGATGCGACGACCACCCTCGTGCGCGAGCAGTATCCCGCGCTCACGCCGCACTGTCCGCAGGCGCATGCCTTCGAGCGGGAAATCGCCGAGCAGTGCGCGGTGCTGCCGGTGGGTCATCCCTGGCTCAAGCCGCTGCGCCGGCATCTGCCCGATCATCGGCCGGGTTGTCGGACGAACGTCGTGCTCGATCCCTCGGAATATGCATTCTTCCATATCGAGGGAGAGGAAGTTCACGAGGTGGCGGTTGGCCCCGTGCACGCGGGAGTGATTGAGCCCGGGCATTTTCGTATTCAGGCACATGGCGAGGACGTGCTGTTTCTCGAAATCGTGCTGGGGTGGCAGCATCGCGGCGTCGAGCGACTGCTGGAAACCGCCGGCGCGGTACGCGCGCCGATCATCGCCGAGTCGATCGCGGGCGATACGGCGATCGGCCACGGCAGTGCCTACTGTGGCGCGATCGAAGCGCTCAGCCGCACGCGCAAGTCGGCGCGCGCGCAGAGTATCCGCGGTATCGCCCTCGAGCTGGAGCGTCTCGCCAATCACATTGGCGATCTGGGAGCGATCGCGGGGGACGTGGCCTATCAGCCCGCGGCGGCCTTTTTCGGCGCGATGCGCGGCGAATGCCTGAATCTCCTGATGATGCTCTCGGGCAGTCGCTTTGGGCGCGGCCTCGTACGGCCGGGCGGGGTGGCATTCGATCTGCCGGCAGAAATGGCGAGGGAGATGCGGTCGCGGCTGGAAGGTCTTCGCGATGCGCTGGAGCCGGTGGCGCGGCTGATGTTCCAGAACGCATCCGTGCAGGCCCGCCTGGAAGACGTGGGCGTCGTGACCCGCGAGCAGTGCGACGCACTTGGCCTCGTGGGACCGGTCGCACGTGCGCGCGACGTCGCGCGCGATGTCCGGCAGGACCATCCGTACGGCATTTTCCGCTTCGCTCACATTCCCGTGTCTACGGCGTGGGCTGGCGATGTGCACGCGCGCGCGATGGTCCGTTGGCTGGAGATCCGGCGTTCGCTCGAGTTCGTGCTCGATCAACTCGTGGCGCTGCCTCGCGGTGACATCCGGGCCGGCGTGGGGGCCTTGCGGCCCGGCGAGCTCGCGGTGTCGATGGAGGAGGGATGGCGCGGCGAGATCGCCCATGTCGTCATTACCGATGACGCCGGTGGCATTCGTCGTCACAAGGTCACCGATCCATCATTTCACAACTGGGCCGCCGTGGCCGCCGCTCTGCCGGGCAATCAGATCTCTGATTTCCCGCTGTGCAACAAGAGCTTCAACCTTTCGTACGCTGGACATGACCTGTAGCGGTACACCGGCCGCGCCCGTTGAACGTGTGCGCCATGTTTGAATACCTGCGCGCGCGACTGCGGTTGGGCAGGCCTGCGGCTCAGGTCCGCGATGCGACCGCCCGTTTTCCCGAACGCTTTCGCGGTCTGCCGGTGCTCGATCCGCACGCTACGGCGTCAGGCGACGCGCAGGCCGCCGCGCCGTCCGCGCTCGTCACGATCGCACCCAACGGAAACGCGGCGCTCGACCTGGGTGCGTGCCTGTTCACGCCGGACGAAGCGATCAGCGGGCCGGCCGGCACGGTCCGCTTCACGCACGACCATCGCATGGCGACGTCAACACGCGACGCGCTGGTGACTCACACGGGTGAGCTGGAGCTGGCGCAAGCGCTCGATGCGCGACTGCAGCGCATCTTCAGGCGGTCACTGCGACTGCGTTCGGTTGTGGCCGGGAGCTGCGGAGGCTGCGAGGCAGAGCTGGTGGCGCTGGGCAACGTGGCATTCGACCTGGCGCGCTTTGGAGTGCAGTTCGTTGCGTCGCCGCGTCATGCCGATGGCATCGTGATCACGGGGATCGTGAATCACAACATGCGAGCAGCGCTGGAGAAGGTGTACGAGGCAATGCCGGCCCCACGCATCGTCATTGCAGTGGGTGCGTGCGCCATTTCAGGAGGGCCGTTCCGTGGGAGCGGCGAAATCGCCGGCGTGCCGCCGGCGCTGCCCGTGGACCTGTACGTACCGGGATGCCCGCCGCATCCGCTCACGCTGCTCGACGGGCTGCTGCGTCTGCTCGATCGGCTGCCGCCGGAGCGCATGCCGCGCCGCCCCTGACGGTTCGCTGACTATGTGCGGCCGGCGCTCAGCGCGCCGGCTTCCGCGCGCGAACGAACGCCGCGCCCACCCGGCCCGCCACCTCCGCCGCCGCGCGATCCACATCCACTCCAGCATTCACCAGGAAGGCGCGCGCATCCTCGATGTCGTACGTGCGTGTCATCTCGATGCGCGCGTCCGCGAAGCCGGCGTTGGTCAGCAGCGTGATGAACTCGGCATCCTGCAATGCTCCGGCCACACATCCCACCCAGAGCTCCATGCTCCGCTTCACGTCAGGCGGCAACTCACCCTGAACCACCACGTCGGACACGGCGAAGCGGCCGCCCGGACGGAGCACGCGGAACGCCTCCCCGAGAACGCGCACCTTGTCGCCCGAGAGGTTGATCACGCAGTTGGAAATGATGACGTCCACCGAATTGTCGGGGAGGGGAATCTGCTCGATCTGTCCCTTGAGGAACTCGACGTTCGTCACACCCGCATCGGCGGCGTTGCGCCGCGCGAGCTCGAGCATGTCGTCGGTCATGTCGAGCCCATAGGCCTTCCCCGTTTGTCCGACGCGCCGGGCCGAGAGCAGCACGTCAATGCCGCCGCCGGAGCCGAGGTCGAGCACGACGTCGCCTTCATGGAGCTCGGCGAGCGCGGTGGGATTGCCGCAGCCGAGCGAGGCTCTCGTGGCGGTGGATGGCAGCTCGGCCGTTTCGCTGGCCAGGTAGAGATCCGACGAGATGGGATCGCATGACGGCGCGGCCGCGCTGCCGCAGCATCCGCTGGAGCCGCAGCACTCGGCGGGGAGCTCGCTTCCTGAAAGCACGCGGCGGGCGGCTGCACCGTACTTGTCGCGCACGGTGGCGGTGAGGGCATCGCCCTGGGGGAGATCGGTCATGGAGCGCTCCTGCGATCAAGAATGGTTGATATGTAGTGCATCGTTCAGGGGATTGCGGTTCGACATGGGGATCAGATCGGGGTGGCGCTCAGTCGCAGCAGCGCCGCGCAGCGGCGAATGTCTTCGCCTTCGATGGCCTGAGCGCGACGGCGAGGTCGTGCACCTCGCGCACGACGTCGGGAGCGATGCGGTAGTACGACCAGCGCCCTTCCTTGCGATCCGTCACGAGGCCGGCGTCCTTGAGCACGCGCAGGTGAAAGGAGAGCCGCGACTGGGCGGAATCGAGCGCGTCCTGCAACTCGCAGACGCAGCGCTCGCCAACCTTGAGCATCTCCATGATGTCGAGACGCGTTTCATCGGAGAGCGCATGAAACAGCTCTGCGGCGCGCGCGAGATCCGGTGCGGTGCTCGTCATGCGCGTAAATGTATCAAGAAATATTGTTACGTCAATACGGGGAACCGGGTTCCTCAGGGTTTCGGCTGGTTCGCCGGCTTCGACGGCTTCCCGGGCTTCCCGGGCTTCGACGACTTCGCCTGCTTCGGCGGCTTCGCCTGCTTCGGCGGCTTCGGCGGCTTCGGCGGCTTCGGCGGCTTCGGCTGCTTCGGCTGCTTCGGCTGCTTCGCTGCCTTCGACCTGCCGGACCCGTTGAGGGCGACAGCCTGACGAATGAGTGCCTTGAACGCGGACGCGTCGACTTCCTCCCCTTCGTGGATGTCGAGCGCGCGGCGAGCATTACCGTCGAGGCTCGAATTGAAGAGACGGGCCGGATCCTTCAGCGACGCGCCCTTCATGAACGTCAGCTTCACGACATGCGTGTAGGTCTCGCCAGTGCAGATGATGCCGTCGTGCGACCAGACCGGCGTCCCCATCCATTTCCATTCCTCGACGATGTCCGGGTCTGCCTCCTTGATGAGTGTCCGCATTCTGCCGAGTGTTTCCCCGCGCCAGTCCTTCAGTTCGGCGATTCTGTTCGAGATGAGCTCCGATGCCGGCCGGCCCTGGCCTGTGCCCGACTTATTCATGGTCTGATCCTCGACGTTCAAGAGGTTGTTCAGGTGCAGAACCGTGGACGGTCGTCATGAATCGTGGCGGAGCGTCGCGGTGCCGAACTGCTTTGCGTACTCGGCGTTCAGTCGCTGCCAGCCATCGAATTGCATGACCTGCGCACCGACGATGCGTCCGATGGGCTGACCAGCGAGGAAGCGCTGCAGTACGTCGAAGCAAATGTGCCAGCCCGCGGCGCCCATCGAAATGAATCCGCGGTCAATGTTGTGCCAGAGCGTGAGCCTGGTGCCGCCGCCCGCCAGCGGGTCCAGTTGCCAGCGAATTTCCTGTTTCCCCCAGTTGAACTCGAGCAGCCTGGGCGCGTCGGCGCGCCTCACCGTTGTCTTGGATACAAGCGGCGTCGGTGCCCCCACTGTCGAGAGCGTTGCCGTGCCCACGGTGCCGAGGTTCCGGTCGGAGTCGTATGGAGCCCATTCGCGAAGCTGCTCGGGGTCCGTGAGAGCCGTCCACACCGTGGCGGGCGGCTGGGAGAGGTCGCGCACGAGAACGAGCGTCCAGGTGTCTCCATGCTTGCGGATTTCGGCACCCGCAGCGGCACCGGGCGTGTAGTGCTCACGATTTGTCATGTCTTTTCTTTCCTTTTGCATTGGTCGCCTTCTCCATTTTTCGCAGGTGCTGCTCCAGGGCATCGACATGCTTCGACCAGAAGCGGCGGAAGGGAACGAGCCATTCGTCGAGCTCCGTAAACGGCTCCGGTCGCAGTCGATAGAGGCGACGCTGCGCCTCGACTCGGGACTCGACGAACCCCGCCTCTCGCAGCACGCGCAGGTGTTTGGAGACGGACGGCTGCGACAGCCGAAGCTCGCGCTCGATCTCTCCCACGGAGCGCTCGGACGAGAGCAGCAGGCGCAGGATGGCCCGTCTGTTGGGCTCCGCTACGATGGTGAATGTCGATTCCATGGTGGATATATGGCCAGATGATTATATGTCTGTCAAGGCATATGCGGCCCCATTTCCCGTCCGCCCGATCGCGTCTACCTTCACGACATCACTCCAAACGCGAGCGCGATGCCATGACGAATCCTGGCCAGGCCTTTCTCGATCATTCCCGCCAGTTCCTGCTGCGCGATTTCCTGCCCAAGATCGCGGCGTGCGCGAACAAACTCTCCGACGACGATATCTGGTGGCGTCCCAATGACACGTCCAACAGCATTGGCAACCTGCTGCTGCACCTCTCGGGCAACGTCCGGCAGTGGATCGTGAGCGGCGTGGGCGGCGCGCCCGATGCGCGCGACCGCCCCCGCGAATTCGCCGAGCGCACCGAAATTCCCGGTGCGGAGCTGATGGCGGCGCTCACCGCGACCGTGCAGGAGGCGGAGCGGGTGCTGGCCACCATTTCTCCGGATGCGCTGCTCGAGGTCCGGCACATTCAGGGAAAGGACGTCACCATCCTCGAGGCCGTCTATCACGTCGTGGAGCACTTCTCCATGCACACGGGACAGATCACCTACATCACGAAAATACGGACGGGCCAGGATCTGGGATTTCATCGCGCGCTGTCGGTGCCAGGTCGCACGTAGGCGATCGCGATTGCTTCACGATCAAGGTTGACGACAATGGAGGACGTCGCCATGATGGCTCGAACGAAGTCCTTACCCCTCTTGCACCGACCCGGAAGGCAGACATTCGCGTACTCTCGCCCATAGCGCTCGGGATTCTGATCGCCGGCTGCGGCTCCAGCACCGGCCCGGCCCATCCCGCCTATACCCACCCTGCGGGCAACCTGGCAGCCGTCGATTCGCTTGCAGGCCGCCCGTACGGAGTAGCGGTTTCACAATCCGGAATTGTGCTCGCAACGCTCATCGGGACAGACAGCATCGCGCGTGGTTCGCTCGCTCAGCAGGCGTTGCCCGTGCGAATTGCGGTAGGGCTGACGCCGGCGCACGTCGCGCTCGGTGCGGATGGCAGCCGCGCATTTGTCACCCTGCAGAGCGACGACGGGTTGGCGGTCGTGGACCTCGGCTCCAACGCGCTCCTGACGACCATTCCACTCTCGAGCGGCGGTTTCAACGTTGCGGTCGCGCCGGATGGCAAACGCGTCTACGCGACGACCGCGACGGGAGATGTATACGTCGTAAACGTCACAACGAACGCGGCGATCACGACCGTGCATGTTGGTCCGGCAGCCAACGGACTGGCCTTCAGTCCGGACGGGACCATGCTCTACGTCAGTTCCCGCGACTCGGGTATGGTGGCGGCGATCAGTACGGTCTCGGACAGCGTAGTCCGCCGCTATGATGTGGGCGGAGCGCCGCAACGCCTCGCGGCCAGCAGCGATGGGAGACTCCTGTATGTGGCCAATGAGGCGAACGCCGTCCAGGTCGTGGATCTCGCCACCGGCGCCGTGCAGCCCATCGCATTCCCGTCGGCCGCGTACGGTCTGGCACTCACGCCCGATGACACGCAGCTCTACGTCACCTTTCCGCAGGAGGGTGTGGTCCGTGTTCTCGACCGGGTGTCGCACACTGTCCTGAAGGTGATCGACATTGGGGGCATTCCGCGCAATATTGCTTTCGATGCACTCGGACACACCGCCGTCGTGACGAACGAAGTCGCCGTGACGTTCATCCAGTAGCCGCACGCGCCGCGAGCATCTCGGGAGGCACGATGAGCTATCGCAAGTTCGTTGACGGAGCAGGGAAGAACTGGGAAGTTCGCGACCGGTCGCACACCGAATGGATTTTCGAGCCCGGCGAGGACAATCCGGGCGGGCCCCGGCGCATCACGCCGCCCGGATACGAATCCGATCCGTTCGAGCTCACGGACCAGGACCTGCGACGTCTCCTCGAGAAAAGCACGCTCACGCATCCAGCCGACGAGCCGCGCAAGTCGCCGTTCCGAGACTGAGGCGCCTCGCATGCACTGCGCGCGGAGAGCTCCACATCGGAACCCTCCGCGCGTTCCTGCATCTTGCGTGCTGCCGCCGCACTCAGGTGATGGGTACCACCGGCGCCAGACTCGCCATGACCTCACGATACGATTCGAACCAGGCATCCAGTGCAGAGAGGATACCGGCGATCGCGGCGATCTTGAGCGCCCACGCGCCCGCGTGAAACGCCATGGCGATCCACAGAAAGAGGAACAGAATGAAGAGCAGACCGAGCAGAATCTGGACAGCGGGGAGTCCGGTGCGCAGTGACGCCACGAACATGTAGAGCGTGAAGATGCCCCAGGCGACCGCGATCCACGCGATGTCGGCGTTCAGGTCCGGGGACTTCCCGGCAAAGAACCAAATGTAGATCGCTGTGGAGGACCAGAATGCACCATACCCCGCCAGCACCGTCGTGGCGAAGGTGTTTCCGGCGCGATACGCCGCAATCCCGGCCAGGAACATCCCCAGCCCTCCAGTGAATAGCGCGTATCCGACGGCAGGTTGGGGCTGCAACGCACCCCACAGAAATCCCGACAAGATGAACACCGATGCACCATAACAGAGCAGTCCGAACGGAAGCGGATTCGCTGCGGCTACGTTGACATTGTCTGTCATCTCGCCCTCGGCGTAGGAGATGCATTGATATTAATGCTTTTGGCGGCCAGCGGAACGTTCGTACTCGCAGCCTGAATCGTCGCCCTCTGTCCCGGTCCATTTGTTTCTGCGGACCGCTGCCGCGGCGTGCCTCTACGCGCGAAATGCGCGAATGACGACTTCGTCCCGCTTGCTCTCGATGATGGCTCCCAGTTCCTGCTGTTCCGCGCGTGGCACGTCGAAGGCGTCCAGTGACATCCGCAGGTCATCCATGAACGCCTCCCACTCCTCACCGGAAACGATGAGATGCCGGTGGGAGTCGCCCATGGAACGCCCTGAATACTGCTGTGGACCGCCGGTTACCGAGCAGAGATACTCCGTGACCAGGAACTTGAAGCCCGCGGCAGGCACCCGGTGATGTCCCTCCTGGACGCGCGGATTGGCATTGAGCCGGGGATCGGTGAGGATCCGATCGATGAAGTCAGACACGATCGCGGCGATGCCGTACACACCGCCAAGGCGATCGTACAGTGTGGCAGTCCCACGCGGCGCACTTCCGGAGCTCGGCATCCGTCATTCCTCCTGCCTTCTACGACGACACCGCTCACTGACCGGAACGGGAACCACACTGGCGCCGCCCTCTGCGCTGACTTGGGCGAAAGAAGCGCCTACTATTGAGGCCGGTACATAGCAGCGCAAGGCCAAGCGCGGGGGAAATGTGCCAGAGCGAGCCTGGCACCTCGCTACATTTCCCGGTCGTACCGTCCATGAGGTGATTGCATGTTCATCAGCCGTCCGGGCACGAATGCTGGCGCCGCCGTTCGCCATATCGTTCCCATTGCCCTGTTGTTCGTCGTCGTCGTGTCCTCCTCGCTGGCGGCACAGGACGACAAGCTCGCCGATCGCGCGACCCGGGCGGGCGAGGTCCTGGACGAGCTCGTGGCCGTGCCCGACTCGGCTCCCCCCAATGCGCTGCTCGCGCAGGCCGTGTGCGTGGCCGTCGTGCCCGGCGTCATTCAGGCGGGGTTCGGCGTGGGCGGCCGCGCCGGCTTCGGGCTGGTGAGCTGTCGCACCCCGACCGGCTGGAGCATGCCGAGTTACGTGGGCCTCAAGGGTGGCAGCTTCGGACTGCAGATCGGCGCGCAGTCCGCCGACATCGTGCTCATCTTCGTCAACCGGAACGCGCCCCGCACCATCGCGACGAACTCCCTCGACCTCGGCGTGGCGGCATCGGTGGCCGCCGGCCCCGTGGGGCGCGACGTATCGGCATCCACCGATTACAAGGCGCAGGCGGAGATCTACTCGTACTCCAAGACCAAGGGGTTGTTTGCGGGCGTGAAGATCACCGGCACGAAGTGGGAGATCGACTACCGCGCCAACAGGAAGGCCTTTGCGAACGCACCGGAGGCCGAGCAGGGCGGCACGCGCACGAGCGTCGGACACCTGCTCACGACCGACGGCACGGCGGCACCGGCCATCGTCAGGCCATTTCTCGAGAGCCTGGCGAAGCACATCGGATCAGGGCAGTCGAAGTAGCGATGTGATCAGGGCAGGAGCCGGGGCAGCTCCTGTCCGAGCGTGTACGCGCCCAGGATCGCCATGCTCACCGCAACGATGGTGCCCAGCGCCGTGAGCACCCATGGATGCCGGTACGCGCCGACGACCCGCGGCGTGTAGGCGGCCACCAGCATCACGCCGAGCGACACGGGTAGAATGAGTCCGTTGAGCGCGCCGACGAGAATGAGCACCTTCACCGGCCTGCCCACGAGCACGAATACCACGGTGGACACGGCGATGAACGCGACGATCACCGCGCGCCAGTGCCGTTCGATGGTGCCGTTCAGCGTGCGCAGGAAACTCACCGACGTGTACGCGGATCCCACGACGGAGGTGATCGCGGCCGACCACATGACGACGCCGAACAGCCGGTAGCCGATGTTCCCCAGCGAAAGCTGGAACACCGACGCCGGCGGATTCGCGGTGTCGAGCCGCAACCCCTGCGCCACCACCCCGAAGGCGGCGAGAAAGAGCAGCACGCGCATGAGCGACGCCACGCCAATCGCCGTCGTGGCCGACTGCATCACCTGTGGCAGCGCGGCGCGACCGGTCACTCCGGCGTCCAGCAGACGATGCGCGCCGGCGAACGTGATATACCCGCCCACCGTGCCGCCCACGATGGTGACCACGATGAACGCATCCACATGGGCCGGCCACACCGTACGCAGCGCGGCCTCGGCGAGTGGTGGACGCGACACCCACGCCACCAGCACCGTGAGCGCGATCATGACGAATCCCATGAGTTGCGCGAAGCGGTCCATCGCGCGCCCTGCCTCACGCACCAGGAAGATCGCGATGCCCAGGACGGCACTCACCAGGGCGCCCGTCACGGGCGACACGCCGAGCATGGCGTTCAGCCCGAGTCCCGCTCCCGCCACGTTGCCAATGTTGAACGCGAGTCCACCGGCGGCGACGAGCAGCGCCAGGACATACCCGAGTCCGGGCAGCACGTCGTTCGCAATGTCCTGCGCGCGGCGGCCCGACAGCGCGATGACGCGCCAGATGTTGAGCTGCGCACCGAGGTCGAACAGGATGGACACCAGAATGGCGAAACCGAAGCTGGCGCCCAGTTGCGCGGTGAATACGCTCGTCTGGGTAAGAAAGCCGGGGCCAATGGCGCTCGTGGCCATGAGAAAGGCCGCGCCGAGCAGGATGCTGCGCAGTCCTTCGCGCGTTCCGCGTTCCCCGGCCGTCGATACTGCGGCGTCCACTCCAGCCATTCCACCTCCAGGTCGAAGCTGCGGGCCGCGGCAGCGCGACTGCTGCAGCGTTACTGCGCGCCTGCCGTGTCGGGCTTCATCTTGTCGACCTTGATGCGCAGCGCGCGGGCGTCCGTGGCAAACTCGCTCAGTGATTCCGTGGGAACGAAGCGCGCCGGCATGGGCTTGAGCTGGCCCTCGTAATCCATTTTCGTCGTGAATTCCTGACTGCTCACCAGGCCGAAGAGGAGCACGATCGCGATAGCACCGCCGGTGACGGCGAGGGAGGTGAGCAGGCGCCGTTTGCGCGGCATGGACGACGCGATACCCAGGTGGCCGGCGATCAGCACCACGCCGAGGACGAGCGCGAGCGGCATGGTGAACAGCTCCGCGATGCTGCCGGAGGGGGCGACGAAGGACATCCACTGTTCGAGATTGCCCCAGATCACGAAGGCAACCGCAATGAGCCATGCGAACGCCAGATGCCTGGCAAACGCGAAGCGCTGCGACACGGCACGCGTGGCGAGTGCCCAGATGCCGGCCCACACGACGAGCAGCACCATGAAGCCGAGGGCCAGCGTGAGCGCCCTGGCAATCGGTGACCGATCGAAGACGCCGGTGAAATCCATGGCCGTGATGAAGAGGAACGAGAGCACGATCACGGCGGCGCGCGCACGTCCGGAGGCGAGCCACGCACAGTCGATCCACGCCAGGCGCCCCGATGCTGCTTCCGGCGGCGCCGCGGGACGGACGGCTTCGACGAGAGCGGGTGGAACCGGCTCGCGGGGATCGTGATAGCGCACAACGGTGCGGCCGATTCGGAAGCGTGTGCCGTGGCGCAGCGGGAGCTGGGTGACGCGTGCGTTGTCGCCGGTCGCATAGAGTCCGTTCACGCTGCCGACATCTTCCACCACAAGCTCGCCCGTCTCCGTGCGATCGATGCGAACGTGGGTGGGGCACACGTAGGGATCGTCGAGCACCACGCTGTTATCGAAGCCGCGTCCGATGGTGGCGGGCAGTTCCTCGACGTGCGTGCGCGAGGCGACGCGCGCATGGCCATCGAGCACTTCGAGAATCAGACGATCGCTCATCGAGAGGGCGCCGCGCCGGTGACGGCGATTTGCGCGAGATAGCGTGTGGACAGACGTTCGGCGTTCTCGAAGCTCACACCCGAGAGCGTGAGCGTCGTGAAGAGTCCGCTGTTGCGTTGGCCGATGACTGCCGCCTTGAGCACGGCGTCATACAGTCCGGCGAATTTCACGTAGCGCCTGAGGCAGAGCACTGCCCGCACGAGCGCCGAGTCGTGGCGGACATTCCGCGTCTCGCACGCGAAGCGCGTGACGTCGTTCGGGTCGCCGTCCATGTCGTCGCTGCCAGCCTGGAAGCGCGCCTGGTAGAGCGCGTAGAAGCGCACGGGTCCGAGCTCAGAGCTGGTATAGAGCCGGTGATCGATCTCGACGGTGCCCGTGGACTGATCGGGTGAGAGAAACACGTAGTCGTCGGTCGAGCAGCGGTGTGAGATGAAGTCGTACGGCCGATCGGCGCTGTGGCGCGTCGCGTCTGCCCAGCATTTGAAGAAGGGCGCGGGCTGCGTCGGCAGGCGATAGCTCCCGAGCGTGACCGTGGGCGTGGAATCGGTGAACAGCCTGGCGAGGTACTCATCCTGATAGGCCAGGAGCTGGGATCCGATGACCGTGAGGAAGCTCTTTGGCGGCTCGTATCCCGGCGCGAGCGCGCGCTCGGCGAGCGCCACGGCGTTCGCGACCGGCACGAGAAAGCCAATGCCGTCGCCTTCCGTGGCGACGTTGATGCCGACGATGCGACCGTCCTGCGTGATGGCGGGACCACCGCTCATTCCCGGATTGATGTCGCCGCTGAAGTGAATCTTCGGATAGAGCGTGTACTTGAGGAGTCCGTTGTACGTCCCCTCGACGATGCTCAGCCCCAGATCGTTCGGGTGTCCCATGGAATACAGTCGGGTGCCCTGCGTCACGGTGACGGGCGCCAGGGTGAAGAACGCGGCGGGATGGGCGTCCGCCTTGAGGATGGCCAGGTCGCGCGCCACATCCACGGCCAGCAGGTGCAGCGGATGCGCTGTGGCCGTCGCGTCGATCCAGTCGGCGCGATAGCGCGCGGGATCGTTCGCGACCTTGGAAATCACGTGATAGTTGGTGACGACGTGGCCATCCGCTGAAATGAAGAAGCCGGTTCCCAGCTCCGCCTTGGCGGAGGAGCTGGTCTCGACGACGTGAATCTTGATGACGCGATCGGCGAAGCGCGAGAAGACCTGGGACGTGGTCGGGGAGGGAGCGCTCTGCGCGGCTGCGGGCAGACTCGTCGCGGTGAGCGCGAGGAGCACGCCGGCAGAACGGCGGAGGAACTGGCGCATGAATGAGCTGCGGGAGACGTGCGCGAACTGATGCGTGCGGAGGAACATCGAAGGGAGCGGGAGGGACGGTGCGGGCGTGCAGCGCCTCCAATGTGACGATTGTGCCGCGCCGCCGCCACCGCCACCGCCGCTGCGTCGCGGCGCAGGCGGACACCCGGCCGTCATGCCGGCGCAGGCGGACGCCCGGCCGTTACACCGGTGTGGGCGGACGCGCCGCAACCATGCCGGCCGCCGCGGCGGTGATCTCGTACGAACGCAGGCGCGCCGCGTGGTCGAAGATCTGCGCCGACACCATGAGTTCGTCGGCTCCGGTACGGGCCGCGAATTCCTCGAGCCCGCGCCGAACGCCGGCCTGGTCGCCCACGACCGAACAGCGCAGCCGCTCCTCCAGCCCCATGCGTTCGAGCGGCGTCAACCGCGTCTCGAATCCATCCACAGGCGGCGGCAGCGGGCCGGGGTTTCCCTGGCGCAGGTTCACGAACGCCTGTTGCAGCGACGACAGCAACCGGCGCGCTTCAGCCTCGCGCGGTGCCGCGAACACATTGAGGCCGAGCATCACGTAGGGGCGCGACTGAGTCTCTGAAGGACGGAAGCGCGTGCGGTAGAGGTCAATGGCATCCATCATGAGCGCGGGAGCGAAGTGCGACGCGAAGGCATAGGGCAGCCCCAGCTCCGCGGCGAGCGCGGCACCAAACAGACTCGAGCCGAGGATCCAAATGGGGACATCGAGTCCCGCGCCGGGTACTGCACGCACGGCTTGCCCGGGCTGTGCTGCCTGGAAGTACGACAGGAGCTCCATGACTTCCTGCGGGAAGTCGTCCGCATCGCCGGCGCGACGGCGCCGCAGCGCGCGCATCGTAAGCTGGTCCGTACCCGGCGCGCGTCCGAGCCCCAGGTCTATCCGGCCGGGGTACAGTGATGCCAATGTACCGAACTGTTCGGCAATCACGAGCGGGGCATGGTTGGGCAGCATGACGCCACCGGCACCGACGCGAATCGTGCTGGTCCCCCCGGCGACGTGGGCAATCACCACGGACGTCGCGGCGCTCGCGATGCCCGGCATGTTGTGATGTTCCGCCAGCCAGTAGCGCGTGTACCCCCAACGCTCGGCGTGGCGCGCCAGATCCAGGGAGTTGCGAAACGCAGTGGCGGCGTCGCCGCCCTGTACGATGGGCGCGAGATCGAGAACGGAGAGCGGGATCATGCGAGCGCGAGCCGGACGATGGATGCGATCATGGGCAATGTAAACGCGGAAACCGGCATGCGCGTGTTTCTGCGCGCGGAGTGGCGCTCCATCGTCATGCTCAACTATGACATGGACGCCGGGCTGCTCCAGCCGCTGGTGCCGCCGGGTACGTCGCTGGATCTGTGGCAGGGCCGTGCGCTCGTGAGCGTCGTGGGATTCCGCTTTCTCCGCACCCGGCTGGCCGGCGTCGCCGTACCGCTGCACTCGAGATTCGACGAACTGAATTTGCGTTTCTACGTGCGGCGGGATCTGGCGGACGGCGAGGTGCGCCACGGCGTGGTGTTCGTGCGCGAACTCGTCGCACGGCCGGCCATCGCGCTGATCGCGCGGTGGCGGTACAACGAGCCGTATCGGGTGGTGCGCATGCGGAGCGTCGCGCCGGCCGGGTGCAGCGAGGCGCCGGGGCGGCTCATCTACGAGGCGCGTGTTGGTGGCGGCTGGCATGGTGTGGCGGCCACCGCAGTTGGTGCGGCAGCGGTGCCCGCGGCCGATTCGGAGTCGGCATTCATTGCGAATCATTACTGGGGATACACACGGCAGCGCGATGGTGGAACCGTGGAATACGCGGTGCACCATCCGGCCTGGCGGACGTGGACCGCCGCGGAGCCACGCCTGGGCGGCGGGCTGCGCGAACTGTATGGGGACCCATTCAATCGGGCGCTCGCGGCAGAACCCGCGTCGGCGTTCATCGCGGACGGATCGGCGGTGACGGTCTCGCGCCCGCGGCGGATCGCGGAACGCGGGACAGATGGCACCAGCCCCGCGGCGATGGCGCGGCCACGCGCCTCCGCGCACCCGTGATCCCGCGCGAGCTGCTGCCGCTCCTGCTGCGGCGGACGCTGGTGCTCTGGATCCTCCTGCGCCTGCTGCTCGGGCTCGTGGGCGCGACGGTCGGAGACTGGCTGCTTCCGTCGGTGGGTCTGAGCCTGCGCGTGGCGGTACTGCTCGCGATCGTCATCATCCTGGACATGCGGCGGCGTGGCGAGCGGATCCTCTGGGGCAATCTCGGTGCGGGGCAGCCCGCGATCGTCGCGGCGGCGGTTGTCATCGGGCTGATCGCCGAGATGACCCTGGGGCTGGTGCTGCGTCTCTCCCAGCACGTCATGCAGGGCGGCGCGGGATGACCCCACGCGTCGGTCAGGAGGTCCTGCGTGCCGACAGTATGACGGCGCGCTTCGGCGCTCGCTCGGTTCTCACGTCTGCAACGCTGCGCGCTGCCGCCGGGCGAGTGACGGTCCTGTTCGGACGGAACGGAGCGGGGAAGTCCACGCTGCTGAGCGTCGCGGCCGGATTGCGGGCCGCGGACAGTGGCGTCGTGACCTTTCAGGGCACCGTACACTTGCGGCCGTGGCTGCCGACGCTCGCGCGAAGGGCTCTTCCTGCTGCCGGACCGTGATCTGCTCTCACCGTCGATGACGCTGCGCGATCACTTTACGCTGTTTGCCCATCGATACAGGCGGCCGTTCGTCCAGGAGGCCGCGGCGCTTGTGGGCGTGCGTGATCAGCTCGATCAGAGCGCAGCGCGCTGTTCTGGCGGCGAACGGCGCCGCGCCGAAGTGGCACTGGCCTGGCTGCGGGGGCCGACGTGCGTGCTGGCGGATGAGCCGTATCGCGATGTAGCGCCCGCCGTTGGCGAGGTGCTCTCTCGCGTATTCCGGCGCATGGCGGAGGATGGTTGCGCGGTCGTCGTGACGGGTCACGAAACGGAGACGCTGCTCGATCTCGCCGACAACATCGTGTGGTGCACGGCGGGCACGACGTACGAACTGGGCACGCCGGCCCAGGCCCGCGCCCACGAGCGGTTCCAGGCGGAATACCTCGGGCCGCGTGGGACAGGGATCAATGGGGTGAGGGATCAATGAGGTCAGAGTCGATTGAAGTGCTGACGGAAATCGCTCCACGCCCTACTGCCTCGCCCTTGGGAATGGGCAATCGGGAATGGGGAATCGACCGCCCCACGCCGCCCCGCCCTTGGGAATCGGCAATCGGGAATGGGGAATCGGGGAGGAAGTCCTCCCCACACCGCTCCCCACCGCCTTTTTTTCACCGCCGCCTCCCCCCGCTCCATCATTCCCCATTCCCACGATTCCCCATTCCCGATTGCCCATTCCCGTCAGCACTTCAATCGACTCCGACCCCTTTGCTCCCTGACCCCATTGCTCCCTGACCCCATTGCTCCCTGACCCCGCCCGCTACTTCATTTTCTCGCTGAACAGGAATGGCTGCTGGACCACCTGTCTGACCGGCGCGCCGTTGCCTGCCCGGGCCGGGTTGTAACGCCAGGACGGCAGCACCTGGCGCACCGCGATGGTGAATTCAGGCGCGCTCGACTTGAGCACCTTGAAGGTCGTCGTGTCCACCGTTCCGTCCGCGTTGACGACAAACTGTCCGATCACGGCACCGGACACGTGCGCGGCCGCGAGAGAGTCCGGATAGTGCGGCACCGGATTGCCGGCGCGAGGGCTCGCCGGATTGCTGATCTGGAATTCGAAGTACGGACCGCCCGCGGGCGCGTTGGCCGCTGCACGGTCCGACGCCGTAGTGGTGGACCCCGGCGCATCGGCGACGGGTGACGAGCAGGCGATAGCGACGGCTGCCAGCGCGAGCGTGCCGAAGGCGACCAAGTGCAGGACGGGACGAGCGGGGCGAGGCGCATGCATGGCGAGAATCCTCCGTTCGAGGTGGGAGTTGGACGCAGCCATCACGGGAGCACGACGCGTCACCGACTGACGATGGGCGATGAGGACAAGCAGCTTGCCGTAGCGCTCGACGCTGGCGCCGGTGCGGAGCACGCGAGCGTCGCAGTCCTCTTCCAGCGCGAGGTGCAGCCGCCGCGAGATCCACCAGAGGGCGGGGTTCCAGGGAAAGAGCGCCGTGCCCAGCGCGGCGCCCAGTATGATCCAGGGATCGCGCGCCCGGCAGTGCTCCTCCTCATGGCGCAGGACATCTGCGCGAAGCGGTGCCTCGAGGTCGAACAGCCAGCGCGGAACGATGATCCGCGGATGGCGCGTTCCCACCGCGGCGGGCCCGAGCGCCGGAGTGACCAGCACGCTGACACCATCGAGGACCTGCTCGTGCGCCCGCCGCTGCGCATGACGGAGCACGCGCAGTGATCGCAGCAGACGCGCACTCAGCAGCAGCGACGCCGTCATCCAGAGTGCCGCCAGCACCGTCTCGCCTCTCGCGCCTCCGCCAATCCACGCCGGAAGCGGATGTGCGATGATCCGAAGCGCCGGCAGGGCAGCGGCCGTTGCCGCGTGGCTTCCGTCGCGCAGGGCGCCGGCGACGCGCGATGCGAGCGGCGCGAGCAGCGGCCAGGCGATCGCGGCAGCACAGGCGACGATCCACGGTCCACGCCCCGCGCGTCCCACGGCGCGAAGCGCGCGTTCAGCGGCCCAGGCCGCAAGGGCGGCACACGCGGTGAAGAACGCCGTGGCCAGCATCCAGGACGCGATCATTTCGCACCTCGCTTTCCGGGCGGCCGCTCGCCGAGGTGGCGCGCGAGGCGCCTGAGGTCGGCCGCGTTCAGATCGTGATCGGCGACGAGCCGCGCCAGGAGCTGTTCGGCTGACCCGTGGAAGAGCGAGTCGACGAGCCGCGCGAGCGCGGTTTGTTGCGCGGCCCGCTGGTCCACCGTCGGGAAGTAGCGATGCGCCTTGCCCTCCTCCTCATGCGAGAGAAAGCCTTTCGCCTCGAGGTTGCGGAGGATGGTGAGCACGGTGGTGTAGGCGAGCGTGACGGGGAGGCGTTCGCGAACTTCGCCCACGGTGCCCGAGCCGAGTTCCCAGATAATGGCCATGATGTCGAGTTCGCGTTCGCCCAGTGACAGCTCGTCCATGACGCACCCGGGTGAGAAGTGGGGGGATGACCTACTATCAGCGTAGTACTAGAATGGGATGGCGCGGCCCGTTTGTCAACTATGACGATAGTAGCAGCCAGGGACTGGATCAAGATAGATAGCTAGCTATATTAATCCCCATGCCGCACCGCCGCTCCGCCAGACGTGCCACCCTCGAACACACCTTCCTCACCGCCCTCGGCCCCATTCGCCAGAGCGTCCGCCGCATCATGGATCGCGAACTCGGCCGCCTCGGACTCTCCATCGCACAGGCCTCGCCCCTCGTGCTCATTGCCCAGCACGACGGCATCCGGCAGGGTGAGCTCGCCGACCGCCTCGATATCGAGGGGCCGACGCTGGTCCGCATGGTCACGCATCTCGAATCCATGGGACTGGTGACCCGGCAGGCCGATCCCGCCGACCAGCGCGCGCGCACGCTGCATCTGACGGCCGGCGGCAGCGATCTGGCTGGCCGGCTGCAGCCGCTGCTCGACGAGGTGCGCGCGCACCTGCTGGAACGGGTCACCGATGCGGACCTGGCGGTCTGTGCAAGCGTGTTCGAGTCGCTGCGCGACGCGGTGGCGCGCGACGATGCCGGCACCGTCCGGACGCCGCGCGGCACGCCGGCACATCATGTCTGACGCCACCGCTGTTCTCGAGCTTCCCGCGGACGAGGAACCCACCGCGATCCTGACGCGTGTGGACGCGCCCGTGCACCGCGGCGCGGAGCACAAGTACCTCATCGCGTTCGCCGTCGTGCTCGCCGCGCTCATGCAGGTGATCGACAGCTCGATCGTGAATGTCGCCCTTCCCGACATGATGGGAAACCTCGGCGCGAGCCTTGACGAGATCGCCTGGGTGTCCACCGGCTACATCCTGGCCAGTGTCATCGTTATTCCACTCACGGGGTTTCTCGGCGATCTGTTCGGACGCAAGCGGTACTTCGTGGGCTCGATCATCGTGTTCACGGCATCGAGCTTCCTCTGCGGCGCGTCGCATTCGCTGGCAATGCTCATCCTCTGGCGCGTCGTGCAGGGTGTGGGAGGCGGCGCGCTCATGACCGTGTCGCAGGCGGTGCTGTTCGAGTCGTTTCCTACCGAGGAAGCCGGCATGGCCATGGCCTTGTTTGGTCTGGGCGTGATGGTGGGACCCACCATCGGCCCGACGCTCGGCGGCTGGCTCACGGACAACTATGGCTGGCCATGGATCTTCTTCATCAACGTCCCCATTGGCATCGTCGCGGCGATGATGATCGCGGGATACGTCAAGGATCCAGCGCACCAGAAGCGTCCGCACCGCATCGACTACATGGGCATCGCGCTGCTCATCGCCAGCGTCAGCGCCGTGCAGTATGTGCTGGAGCATGGCGAGCGCGATGACTGGTTCGCGTCCAGCTTCATCACCACGCTGGTCGTGATCGGTGTGGTGGGCGGGGTGCTGCTCATCTGGCGCGAGCTCACCACGGAGCACCCGGCCATCGATGTTCGCGTGCTGCGCCACCGGCAGATGTGGGTCGGCACGGTGCTGGGCATCGTCATGGGAATTGGGCTCTATGCGATGTCCTTCACGCTGCCGGTCTTCCTGCAGGACAATCTGCGCATGACGGCCGAACAGACCGGCATCGTGCTGCTGCCGGGCGCCATCGCGACCGCGCTGTCCATGCTGCTGGCCGGACGGCTCAGCAACCGCGTGGACGCGCGACTGCTGATTACGGTTGGCGTCCTCGTCTTCGCCACGGCGGCCTGGCAGCTCTCGCGCATGACCGGTCAGAGCGGCGCCGCGGATTTCTTCTGGCCGCTCATCAATCGCGGCGTCGGTCTCGGCCTCATGTTCGTGCCGCTCACCACGCTGACCCTGGCGGACCTGGACCCGCGCGAGCTGGCGCAGGGCACCGGCCTCTACAACTTTTTCCGCCAGCTTGGTGGGTCGTTCGGGATTGCCGGAATCTCCACCCTGCTCATCCGCTTCACGGCGGAGAACCGCGCCAATCTCGTTGCGCACGTGACGGCCTCGGACCCGTCCACGATGTCACGCCTGCAGATGCTCGCGCACGGCCTGATGGCCAGGGGGGCGGACGCCTGGAGCGCGCAGCGCCAGGCCCTGGCAATCGTGGACCGGCAGCTCATGGGGCAGGCGAGCGTCATTGCGTACAGCCGCGTGTACGTGCTCAGCGCGCTGATCATTCTGCTGCTGATCCCGCTTCTCCTGCTGGTTCGTAAGACGCGGAGCGTCGGGGGCGGACATGCCCTGTTGGAATGACGGCGCCGTGACCCAGGTCACATCCTGAATGGTCAACGGCCCGCTTCTTGCCAAACACAACACCTGCTTGACCGGGTCACGTGTCTCGGGGGAGTACACGAGATTTGGAATGGGTGGATGAGGGGACCGTTCACGCAGGCGTCGCCTGAATGAGCGGGGGGGCGAAGGGGCCAGAGCATCGGCCCCTTCGTTCTTGTTTCCAGGCCGCCCAGGCCCGTGAACGGTCGCGACGCAAGCAGCACTGCGCGTGCAGCGCCGGACTCTTCTACTCCTCGCCGTCCCGGCGTCCCAGGAACTCGCCTATGGGTGCGAGTGACTCGATGTGATCGCAGAGGATTTTCAGCGTGGCGAGCAGCGGCACCGCGACGAAGGCGCCAAGGATCCCCCAGATGAAATACCAGAACGCGATCCCCACGAAAATGGCAACGGGGTTGAGTGTCTGCCGACGCCCGTGCGCCAGGGGTGACACGATATTCGCCTGGATGAGGTTGAGGGCCAGGAACGCGCCAGGGAGCGCGAGCGCATGACCCAGTCCCTTGAACGTGGTGAGCCCAACGAGCAGCAGCACGATGATCATGACGCCCGCTCCCACGTACGGCATGTACTCGAGCATCGCGGCCAGCACGCCCCAGAGCAGCGGCGTCGGCGCGCCGAGGAGCCACAGGATGCCGGCCAGCACGGCGCCCTCGCACAAGTTGATGATCGTGATCGTCACCAGGTAGGCGGAGACGCTCGATTCGACGCCGCGCGCGATCGCGACAGCCTTCTTCTTGTCTCTCAGGTTGGGCAGCATCTTGACCAGCTTCTCGAGAAAGAGATCGCCGGCCGCCAGCAGGAAGTAGAGGAGGATCGTGACTTCGAGCACGGCGGTGATGCCGCTCGTCGTGGAGCCGAACACGCGTGAGATGAAGCCGGGGCCGCGGATGACGACTTCCTGCGCTTTCGTCTCATTCATATCGGTGGCGTGTTCCATCTGCTGCGCGGTCCGAGTCATCCGCTGCACGGACTTGCGAACCGACGCGAGTTTTTGCGATGCGTCCTTGAGTGTCTCGGGAGCGTTCGCGAGCCAGGTGTGCGCCGGGCCGGAGACCGCATAGCCCGCCGCTCCAAGCGATACGAGCAGCACGATCATCACCATGGCCGCGCCCAACGGCGGCGTGATGTGCATGCGCGCGAGCGATCGAATGACGGGGCCCAGGAGCGACTTGAGGAGGACCGCGAGCGTGAAGGGGAGGAGCAGGGCGCGCCCGAAGTAGAGCGTGTAGGCGACGGCCAGTACGACGAGTATGGTGATGCCGACCGACTGTGCCGACCGGCTCTCCAGTGCGTCCTGGGCACGCTGGATATCGGGTGGAGGCGCCTCCTCGGTCCCGGGTGCTCCCGGCGGTGGCTGACCAATGCCGGTACTGCCTTCCTGATTCGTGCTCGTCTCGTCAGGTGACATGAAAGATCCGGTATGACTTTCGCTTGGTGGGCTCGGTGAAGCCACACATACGAAGTGTTCTCCCTGTCACATGAGCAAGAGGAGCGCCATGCCAACCACGGCAGCGACCGCACAACCAGCCCCCGTCAATCAGGCGCCGATCTTCCGCCGGTTCGCGCAGACCACCGCCAGGGCGGTGGGATCGTCCGCCGCGTTCATCACCGCGGTGATCGTCGTAATAGCCTGGGCGGTGATGGGGCCGATGTTCCGGTATTCCGATACCTGGCAGTTGGTGATCAACACGGGCACCACCATCATCACCTTTCTCGTCGTGTTCCTGATTCAGAACACGCAGAACCGGGAAGGACAGGCGCTGCAGCTCAAGCTGGACGAGTTGCTGCGCGCGGTGACGACGGCGCGCACGGGGCTTGTGGGCCTCGAGAATCTGTCCGACGAGGAACTCGCACACCTGCAGGAGCAGTTCCTGCGCCTGCGCGATCTCCACGAACATCACGAGCAGGAGCGGAAGGACGCGCACCACGATTAGCGAATCATCAGTAGGCGCGACGCGCGGAATGCGGGTACGCGCGTGCGCCCAATCGGCTTCGCCCGGCGCGATGGGCATGATACCTGCCCATGCAGGATGCAGGAGGCTCGTGCGCCCGTGCCGTGCATGGCACGCCGGACCGGGCGCGTTCTGAACCACAGGAGGACTATCATGCATCGCACCGCACGGCAGGGCGGCGCGGTTGCCGTGGCGCTGGCGGGCGCCGTGGCACTCGCCGCGTGCAACTCGAATTCGCGAACGACTCGCGCGGCGGATACGACGGCATCGGCCGCGTCCGGATATGCCGCGCCGGCCAATTCGACGTCATCGGCCGGAACGCTCGCGGGAACCAATGGGCCGGATACAACCACGCAGAACGGTTCGCACTCCGACTGGACGCCCACCGACATCCTCGCGTACCTGAGCGCAGCCACGAGTGGTGAGGCGGCCACGGCGAAACTGGCCGAGACCCGCGCGACGAATCCGAGCGTGAAGGCGTTCGCGCGGAAGGTAGCGGAGCAGCAGAATGCGTTGCTGCGCAAGACGCGGCAGTTGGCCTCGCAGCTCAAGCTCAACGTCGCCAGCGCCACCAACTCCGACATCCAGGATCGCGCCCAGAACGCGAAAAACCGGATGAACGACCTGCGAAGCGCCAAGGCCGGCAAGGACTGGGATCAGGATTTCATCAATGACCAGATCGATGCACATCAGGATCTGATCAGCAAGATGGATGATTTCACCAAGGCAGCGACGGACAGCTCGCTGCAGTCCGCGCTCCAGCAGGTCGCTACGCAGCAGAAGGCGCAGCTGCAGGCCGCGCAGGATCTCAAGAACACACTCGGGTCCTGAGCCGATGCGACTCTCGGAGGCCGGAGAATCCGCCATGCAGACGCCGCTGGATGGGCACACCGGGCGGAAGGTCGTCGCGGTGGGTGAGCATCTCTACGTCGCCAACTGCATGGAGCTCGAACGACGCGTGCTCGATGAGCTCGCTACGGGCGAGCGCTATGTGGAGCTGGATTTCAGCGACACCATGCTGGTGGATACGGCGGCACTGGGCACGCTGGTCATGCTGCATCGGACCACGCGCACCATTGGCGGAATCATGAAACTCACGAACCTGAACGCCGGTCTGCGACAGCTCCTGAGAACCACGAAGCTGGACACGATGTTCGACCTGGTGGAAGCAGCGAACCAGGTGTAGGGCGCGAGGGCCGGCGGGTGATGCGGCCCTCGCTACCCCATGCCGCTCACGCGCCGGTGCGCGCGCCGCGCCCGGCGCGCCCGCTCCGGGCGTGCTTTCGTTCGTCCGGTACGACGCCGAGGGCGGTGGCCAGATCGATCTGGTGATCCTGTTCCTGGCGCACGATGCCGCGCAGCGTCTCGGCGAGCGCCACCTCGCCCAGCGCATCCGCCTGGCGTATGCGCTCCCGATAATTGCGAATCGTTTCGTCTTCGGCTTCCAGGTCGAGGCGCAACATGTCCTCGTTCTTCTCGGAGACCTGAACCGGTTTGGGTTCGTGCACCGGATAGGCGCCCAGATAGTCGAGCTGTCGTGCGACCGCCAGTGCATGATCGAGCTCCTGATGGGCGTGCAGGGCCAGTTGCTCGGCGATGCTCATGTACCGGGCCGTATCGAGCACCTGGCTGAAGATCACGTACTGGATGATGGCCTTGTATTCCCGCGCCAGATCCTCCTGCAGCCCCTTGATCAGCGCATCCATGTCCGGGGGGGTGCTCCGGTCCCCGACCGGTGCGCTTCTGGTGTTTGCCATCATGCCTCCAGGCTCAGAGTGGTTGCGACGCACACCGTGCCTGGTGCGCGCCCGTGCACCCACGTGCACGCCTGCGCTCCGCGCAGTCTGTCGCCGAGTCATGCAACAGTGGGGCCGTGCACCCGACCCGGTTGGCCCCGGCGGGCATGACCCATGCGTTGACGGTCTCTACGTGCGCCAGTCGATCCGGTGCATGCCATCTGAGTCGAAGGAATTCAATCGGAGGAGCCCATGTTCGTCACCATCGCGGTCATCCTGTTCATTCTGTGGCTGCTCGGCTTCGTGGTGTTTCACGTCACCACCGGTCTCGTTCACATCCTGCTGGTCCTCGCCATCATCGCGATCATCTGGCATTTCGTGGCGGGCCGGCGTACGACGGTCTAGTGCGGCGGCCGGTTGGATGAGAACCGCGTCCGCACGTGGGCATGGCGGGTCGCAACGAGGAGGAACCATGATGCACGGCAAACTCATGCTCGCCGCGGCGGCAGCCGCGTCGCTGTCCGCGTGCGGGCTGTTTCATCACAGTGCGCCGGCTGTGCAGTTGAGCCAGGGCGAGGTCGCACTGCATTCGACGTGGCACGCGACGCTCAGCTCACCATCGGATCTGGCGGGGGCGATGCAGGTCAGTGGACAGGCATCGATGGGGCCGGAGTCCAATCACGACAAGACGAGGGTGTCGCTCACGCTGCGCAACGCGACGCCGGGCGGCGTGCATCCGTGGGAAATCCATCACGGCCAGTGCGACACCGACGCGGGCATCATCGGCCAGGCGGACGCCTACCCGCCGATCAAGATCGCCAATGACGGCACGGGTTCGGCGGAAGCGACGCTACCGTTGGTCACGCCGGATTCCGGCAGTTACTTCATCGCCGTGCGCGCATCCACCGCGAATCCGGACCTGGTGGTCGCGTGCGGGAACTTCGCTCCGCCCACGCCGTGAGATGCGTGCGCGGATTGAATCGTAGCTGCATGGACTGTGGTGCGAATGTTGCTTGATAGGCGCAAAAGCGATTCTCGTCGTTACCCCACTTCCGGAGGACTCGGATGTACATCATCTGGTGGATCATCGTCGGCCTGATCGCGGGCTGGGCAACTGGCAAGATCATGCGCGGCACGGGCTACGGCGTGGTCATGGACATCGTGGTCGGCATCATTGGTGCGTTGATCGGCGGCTTCATCATGCGGGCACTCGGCTTTGCCGGCCGGGGAGGAGTCATCTACACGATTCTGATCGCCATTCTCGGCGCGATCATTCTCACCTGGATCGTGCGGCTGGTCACTGGAACTCGTACGCGCGAAGCGACCCGGCTCTGACGGTTCCGGGCGCAGCGGGGCAGGAACTGGAGGGGACGCGGGCGGCCGTGTCCCCTCCAGTGTCGTATGGCCCATCGGGATGGCGGCGGAGGTGCTCAGCCGGATGTCACCGCGGTGCGCGCCCAGGGTATGATGTCCAGGCGCGCGAAGGGAATCGGCTGCCCGGTTCGTTCGTCCCGGCCGAACGCGTCGGGGTTGTTGTAGAAGCGGTCGAGCGCCGCATCGATGTCCGCGAGCTCTTCCGTTGCGCGTTCGGCGTTGATGACATCGAGCTCCTGGAACTGGGACTCGGTGCCGCGATCCACGCGCGTCGCGGCGATATCGCCGGCGGCCTCGCTCGGGGTCTCGGTTTCAGTGGCCAGCTCCTGACGCTCCAGCATGGCGGTGACTCGTGCACGTTCTTCGAGGAGCCGCTGCTCGAGATGCTGGAGCTGCTGTTTCGTGAGTGTCATGGCGGAATACAGTCGTGCGCTTAGCGCGGTTTCATGTGGGATGATCTTCGTTTCACGTCTGCAAGAGTCGGCCCGGAACGGCTCCTGCGGCGAGGGAACGCCTGCGCGGCGCGGCGTACGAAATCCGGTGCCGACGCCTGCGCCTGAAGGGCGTGGCGGGCACGCTATCTGCATTTCTTCCCGTGCGTACACCGGCTCCTGCGGTCGCCTACAACGCGGCCCGGTGCGTACCCGACAGAGTGGGAGAGAGCGTGCACTCGGCGAGTGCCGATGGCCAGCCAGCAGGATTGATTCAACGTGCATGACCAACGTCATGCAGCTCAGGAGGAACATCATGCGAAGTCATCTCGCCTGTTTCGGGGCGATGCTGCTTGTACCAGCGTTCATGTTTGCGCAGCAACCTCCCCCGACCCCGCAGGACACGACGCCGCAGAACGCGACGTCGCGCGACACGACAAGCGACTCGCTGCACGTCCAGCGCAGCGAAGGCCGTCTGGCCAAGCGTAGTCGGCGGCACGGCGCGCGTAACATGGGGCTCACCTCCGATCAGGTGATCCAGCTCCAGCAGGCGCTCACGCAGAACAGCTGTGATCCCGGATCGGCCGATGGTGTGATCGGACCCAGGACACGTCAGGCCATCCACTGCATTCGCCAGAAGGACAACATCACGTCCCCGGGACTGAACCCCGTGCTGGCGGCGCTGAATCTCGATTTCACCGTGCCGGGCAGTGGGCAGGCGGGCGGAAATCCCCAGCCGGCACAGTCGGACACCACCGCGTATCCGCAGCGTGATACGACGACCACGCCACGTGACACCACGGTTCCTCCAGCGGATACCGCCACGCGGCCCGACACCACCATGCCGCGGCCGGATACCACCACGCCACCGGACACCGCGATGCACCGTGATACGAGCGTCGTGCCGGACACCAGCACAGCGTATCGCGACACGAGCATGCAGCGTGACACGACCATGCGACCTCTCCGTCCGGACACCAATCGGACGACTCCGGATACGACGATGCAGCGCGACACGAGTCGGATTCATCCCGACACGAGCATGATGCGTCCGGATACGAGCATGCATAGTGACAGCATCAGGCCCAAGCCTGATACGAGCCACACGCACCGGCCCTGACGGGCGGGTCTCAGGCGTGAAGCCGGATCGCCGCTGAGCACGTGCACGACGAGGCGAATCCGAAAGAAGAATCCCGGTCGCACCACCAGTGCGGCCGGGATTCTTCTGTATCCGTTCGGAGCAGTCGGCCGGTACCCGCAGGAACCAGCCGCACAGGTTCAGCGCTGCCGGCGCTCGCTCCGGCGGCGTACTTCGTCCGAGGGTTCTCCGATCGCCGCATCCTCGCCGGCGCTTCGGGCGCGCGATGCGCGCACTTCGGATTCGCTCGTTGACGCGCGCGTACGCCGGGTCGAACTGCTCGCGACGTCACGCGAGAGCGGCTGTGCTCCGGCCTCGAGGTTCACGCTGTGCTCAGCGAGATCGGTCAGCAGCTGGTCGGCCTGGCGCTCTTCATTCAGCGTCTGCTGCAGCAGTTGCGCCTGCGCGTCCTGGCCCAGGAGCTGTGCATACGTGCGCACCGTTCCGTAGGCCGCCATTTCGTAGTGTTCCACCTTCTGCGCCTTCGCGATGATTCCGGCATCGAGGATTTCCGGCGACGGATCCTTCTTGATGAACTTGTTGGTCTCATCCACCAGGCCGTCGAGGCCGATGGACTTCTTGCCATCGGGCTTCTCGTTGAGCTGCTCGAAGATGCGATTGAGGCGCGTCAGGTGTCCTTCGGTCTGGCGCTGGTGCGTGGCCAGGGCGTTCTTGAGGTCCGCATTCGATGCGGAGTCGATCAGTTTGGGCAGCGCATCGAGGATTTGCTGCTCGGCGCTGTAGAGATTCCCGAGCTCCGCGACGTAGAGTTGTTGCAATGTTTGGAGTTCCATGATGCTTCTCCTTCCTTCGGGTGGCGCGGCGCTGGCGTTGGCCTCCAGGTGCGCCGCGTGCGTGGAAGGGTGCGCAGCAACATTGAGGCCCCGGAGCACCCGGGGCGCAGGGCAGTGGACGTTGCGCGCGGAGATCAGTCGAGGCGGCGTGCGCCGATGATCAGGTGCGACGACTGGAGCGCATCCCACGGCGTGCGCGCATAGCTGCCCCAGCGGGCCATTACGCGCAATCCATTGCGGGCGAGACGCGTTCGGAGCTCCGCCATGCTCCACGCACGAGCCTGAAAGGTGGCGGAGGCCGCAATCATGCCGCCCAGCGTGTATTCGTATCGGGCCCGGCAGAGCCCATGGCGACCCAGACTGCGCCAGTGCTCGATCACGCGCATGCTGCGGCCCGCGAACATACCCGCGTCGCGAACGACGTGGTGACCGTGCCTGGATGCCATGCGCCGTCTGATGCGCGGGGGGAACCACAGCGCGTCCAGAATGAGGACGCCGTTGGGCTGGAGCGCCCGGGCCGCCGCGCGCAGCGCCATTTCCCGATCAGGGGCACTCGTCAGATGACTGAACGGATCATCGGCCGCCACCACCAGGTCGAACGCACGTACGAAGGGAAGGTCGCGCATGTCGCCGAGAATGAAGCAGATGTTCTCGCGGCCGGCGAGGGTGCGGCGCGCGATACGAAGCATCTCGCGCGACAGGTCGAGTGCCACGACGCGCGCTGGTGACGCCGCGAGTGGCTCGGTGATGCGCCCCGCTCCCGCACCCAGTTCCAGAATCCGCGCCGGTGCGTGCTCGCGCGCGAGGGCGCGCCAGAAGTCCACATCACCGCGCGTGGCGAGCTCCTGCGAGTAGAACGGGGCAATGGCGTGGTAGTAGCGTTCCACGCCACGGCGCCAGCGGCCACGGATGCGCCGCGCGGTCTGGTCACGCGCGCGCGAGGATGACACGGCGGTAGAGCGCTTCATGAGCCATGATCGTGGTCGCCATGCTGAATCGGTCTGCTACCCAGGCGCGACAGGCGTCCCGATCGAGTCGCGCCGCCACGGGAATCGCGTGGGCGAAGGCGGCCTCGTCGTCGGGCGGAACGAGCACCCCGGTTCGTCCGTGCAGAATGACATCGTGCAGACCGCCCCGATCGAAGGCAATGGCGGGGCAGCCCGCTGCCTGCGCCTCGACGGCAGCGAGTCCGAACGGTTCGTCCCACCGGGACGGCACGAGCGTGGCCGTGGCAGTCGCCATGAGGCGGTGCACCACGTGCCGGGGACGTGCCCCGATCCAGGTGACGGGCGCATCGAGCGGCTCATCCTCACGCCACTCTGGTTTGCGGTGTGCGAAGGGCAGCACCTGTTCCCGCGTATACGCCGCATCGTATGCCGCCCCGACGAGCAGCAGCGGATAGCCCGAGGCCTGGGCCGCGCGAATCGCCACCGCTGCGCCTTTTTCCGGCGCAAGCCGACCCGCGAAGAGCAGGAAGCCGCGCGCTGCGGCGCCAAAGGCGATGCGTCCCAGGTCCACGCCATTGGGAATCACGTCGCTCACGTCCACGCCCTGTGCGCGCCATGCGCGGCGCAAACTTTCGGAAACGGCGACGAGAGACACCTGTGGATCTCGCACGGCACGGGCCGCGGCCTGCACGACATCGGCGCGCAATGGAGGCAAATGCACGGTGTGCAGCACGGGGCAGGGCGGGTCGGCGAGGCTGTCAAAGGCGGGTGCATCGAAGGCGTGGGCGTGCACGACATCGACCTCGCCGCGATGCTGGTCCAGCCAGCGGCGCGCGGCGCGGAAGGCAGCGCGTTGCGCAGGCGTGGCCCGATGCGTCGTCACGCTCGCCGTAGTGAGCAGGCGTTCGTCCCGCAGCGGCGCGGTGTCAATGCCAAGGTCGGGACAGCAGGCGCCGGCAATGCCGGATCCCCGAGCGGCAAGCAGCGTGACCCGGTGCCCGGCAGCCACCAGTCCTCGCGCCAGATCCGCGAGGAGCGCCTGCGCGCCCCCGAGGGGCGCGTCGTCATCGGTAATGGGCGCCACCATCGGTGCGATGAGTGCGATGCCGAGTGGTGTCATGCGATGCGGTGCCAGTGCAATGCCAGAGTGAAGTGATCAACATGGCGGAACGGCCGCGCACGGTCTACCGGCTCGTCGTGCAATTTGACGGCCCGGGACAGCGCCCGGCGTGACATCGGGAGGACGGCACGGTACCTGCGTTTCTCCGCTCCGGAGTGACGTGCATGCGCGCCAGCGGAACTCGCAGTGAGGCCGCGCCGCTTCATCAGACTGGAGGAACACATGAGCGACCTGATGAATGAATTTCCACGGGTGGCGGTCGTCAGCCCTGGCAGCCAGCTCCATGTAGCGAACGCCGCCGGGTTCAAGCACAAGGTGCTGGACCTGCTCATGGAAGGGGAGCGGAACATCCTCGTCGATCTCGAAGATACCACGTTCATTGACAGCACCGGTCTCGGCACACTCGTGTCGCTGCTCCGCCTCGTACGCGGGCACGGCGGCGAGCTGCGTCTCGCCAACCTCAATGATGACTTGCGCGACCTGTTCATGCTCACCAGACTGGAGACGGTTTTCGAAATTGGCCAGACGCGGGAACAGGCCTTCGTGCATTTCATGCTGACGCGCCCTGCGGGGGAGATGACAGCGTAGCGCGAGCGGGAGGAGCGGCATGGCGACGATCTGGAAGGGCTCGTTGACGTTCGGTCTGTTGTCCGTGCCGGTGACGGTGAAGCGCGCGCTGGCCGACAGCTCCTTGCGCTTCCGCCTCCTGCACGACCGCGATCACGCGCCCATCGAGCTGGAACGCGTGTGCTCCGTGGACGGTGAGACCGTTCCGTGGCGTCACGTCGTGAAGGGCTACGAGTATCGCAAGGGCAAGTTTGTCGTGCTCACGGATGCGGACTTCCGGGATGCCGCGCTGGCGTCGGCGCCGACCATCGATCTGGGCGAGTTCGTGCCCGCTGGCGACATCGATCCGCGCTATTTCGACACCCCATACTTCCTGATGCCGGGTGAAGGTGGCGACGCCGCATACGTGCTGCTGCGCGAAGCGCTGCGGAAAACGAAAACGGTCGGGATCGGCACTATCATCCTCAGGCAGCGCGAGCACGTCGCGGGCGTCACGGTGGTGGATGACGCGTTGATCCTCGAGATCATGCGCTTCGAACGGGATGTCCTGCCGTCGAACGAGTATGGTTTCCCGGCGACGGGGCGGATGCGTTCGGCGGAACTCGACATGGCTGAAGAGCTGATTCAGAGCATGACGGCGCCCTTCAATCCGGGACGCATTGCCGACCGCTATCGCGCCAACGTCATGAAGATCATCAAGGCCAGAATGAAAGGTGCGGCGCCGCGACTGGCGGCAGCGAAGCCCGGGCGCCAGGAGGCGCGCGTGCTGGATCTCATGGAGCGCCTGCAGCAGAGCCTGGCGAAGCGTGGCGCGACGGGGAAGCCGGCGCGCACGGGCAGCACGGGAGCCGCTCGCCCGCCCCGTACGCGCCGATCCGCTCATCAGGCGCGCTCGGCCTGACGCATGGCGCGTCCGCGCGGTGGGCGTGCTCGGAGTAGCCACGGTACGCGCACGTCGCGCACGTCGCGCACGTCGCGCAAGCCGGGAGGCTCGCGGACCTCGGGCGCCGCACACGCTGGCGACTCGCTGGAGCGGTATCGTGCCAAGCGTGACTTCTCCCGGACCGGCGAGCCCGCGGGAGATTCCGCCCCGGCGCGACGTGGCGCTCGCGCCGCTCATGCTTTCGTCGTGCAGAAGCATGCGGCGAGCCATCTGCACTTCGACTTCCGGCTGCAATTCGGCGACGTCATGAAGAGCTGGGCCGTGCCCAAGTGCCCGAGCCTCGATCCCGCCGTGAAGCGGCTGGCCATGGAAGTGGAGGATCATCCTCTCGAGTACAACGCGTTTGAGGGGACGATTCCCAAGGGGCAGTATGGCGGCGGCACCGTCATGCTCTGGGATCGTGGCAGCTACACGAGCGATCCGCCGGTCGCGGATGATGCGGCAACGCTGGAGCAGGGATACGCCAGCGGCGATCTGAAGTTCGTGCTGCATGGGGAACGATTGCATGGCTCGTGGGTGCTGGTGCGGACGCGGCGTGGTACGCCGGAGCGGTCCCAGTGGCTGCTGATCAAGCATCGGGATGCCGACGCGGAAGCCGGCTCTGATATCGTCGCCGGAATCACGACGTCGGTCGTTTCGGGCCGGACCATGGAGGAGATCGCCGGAGCGACTGACTCCGGCAGCGTTCGTGCGCACGACGCGAGCGCCGGTCGCGCGCGTTCTCCCCGGCGCAGGTCAGCCAGGAACAGTCGGGCTCCCGCACCGTCGCGCGCGACGGTCGAGAGCATCGAGCCGATGCTCGCCAGGGTCGCCGCGAGCGTCCCCACGGGAGACGGGTGGACCTTCGAGCCCAAGTACGACGGCATTCGCGTGCTCGCCTATGTCGCGCCGGATGCCGTACGGCTCATGTCTCGCAACCATCTGGACAAGACCGAGCAGTTTCCGGAGATCGTGGCGGCGCTCCAGAAACTGGTCGCGCGCAGCAGGCGTTCGCTGGTCCTCGATGGCGAGATCGTGGCGCTCAGTCATGACGCGCCCGCCCGCTTCCAGCAGCTCCAGGCGCGCATGCACCTGGGCGATCGCGACGCCGTTGCCCGCCTCAGTCAGGAGGCGCCGGCGGCGTTCATCGCATTCGATCTGCTCGTTGAAGGTGATGAGGTCCTGCTCGATGCACCATGGACCACGCGGCGCAAGCGACTCGAGCGACGATTGAAGAGCCGGGTGACCGATTCGCTTCGGCTGGGGGGCTCGGAGACCGGCGACGGAGAACGGATGCTGCGCGCCGCGCGGCGCGACGGCTGGGAAGGGATCATCGCGAAGCGCACGGATTCCGTGTACGAGCCGGGGATGCGCACGGGTGCCTGGCGGAAGCTCAAGGTGGAATTCACCCAGGAGTTCGTCGTTGGCGGCTACACCGAGCCGCGCCGATCGCGTGAGCATCTGGGCGCGCTGCTGCTCGGCTATTACGACGATGGCAAACTGGTGTACGCCGGGCACACGGGCACGGGATTCGATCGCGATGAGCTCGCGGCGCTGCATGCGCGGCTTGCGCGGCTGGAGCGAGCCACATCGCCCTTTGCCACGACGCCCAGGCCGAACGAGCGCGTACACTGGGTTCGGCCCAGCGTGGTCGTGGAGGTCAAGTTCGATGAATGGACCAATGAAGGCGTGCTGCGGCAGCCAGTGTATCTCGGCTTGCGGACCGACAAGTCCGCGCGCGAGGTGACGCGCGAGCCGACCAGCATGCAGTCGAGGGCGCGGTGAGCGTCCCAAAGGTGCTCGAGTCGCTCGAATCACTCGAAGAGGAGGGCGGCGAAGGGGTGATCGCCCTTCCCGGTGGGACGTCGCTGCGACTCACGCACCTCGACAAGCCGTACTTCCCCGACGACCAGATCACCAAGGGAGCACTGCTGCGCTACTATGCGCAGGTTGCCCCGGTGCTGCTTCCAGTCATGCGGGATCGCCCGCTGGTGCTGCACCGCTTTCCCAATGGCATCAGCGATCAGGGCTTCTATCAACAGAAGGCTCCCGAGGACGTGCCGGACGTCGTCCGCACGGCGAAGGTCGCGGTCGAGGGCGGCTCGCGCGAGGCGCGGGTCATAGGCGGTGACCTGTCGACGCTGCTCTGGTGCGTGCAGAACGGCGTGCTCTCCGTAGACCCGTGGCACTCGCGCATGCAGACGCTCGATGCGGCCGACTATGCGGTGCTCGATCTCGACCCCGGCCCGCGCGCGCGATTCGCGCGTGTGCTGAGCGTGGCGCGCTGCATTCACGAAGTCCTGGACGAGCTCACGCTCCATGGCGCCGTGAAGACATCGGGTGCGTCCGGCATGCACGTGTATCTGCCGCTGCCAAAGTCCACGTCGTACGAATCGGCGGAATTGCTGGCGACGATGATCGCCACCAGGGTCGTGGAGCGGATGCCGCGCGACGCCACGCTGGAGCGCGCGGTGAAGGCGCGAGGGGCCAGTACCGTGTACGTCGACTGCCTGCAGAACGTGCGCGGCAAGACAGTGGCGGCCGCCTATGCGGTTCGCGCCAGGCCCGGGGCGCCGGTCTCCACGCCACTCGACTGGGCCGAGCTTGGTGAGGCCGTGGATCCGCGAGATTTCACGCGCGATGTCGTGCTGGAGCGCATCGAACGGCAGGGGGACCTCTGGGCGAATGCCATGCGGCGACCCAACCGGCTCTCGGCGCTGGCCAGGCCGGGGCGCGCGCGGAAGGCCTAGGCGCGGTTGGCTGCCATGCACCACGCGACCGGTGGTGACGCGGAGCACGCGCCGCTGCTGGATCTGCTCGAGCAGTCCGCCTTCGCATACTTCCAGCACGAAGTGAACGAGGCCAATGGCCTCGTGCGCGACAATACGGACCCGGCCGCCCCCGCATCGATCGCGGGAACGGGGTTCGCGCTGAGCAGCTACCCCGTCGCGGTGGAACGCGGCTACCTGCCGCGGGAAGAGGCCGTGCACCGCACCCGCACCGCGCTGCGCTTCCTGTGGAACGCGGAACAGAGCGATGCGCCCGATGCCACCGGTGCGCACGGATTCTTCTATCACTTCCTCGACATGCAGAGCGGGCGGCGCGTGTGGCACTCCGAGCTGTCCACGATCGACTCGGCCATCGCTCTCGCCGGCATGTTGACGTCCGGAGCGTATTTCGACCGGGACACCGAGGCTGAGCAGGAAATCCGCTCCCTCGCCGATCGCATCTATCGTCGAGTCGAATGGGACTGGGCACTGAACGGCGGCGCGGCGATCTCACTCGGCTGGCGGCCGGAGCGCGCGTTCATTCCGTGTCGCTGGCTCGGCTATTCCGAGGCGTTGCTGCTCTACGTGCTTGGACTGGGTTCGCCCACGCACCCCCTGCCTGAGGAGAGCTTCAGCAGCTTCACGTCAACATACCGGTGGAAGGCGATCTATGGCCGCGAGCACGTGTATGCGGGGCCGCTGTTCATTCATCAATTGAGTCACGTGTGGCTGGATCTGCGCGACATCCGCGATGCGTTCATGCAATCGCGCGGTATCGACTACTTCGAGAACAGCCGGCGGGCGACCTACGTGCAGCAGGAATACGGCCGGCGCAATCCTCGCGACTTCGATGGGTACAGCGATAGCTGGTGGGGCGTGACCGCCAGCGATGGGCCGGGCTTCATGATCAGGCGCGTCCATGGCCGGCGCCGTCGGTTCTACGGCTACCACGCGCGTGGCGCGCCATTCGGATGCGATGATGGCACGGTGTCGCCCTGGGCGGTTGCGGCGTCCATGCCCTTCGCACCGGAAATCGTGATTCCCAGTCTGCGCACGGTGGACGCGACCTATCCCGGCCCCAGACGCACGTACGGCTACATGTGCAGCGTGAATTTCACCTTCCACGAGACAGCAGGCGACGACGGCTGGATTTCACCGCGTGACTACGCCATCAACCAGGGACCGGTCGGCCTCATGGTGGAGAACTACCGCTCGGGACTCATCTGGCAGTTGCTGCGCGGCTGTCCCTGCATCGTGCGCGGTCTGCGCCGGGCAGGATTCTCGGGCGGCTGGCTCGACGGGTGACGGATGAGCTGCGGGGCAGTGCACGCGACGTCGCAGAT
>DATNDS010000097.1:0-21264 GCA_035553215.1 Gemmatimonadaceae bacterium
TGCTTGATGCACATCGAGGCCGACATACTTCGCACATCGAGTCATGAGAGACGCTCCGGTCGGTGGTCCATGGGTGGGTGACACCTCCATGGTAGCCGACCGGGGCGTGCTCTCAACATCCGTCAGAGTCGATTGATCAAATGATCAAAGGGGTCAGAGTCGATTGATGGATAAGTCCATCAATCGACTCTGACCCCTTTGATCCCAGCCACCAGCTACCAGCTACCAGCTACCGCACGTAACCCATCTCCACCGCATACTCGCGCAGCCTCTTCTGCAGCATCTTCCGCCCGCGGAAGAGGCGCGACTTCACGGTCCCTTCGGGCACCTCGAGCACGGCCGCGATTTCATTGTAGTGCAACCCGTGGAGATCGCTCAGGAGTACCGCCATGCGGTATTCCTCGGGCAGCGCATCGATGGCGTGCATCACTTCCTCGTCCACGAACGAGTCGTAGAAGCGCCCTTCCGGATCCGCGTCGCCCACGACTTGGTGCGCGGACCCCTCTTCGGCTTCCTCGGGCAACGGCAACTCGCGCGAGCTGATGCGGCGCTTGTGGCTCACGAACACGTGATAGAGAATCGTGAACAACCACGCGCGCGCATTCGTCCCGAGCTGATATTGCTGCCAACGCTCGATGGCGCGCAGAATGGTTTCAGAGACGAGATCCTCCGCCTGGTCCTTCGCGCGCGAGAGCTTGAGCGCGAAACTGTACAACGCATCGAGGTGCTGAAGCATCTCCGAGTCGAAGCGGGCCCGGGCCGAATTTCCTTGCAGCAGACCTGGTGTGAGTGCCATCGTCGTCATTGTGCCACCTCGTTCACCGTCATAGCCGCCCCGGTGAGGGGCGACGGCGTGATGTCGAAATTTGCCGCGACGTAGCGCTGGAGATCCGTCGCAATTGTCTTGAGCACCGCCGCGTCGCGCTTGACGCGGGACATGAAGAGCGCCCCTTCCAGCGTGGCCACGATGAAGCGAGCCATTCGCTCGGCCGCTGCGGCCCCGTCTGGCCGCGGGTTCACTTCCTGCAGCAGCGTCTGAATCTGGGCGATCCACTGTTCAAAGAGCTGGTCCACATGCTGGCGGAAGCCTTCGCGCTGTTCTGCCATCTCGGCCGCGAGCGAACCGCACGGACTGGCGCTCCCTTCGCAGTGGCAGTCGGAGTGGACTTGAACTACCCAGTCCAAGAAGTTATTCAATCTGTCCAGTGGGCCCACTGCTGAATCGCGAAGCAGTGCCAAGCCACGGTCGGCGAACAGATTGAACTGGTGCTTGAGCACGGCGTATCCGAGCTCTTCCTTGGAGTCGAAGTAATGGTAGAAGTGTGACTTACCGCAAAGACCAGCTTCGCGGATGACATCATCCACCGAAGTCTGCTGATAGCCCTGGCGAGCCATAACCGCTGTCGCGGCGTCAACGATACTTGTGCGACGGTCCATAACGACGGTGAATATATGACCGGCCGGTCCTATTGTCAAGCGATTCGGGACATCGACGCTAATAGATTGTTAGGCAACGACATACGTGCCGACACATGACGGTAGTCACTGTCACGCGCACGTATCTGCAGATAGTAAGTCCGGATCAGCTTAGCGGCGCCGCGTTGGACCGGTCAGTATCACTCGAGCGCGCTGACCTCTGCCCGCCATCGTTCTATCGGCAGCTTTACGCTGACGTCGGCCGCGAGTTTCACTGGCGCGACCGGATGAATTGGACTGATGAGGAGATCACCAGCTATCTCGCTCAGTCTGAGGTCTCGCTATGGGTGGCGCGCGTGAACGGCCAGGTCGCCGGCTACTTCGAGCTTCGCGCCGACCCTGACCACTCGACCGAAATCGTCTATTTCGGCTTGCTCCCGTCGTTCACCGGGAAAGGTCTCGGGAAGCAACTGCTCACCGCCGCGGTAGCGCGCGCCTGGGCCGGCGACGCGACCCGCGTGTGGCTGCATACGTGCACGCTCGACAGCCCCGCCGCGCTGCCGAACTACCTCGCGCGCGGATTCAAGGCATTCCGACAAGAGCAGTACGAGGTGACACTCCCAGACTGAAGGCACAGGGGCGGCCCATGGGGAAGCCGGAAGCTTGCTCTCCCTATCGCCGAGCGCCGATACTATGGCTATGCCGCATCTGGTTCAGCGCTACACCGCGCAGGACGTCCTCTCATTCCCGGAGGACGGCAATCGCTACGAGCTTGTGCGTGGCGAGCTGCTCGTGAGTCCCGCACCTCGTCCGCGTCACCAGCTCGTCATCCAGGCGCTGGCGGATATTCTCGGCGCTTATCTTGTGGCTGAGGGGAGGACGCACACGCTCGTTCTTTCTCCGGCGGACATTTCGTGGGACGCTGAAACGCTGGTACAGCCCGATCTGTTTGTGGTGCCATCCCTGGAAGTCTCCGACGATTGGAGCACGTTCCGGACATTACCCCTCGCCGTCGAAGTGCTTTCTCCACGCACCGCCCGGGCCGATCGAATCGTGAAGCGCGATCTCTACGCGCGCCAGGGCGTCGCGACCTACTGGATCGTCGACCATGAGGCTGGAGTGGTTGAGGTTTGGCATCCTCGCGACGTGCGCCCGGAAATCGTGACCAGAACCCTTCACTGGCGCGTCACGAATGAAGCGGCCGATTGCACGCTCGAGATCGACCAGTTCCTCGCCCACCTCCCAGCGAGCGGCGAATGACGAACCGCAAATGACAAGGGGCAGCCACGTGCTGCCCCTTGTCGGTCCCTTGTCGGTTACCGCCTCCGTCGCCGGCCTTTCCCCTTCGCCCCCGCCCCCTTCCGCGCGCCATGTTTCGGGCGCCGGCCCGGCGCGTGCTGCACCTCGTCCGGCATCCACGGCCGGTCGAGCAGATCCTGCAATTCCTCCAGCGTTGCCGCGCGCACGGCGCCACGCTGGCCCCGCGGCACCACGAATCGCAGCGGCCGGTCCAGCACCGGCAGCTCGCTCTCCACCAGTGTGCGCGCTACTTTCTCCGGCAATCGCAACCGCACGACGCCGCCGGCGCCATCCTCCACGTCGTACTCCAGCGGAATCTCGCGGTCGCGCACCGTCACAGAGTCGGGAAGCGCGAGCCACTTCATGCGCTCGGCGCGCGGCACGATCGCGTCTGGATCGATGGTGAGCTGCGCCGCGCGGAACTCGTCGAGCGACTGAACACCGTGCAGTTTGCCCTCGTACCATGCAGCCAGCTCGGGCAGGCCGAACCGCGCCGTGGTTCCACCCGACCGGCGATAGACCTCGCGGACCTCCTCGACTGCCGCCCGATTGTGCTTCACCGCCGGGTGCTTCGCCTCGAAGCGCGCGAGCGCATCCGCGAGTGCACGGTGCGCGGCGGGTGCCAGCTCGCCGGAAAACTCCTCGACCGGCTCGCGCTCGCGCCCCAGCTCGAAGCCGAAGTACTCCACCACGCGCGTGAGCACGAGTGGATTCCGCTTGCGCTGCGGGTCGTACTCCAGCACGGGCGCGCTGTGTGTCGCGTAGCGCCGGATGAGATCGAACGGAATCTGCGTGCCCTCGATGGCCGCACGCGGCACGCCGAAGCGATCCGCGAAATACCGCAGCTCGCCCGCGATGGCGCCCCAACTGCCGCACACACTGGTCTTCGACACGCGCGCTTCGTCGCCGCTCGCCGTGCGTTCTTCGATCACGAGGTCGAACGGCATGATGCGCGCGAGCACGTCAGCGAAGCGACGCTCCACCGACTGGCCCGCCGTCGCGAGCCGCTCCGGCAGTCGCAGTTCCAGTGACCGGTAGATGCTGGCCATGCCCAGCGCCGCGTCCTCCAGCGCCTTCACCAGCACGCCGCGACGCTCGGCCCACTCGTCAATGGTCTCGTCAAAGAGGTGACGCGGCAGCCCGTACACCTCGCCAATGTAACCATGCTCGCGAAACGCGTCCGCGTAGAGATTGTACGCCGTGAGGTGATCACTTCCCGGCACGATCACGCCTTCGAGGTCGCGCTCCTCACGCGTCATCCGGTGCAGGGATTCAATGGACGCCATGATGGCGATGAACGGTACGAGCTCGTCGTCCGCGTGCACGAGCAGCTCGGCCCAGGCCCGCTCCACAGGCAGCGCTTCCACCGCCTTGCCATAGCGGGAGAGCCGTCCGCTCTCCACGATGCCGCGTCGTTCCAGCAGCGCGAGCGCCTGCCGGTAGGCCGCGCGATCCAGCGGCACCGGGAGATCCAGCTCGTCCGCGCGCACGCCGAGGTCCGCGCAGGTGAGCGCCACGCGCTCGGAGTCACCCGCGAGCTGGAACTCCGGCTCGGTGGGCCGCAGGGCGGCGAAGTGAATGTCCCGGTCGCTCAGAATGAACACGCGCCCGTTTTCGACGCGCCCGTGCACGCGCCCCGCCATCTGCAGGATCTCGTTGGCGCCGAGGTGCAGTCGCGTGAGCACGTTGCGCCCGCCGTCGATGATGTTGGTGAAGCGCGTGTCATCGATCACGACCGTGTCCAGATCGCGGACGTTGAGCGCGCTCTGTCCCGCCGCCGTCATGGACAACACGTACGGCTTGTCCACCGTGCCCTCGAGAAAGGGACGGATCACCCGGATCGGCTCCCCACCGTGATAGAACGCTGCCTCGATGCGCGCGTGGCGCCGTGCGATGTAGTCGGCGACTTCCTCCACGCCGGCGCGTGTGGGCAGAAAGACGCCCACGCCACGCCGCTCACGCTGCACGCGCTGCAGAAACCGCTCGTCGAGAAACTCCATGGGACGCCGGTTCAGCACCGTGACCTTCGCTGCCTTCGACGGATCGAACGACGACGTTTCCAGCACCGCGGCCGAACCGAGGTAGCGCGCATAGAATGACGGGTCCACGGTAGCGGAGAGCCAGATGAAGCGACACCCTACCCGCTTGCCGAGGGCAAGGCAGAGCTCCAGCTCGGCGGACGTCTGATGGATTTCGTCCACCACGAGTGTGTCGTGCGGCAGGATGTCGCCGTCCTGGAACCAGCGTCGCGCGATTCCCGTGGTGACGATGACGACGTTCCACGAGGGCGTTTCCGGCGTGGCCTCGCGCTCGCGATTGACGACGCCGACCTTGAGCTCCGCTCCGCGCAGGATGACCTCGGCAATAGGACGGATGGCGAGTGTCTTGCCGGTTCCGGTGCCCGCGACGATGCCGAACCCTTTCCCCGCGGCCGCCAGCGCGCGCACTTCCTCGCCGTGCATGCGCTCGAGCAGCGTGTCGAGGTGCAGCCCCATGGCGAGCTCGATCGTCTCGCACGCCGCACGGGTGGGCGCAATGACGATGACGCGGCCGGTTGGCGGCTCGGCCGCAACGAATGCCTGGCGATCAGGTGGGAGATAGTGGTCGCGAATGTCGCGCATACGCGTGTCGTGGGCAGGAAGGTCCCGGATGCAACGAGCCTGGCAGGACACCGTTCGTCTGCCAGGCTCGCCATCCCAGTGTGGAAGCTATGCGCCCGCGCGCGTGTCACCAGTGCGCGGGATCGGACGACGCTAGCTGCCCCGGTGCGGGATCCTCGGTTTCTGCGGCGGCGGATGCGGCGTTGATACCGGCGGGCGCTGCGGAATGGCTCGTGGCTCGCGGTGCGGCATGACCGGTTCGCGTCGCTCCGGTGGCTTCACCACCGGCGGTTTCGTCTCTCGTGGCTTGGCGCCGGGTGTGTCCTCGGGCGCGCGATCCGGCGTCACATTCCGCTGTGGCGGCTCGACCTGTTTCACGCGATCGTTGTCCAGGTTCGGCACCGGAATGGGCACCAGACCCTGTCTGGTGCGATCCACGGCCCTGCTACCCCGCAACTCCTGTCCGAAAATCACCCGCGCATTGGGCGGACGACGGCGAATCGCCGTTGCGCAATCGGTTGGCGCCGGCTGACGACCCGCCGGCACCCCGTCAATCCAGATGCGGCACATGCCGGGCGGAGGCGATTCGCCGGGCGGCAGAACCGCCTGCCCGGTGTCGCGCGCCTGGGCGCCCAGCGGCGCCACGAAGGCGAGCATGACGACAATGGAAAGACGGACCATGAGATCTCCGATACCACCTGTCAGGACGACTGGCCCCCTACCGCTGCATGGGCGGTGCCACGTTCCGACGCCCGGACCCGATCTGTAGTTCCTTACGCGGCAGCAACTTACGACTATCAGGCCGCGCCGGCCTGCGGCGACTGTCCCCCACGCGGGACGCCGGGTGTCCCGGTGGAGAGCGATCGCGCTGGTGCAGAGGAGCAGCCCCTGGGGCAGCCAGTGGGCTGGCCCCTCTGCCCCCGCTGCCCCTTTAATCCCCGAACGAAATCCCGGTCGCCCGCGCCGTCATCACCACGTCGTGCTCCGGATCAACCCGCTTGGGTTCGAGCAGCACCTCCTTGAACGGGATGGTCACGATGTGCGGCGATTGCAGCGCCACCATTTCGCCGAATTTCCCCTCCTCGATGGCGCGCACGGCCGCGCCGCCAAATCGCGTCGCCAGCAAACGGTCATAGCCGGTGGGCATTCCGCCGCGCTGCAGGTGTCCCAGCACGAGCGAGCGACACTCCTTTCCCGTTCGCGACTGAATCTGGCGCGCAATCTTGTCGGCGATGCCGCCCACGCGCTTCTCCTGACCGGGTAGCGAATCCCCCAGAACGGATTCCTCGCCACCGACCGGAAACGCGCCTTCCGCCACTACGACGATCGAGAAGTGTCGCCCCGCTCGGTCGCGTGCCCGGATCTTCTCGCACACCTTCTCAATGTCGTAGGGAATTTCCGGAATGAGGATCACGTCCGCCGTCCCCGCGACGCCACTGTGCAGCGCAATGAAGCCGGCGTGCCGCCCCATGACCTCCATGACGATCACCCGGTCATGGCTCTCGGCCGTCGTGTGCAGCTTGTCAATGGCTTCAATGGCGGTAGACACGGCCGTGTCGAAGCCGAACGTCGTGATCGTACCGCTCACATCATTGTCGATCGTTTTGGGCACGCCCACGATCTTGAGTCCGCGCTCGTAGAGCTGCTGTGCAATGCACAGCGAGCCGTCGCCGCCAATGGTGATGACCGCGTCGATGCCCAGATCGCGCGCGCGCGCCATCAATTCGTTGGAGCGGTCCATCTCCTCGAGCGTTCCATCGGGACGTCGCCTCGGATAATGAAACGGATCGCCGCGATTCGTTGTGCGCAGGATGGTCCCGCCCAGATGGGCGATGCCGCGCACGGTCATCGCCGTGAGCGGCACCACCTCATCCTCGCCCATGAGTCCGGCGTATCCGCGCTTGATGCCGAGGACGTCCCAGCCGCGGTTCACGGCGGACAGGACGGCGGCGCGGATCACCGCATTCAGTCCCGGGGCGTCGCCGCCGCCGGTGGAAATGGCAATGCGCATCAGCTATGGGATGCGCTCGTCCAGCAAAGTCATGATCTCTCCGGCTTTCGCATGCCGCCCGAGTTTCGACTTCTCGAAAATCGGCTGGCCGTTGTACGACACCTCGAATCGTCCGCCGCGTGAAGGAATCATCTCCACCTCCGCGCTGGGATACTTCGCTCTGATCTCGGCCGCCAGACTGGTGGCCCGCGGGGTGTAGTTTCAGACGGTGCAGTATTCGATCGTAATTTTCATGATGCCATGATGTGAAGGCGTGGCCGCGTGTGGCGAACCGGCCCGCTCGCCGGCCACCTGGCACAACCACGAAGTATAGCCGCACGCCTGAGACGCGAAATGAATCGTGACCGGGCGCGGGAAATCGGTGCGGTTTGCGGGGTGACCGTTGGGTATATATCGCGCCCTTATACAGGACGGAACCCATGCAATCCGGTCACACCCTTGCCGAACTCCTCGTTGTGCTGACGGTATGCTCCACGCTGTGCGGCATTGCGCTGCCGCGCATCGCCGCCATCCGCGATCGTGCCGCGGTCCGGAGCGCCGCGGGGCAGGTCGAAGGCACCCTCGCCGCGGCGCGCCGCGCCGCACTGTTGCGTTCCGCCACGACGTCCGTCGTGTTCGACCCCGGTCGCCGTATGGCGTTCACGATGGTTGAGGGCGACACCGTCATGACCACCCTGCCGGGCGCCGACCTGGCCGTCGCGCTGAGCGGCACGCGGGACACCATACGGTACTCGCCGGACGGGCGCGGCTACGGCGCGACGAACAGCAGCGTCATCGTCACTCGCGGCGCCGCGGCGGACACCATCTACGTTTCCCGGCTGGGGCGGGTGCGGAGTTGACTGTGACGTTCCCACGGGCAGGAATGTGGGGTTCAACCGCGCGATCAGTCGGCCGCCACGGTGCCGAAGTCGTATCCGGGTACGGACACGCGCGGAATCGGCTGGCCCAGTACGCGCTCGATGAGACGCACCATGGCAATCTCATCGGCGGCCATGAAGGTGAAGGCATCGCCCGTCGCGAGCGCGCGGCCTGTGCGGCCAATCCGGTGCACGTAATCTTCAGGCTGCGCGGGAACATCGTAGTTGATCACGTGGGAAATGCCGGCAATGTCCAGCCCGCGCTGCGCGATGTCGGTTGCCACCAGCACGCGTACCTCGCCGCGCCTGAACTGCTCGAGCGCCTGCGTGCGCTGTGCCTGCGACTTGTCGGCGTGCATGGCCACGGCGTGAATGCCCGCGCGCTCCACGTTGCGCACCACCCGGTCCGCGCCGTGTTTGGTGCGCGTGAACACGAGCACGGAGTCCATGGCGTCCTGCCGGAGCAGCTCCACGAGCAGCTCGCTCTTCCGTTCGCGCGCCACCGGATACACCGCGTGGGTTACGGTACTCACTGCTTCCGTGCGACGCCCTACCTGTGCCACGATGGGTTTGCGCAGATACTTGCGCGCCAGCGCCTCCACCTCCGCTGGCATGGTGGCGCTGAACAGCAGCGTCTGCCGGTATGCCGGAATCTCCGCCACGACGCGGTTGATCTGCGGCGCAAAACCCATGTCGAGCATCCGGTCAGCCTCGTCGAGCACGAGCACTTCCAGATCGTCAAAGGTGATGTTGCGCCGCTCCATGTGGTCGAGCAGCCTGCCGGGCGTCGCGATCACCACGTCCACACCGCTGCGCAGCGCGGTCTCCTGCGGGCCAATGGCCACCCCGCCATACACATCCGTCACGCGCAGATCGGTGAACGCGGCGTACGTCGCAAAGTTTTCCGTTACCTGCGCGGCCAGCTCCCGTGTGGGGACGAGCACCAGGACGCGCACACGCCGTGGTCCGCCCAACAGGCGGTGCACAATGGGCAGCGTGAACGCGGCAGTCTTGCCGGTCCCGGTCTGGGCCAGCCCAATGACGTCCCGCCCTCGCAGAATGAGCGGTATGGTTCGGGCCTGAATTGGTGTAGGGTGCTGGTAGCCCGCCGTGTGCACGGCTTGCAGCAGCTCGGGAGCGAGGCCGAGCTCCTCGAACGAGTTCGGTGGTTCGGTTGTCGCTGTCGACATGGTCCTGGAGTTCACGCGCCGGGCTGCACGTCCGGCATCACGCCCGGCGCAGGTGGGCTGCCGGGACGGGCGCGTATTGGTGGCAACCGGTCAATAATATACCCCCGCGTCGAAGCAGGCGCTACGAAGCGAGAAAGCGCAGCATTTCCGCGTTCACCCGCTCGGGCGCTTCCTCCGGGCTCAGGTGCCCCACGTCCTCGAGCATCACGATGCGCGCGCGCGGCGCTTCACCGACGATGCGCGACACCAGACGCGGCGACACGATCCGGTCGCGCGTGCCAAAGATGACGAGGAGGGGCATCGTCAACCGTCGGACTTCGCCGCGGTGGAGCGTGCGCCAGTCCACATCGTGCACGGCGGCCCAGAGCGCGCGGCGAAACGCCGAGTCGCTCGCCGGCGCATGATACTCATCCACGTCACGCGCGTTGAACCCTGCCGCGTTCCCGTACGCCGCGCGCAGCGCAAGCGCGACGAGCGCGCGCGGCACGGTGCCGATCGGCGCGCGACCCAGCGCGCGCGGAAGCCGTCGCGCGGCGGACACGAAGCGCACGGTGCCCAGGCCGACGGCGCCACACAGCGCCAGTCGCTCCACTCGTACCGGCCAGCGCAACGCCACACGTGTCGCGATCGCGCCGCCGAGCGACAGGCCCACGAGCGTCGCGCGTGAGATGTCGAGTGCCGTCAGCGTCTCCAGCACGTCCGCCGCAAACGCATCGAGCATGTACGCCCGGGGCACCTCCGGTTTGTCGCTCCAGCCGTTGCCGCGCAGATCCATCGCCACCACGCGGTATCCCGCGCGCGCCAGCACAGGCAGGTTCCTGCGAAAGGAATACGCCGAGCACCCCCAACCGGGGATGAAGAGCACGGGCGACCCGCCCACCGGACCGCCTTCCACGAGCCGCAGGTGTACACCGGAGGCGAGGGTCACGCGACGCGCGCTGAGCCCTTCGACCCCAGCGGGAAATACAGCCGCGGAATCCAGAAAGGTCATAGGCGTGAAGGCGGCAGCGCTGCGCGATTCCGGTGCGACTCGCCCGGGCTTCGGTCGCGCGCGGCGTGCCCACTATCCGAGGTCCAGCGGCCGCCCCGAGTAGCGTCCGATGAGCCCGAGACGAAACGTCACATCCGCGCTCAATGCGTCGGCCGTTCCCCGAGGATCGAGCGGGAACCCGGGCCAGACGAACGGATTGCTGCTGCGCGTGCTGACTGAACGCTTCGGCATGCGCCAGACTCCCTCCGCGTCGCAATCCTCGAGCAACCGCTCGTACAGTCTGGACCATCCCTCGTTGCGCTGGAGGATCCCCAGCCGCGCGAACAGCTCCAGCCAGTAGAGTGTGGCGGGGAGATCCGCGTCAGCCGCGGTCCGGTGCGGCAGTGGATCACCCAGCACGAGGTGCGGCTCCGCCACGACCTTTCCCGCCACTACCGACGCCGCCTCCGAGCGCGGCTGCGGCTGCGTCAGATGCGCGTAGAGCCGCTCCATGGCGTCATAGTGCTCGCTCCGGAAGTGCGGCATCTCGGCGAGCATCGCAAGAAAGTAAATGGAGGGCGGCGCCGAGCCGGGCGCGAGCACATGCGAGTTCCCGACGCGCACAAATGGCCTTTCGTGCTGCGGCGAGCGGAGATAGAGATCCACGCGCTCCAGCATCCGGCGGGCGGCCCCCCTGAGCCGCGGATCCTGTTCGTACCCGGCTTGGGAGAGCGCAGCGGCCGCAGCCTCGCGCAGGATTTCGCGCCCGTGGCGCACGACCTCGCGATCCGGACGTCCCCGCGGCGCCAGTTCGAACAGGTAGTTGGGATCGTCGTCCTGTGCCAGGAGCCGGAACATGGTCCGGCGCGCCTGAGCGATGGGCGGAGACTCCTTGTTCCACCCCCATTCCACGAGGCGCCGCACAGCCGTGATGGTGCCGATCCCCTGGAACCGCTCGGCGCGTGACGAAGGCACGGAGAGCATTCCATTGCCCCAGGTTCCATCGGGCGCCTGCGTGAGGGCGAGAAGCATCGCCGGCCGGAACGAATATGGGAGGGACGCGAAGCTGTTCTGCTCACCGATCGGCAGCCTCGCAACCTCTAAACTGGCGCGATACTGAATTGGTACTGCCGCGTTGCTGAGCAGCCAACTCAGTGGAAATGTGATTGATTCTGGAGCGGGAGGCGACGGCAAGACGGGTGCACCCGGTGCGGTCGGATCGGTCACGGCGCCCTCGGAATTTCGCTTAAATCGTTGACAAACAACGCGATTGTGACGGGTTTGCCACGGAACGACGGCTCTGCGGGCGTAAAGGTTAGCACTTTTGGCCGCTCGCGCTAGGGGCAACCATAGATACCGCCGGACACATATCAGAAATCCTTAACGCCAGACCGTCAACATCCGTCCCATCTCGCAATCGCTCTTACCAAGGGGAACCCATGCTTCGCTCCACACTGGCTTCCATCGTGGCGGCGCTCGTTGTCAGCGCCGCGCCTGCCGCGGCCGCGCAAACCGCGCAGAATGCCGCGCCGCCTGTACGACAGGACGCGCGCAGCAATGTCCGCCATGCAAGGCCGGACCGCCATCTCGCGCTCAAGCGCCATGTCGCGCCCGACGGACGCCGGAACAGGCTCGCTCGGCGCCGTCACGCAGCGCACGCATCCCGGTCCGCCCGCTCCGCCAGACGTGCGCGCCTGCACTCGCGACGTCATGCCTTCCAGCGTTACGCCTCGCGGCGCAACGCCTTGCGGCGTGACGCTCGCCAGGCCAACAGGAGTAAGGCGGCCCTGCACCACCAAAAGCGCATCAGGCACGCGCGACGGCGAAACGTCCGATACTTCTGAGGCGCTGCGCCCCTGGCGGCTGGCGCGCGCGCTTGTGGTCCCTCCGGCCCTCAGTCATCTTGCAACTAACCCCCTAAACCACCGGGAGCATGATCGAGAGCCTGCTGAGCCGGCCTGTACACAAGGTGAGCGACCGCGTCCGCCTGGATGGGCGCATCCTCTTTCTGACGGAAGACCCGGCGCTCATCCGCCGCCAGTTGGCCGGCGAAGACCTGCCCTTCGATCCGCAGGCCCCGGTCGGCTCGCCGGAGCATCCCCGGCTCCGGAACGACATCTCCACCGACGAGATCACGCCGGCCTATATCTGCTATTACTTCGACGAGACGCTGGGTGACTTCCCCTATCTGGGGCTCAAGAGCGGTGATGAATTTCCGATCGTGCGCGGCTCGGTGCGCAACGGGCACTTCGTGGCGAGCGTATCGGGCAAACGGCGCGGCAAGGGGTCCTCGCGCGAACAGTCGCCCTACGCCGAGATGGTGGCCGGGATCCGGTTGGTGATCGCGGAGAACATCGAGCGCATCTATCGCGAGAACTGTCAGAACCTGGGTGTCTTCACATCCACGAACTTCGATCTCATCGCCCGCATCCGGGCCGGTGAGGAGATCCCGCTCTCCGAGTTCACGGCCGGCGAAGGGGCCATTACGCGAGGCATCGTCGAGTACGGCGGCCTGTTCAACTACAACGTCGCGAGGCTGCAGGGCAAGGTGACGGTGCCGACGCTCGCGACGCCCGCGCGTCCCATGACCGTTGCGGAGAAGATCTTTGCGCGGCACTGGGTCGTGAACGCCGCCGCCGGGACGTTCGGCGTTCCCGCCGTCCAACCGGGCGATGAGGGGTTCATTCAGACGGACATCCGCTTCAGTCACGAATACGTGACACCCATGTCCGCCATCTTCTTCGAGCAGCTCGTTGGAAAGGACGAGCCGGTGAACGACCCCGGATCGGTATTCTTCTTCCGCGACCACCTGACCTTCCTCGACCAGGTCATGCGCCCCGAGCATCGCGAGATGGGGTTGCTCGATGTGGCGAACCAGCTCGAAAGCAAGCAGCGCACCTTCGCCGCGGAGAAGGGCATCAGGCTCTACGGCCAGCTCGACCACCGGCTCAACCTGCACGGTGCGCTCGCGGCGGCCGGTTCGGAGGCTATCTGCCACTCCAAGATCCTCGAAGCGCACGCGCTGCCGGGACAGGTGATCATTGGCTCCGATTCGCACACGCCGCACGCCGGCGCGGTGGGCTGCATCGCATTCGGCGTCGGGACCACGGCGATCTTCAATTCCTGGATCACGAAGGACGTACGCGTGGAAGTGCCGAAGTCCTTCAGGGTGACCGTGCACGGCGCGAAGCCGGACAACATCACCGCGAAGGACTTCATGCTCGAGATCCTTCGTCATCCATACATCAAGAGCGGCGCAGCCATCGGACAGATCATCGAGTACACGGGCGAGGCGGTGGAGGCGCTCTCGGTTGACGAACGCGCGACAATGACCAACATGGCCGCCGAGGTCGGTGCCTTCACAGGCATCATTGCACCGGATGAGCGAACGGTGGAGTATCTGGTCGCGCAGCGCGGCATGACACGCGACGCCGCGCGCGCGCTGTGCGATGGCCTGACGTCGGATCCCGGCGCCGTGTACGTCAAGGTCATCGACATCGACGCCGCGTCGCTCCGGCCGATGCTTGCGCTGCCCGGCGATCCGGGGAACGGCATCGCGGTGGACGAGCTCCCGGACGACGTCATGATCGACATCGCGTACGCCGGCTCGTGTACCGCAGGCAAGAAGGAGGACATGGACATGTACGCCCGTGTCTTCCGGGAAGCGCTGGAGCGGCACGAGCACGTGCCGGACCGTGTGCGCTGCTACATCCAGTGCGGGTCGCGCGAGGTCTTCGAGTACTGCCAGGAGCAGGGCTATGATCGGATTTTCGCCGACGTGGGCGCGACGTTCATCGAGCCGTCGTGCGGCGCCTGCATCAACGCGGGCCCGGGCGTCTCGCGCACGAAGAGCGACGTCACGATCTCCGCGATCAACCGGAACTTTCCTGGCCGCTCGGGACCGGGACAGCTCTATCTTGCGTCTCCCTATACCGTCGCCGCATCCGCCATTGCCGGGAAAATCGTGGAGTGGCGAGCGGCTGTCGGCGTAGGCGTCTGACTCCAACTCCGGCCCATCGGCAATTTCATCGGTGGCAGCGCACGGTCTGCATGGCACCGCGCTTGCACCCGTCGGAGCAGGGCGTCGCGATTCCCTGGCGCCACCGTGTGTTCCCGACATGTGACCTTTCTAAGTCAGACCGATGCGCGGTGAGTTCGTAGACGTCGGCGGCGCTCGACTGTACTACTACGCCGCGGGCACGCGCGGCGCCGGGGAACCCATCGTGCTCATTCATGGGTTTCCCACCTCCTCACATCTGTGGCGCGATCTCGTGCCGCTGCTCCCCGAAGGCCATCGCATCGTCGTGCTCGATCTCCTCGGGTACGGTCGTAGCGACCGCCCGCTCGAACGCGATCTCAGCATCCGGGGGCACGCCGAACGGGTGGTGAGTCTGCTCGACATTCTGCGCATTTCGTACGCCGCGATCGTGGGCCACGATCTGGGTGGCGGCATCGCGCAGTATCTCGCCGTGCATCACCCCACGCGCGTGTCGCGACTCGGCCTCATGAACTCCGTCGCATTCGACGATTGGCCCACGGCGCAGGTGAAGCTCGCGCGCGCCACGCTGCCACTCACGCGCCACCTCCCTGCGACCTGGGTCGCGTCCGTGGTGCGCGCAGAGCTGGAGCGGGGCTACACGCACGATGAGCGTGGCACGCGCTCCGTTGATATCTACATTCGCCCCTTCTGCAGCCCGGAGGGACGCGATGTGCTCGTGCAGCATCTCGAAGCGCTCGATGTGAAGGAGACCATGGCACTCGAGCCGCGCCTGCAGAACATCATCGCGCCGACTACGGTGATCGGCGGTACGCACGACCCCTTTCTCTCGCCCGACACCACCAGACGGCTGCACGACGCCATCCCGGGATCCACGCTGCACATCGTCCCGAACGTCCGGCACTTCACGCCGGAAGCGGCACCGGAAGCCGTGAGTGCCATTCTCAAGGAGTGGCTCAGGCAGTAGTACACAGCGCCCGGTGGCGCGCTCACGCATCACCGCAGTCAGATATTCCGTACCTCGTCCGCCGCTTCCAGCACGTGCGCAATGTCGCGCGACAGCGCGCGCGCTTCCACCGTCGCGCTGTTCACCTCCGAAATGGCCGACTGCACGCCGGACGAGCGCAGCTTGAGCAGGTCCAGCTTCAGATTCTGCAGCGCGATCCCGGCGCTTTCGAGCTGTCCGCTCAGACGTGCACGACGCGATGACAGCTCCTGCAGCGACGCGTACTGGCGTTCGAGGAGCGACAGTCTTCGGTCGTGATCCGAGGCCGCCGCGTTCTCCCGCCGCACCTGCGCAATGCGCTCGCCCAGTTGCGTGAGCGTATCGGGCGGCGCATCCTCGTCGAGCTGGTGCAGCGTTTGCGCGAGCGACCCCGCGCGTTCGGCCAGCGCGTTCACCGTGGGCAGCACGTCGGGAATCATGTTCCGATCGGATGGCGCCAGCGAATTCACGATGGCGAGGACGGACAGCCGGTCGGACGCGGCACGCCGCACCTGCTTCCCGTATGGCCCATTCAGCACCTCCCGCGGTACCATCTTCGCCGCGGCGTCATCCACGGCCGACGCAGGCGCCACGAGTTGCGGCGCCGCGGTCCCGGGCGTGGGCGTGTTGTGGAGAATGCGATGCCACCCCACGCCCTCCGCCCAGAGGCTGCTCCACTGTCGCGCCGCGCCCAGTCCCATGCCGAACATCGGGAACAGGAACCAGGGAAAGTGCGGCGAGGTCGCCATGTTGATGCCGAACAGGATGGCCGTCGTCGTCGCGGTGCTCGCGAGATTCCGCCGGAAGCTGGTGATGCGCCGCTGCAGAATGCTCTCCGGCGAGGGCTGCACGCCCGGCGTGTATCCCTGCAGCGTCCCACGATAGTAATTGCGGTAGAACCGACGCCGTTCACGGCGCGACATGCCGGGCGGCGGCACCGGTGGCACCGGCGGCATCGATGGCGGCATCGGCGCCGGCTGCTGTGATGGCGCCGGCGAAGCTGGCGATACCGATGCCGCTGCGGGCACGAAGTACGGTGCCGGTTGCGGCGGCCGAGCTGGCGCGGCGGCCCGCGATCCGGGTGCCGCCGCGTGCTGCCACGGCAACGGCGCCTCGGATCTGTTCAGCAGCGCATCGCGGAACGCCGCAGCGTTGGGGAAGCGGTCATCCGGATCCTTGGCCAGTGCGCGTTCGATGGCCGCTGCCAGCGCCGGCGGCACGTCGCGCCGCATCTCGCGCACCGGGCGCGGTGTTTCGGATACATGCTTCATGATCATCGCCGGCGTATTGTTCGCTCGAAATGGCAGGCTTCCGGTGAGAACCTGATAGGCGACCACGCCGAGCGAGTAGATGTCGCTCCGGCCATCCACATCGTGGTCGCCCATGCCCTGCTCGGGCGACATGTACGCTGGCGTGCCCACCGTGATGCCGGTGGCGGTGAGGCGCGAATCGGCTTCCGCCGCGCGCGCGATGCCGAAATCCGTGACGAGCGCGTGGCCGCTGTCGCGATCGATCAGAATGTTGTCCGGCTTGATGTCACGGTGGATGACGCCATGCGCGTGTGCGTACGCCAGCGCGTCGGCCACTTCAGCCAGAATGCGGCGGGCATCCTCGATGTCCAGCGGGCCGCGACTGAAGCGGCTGGCAAGGCTCTCTCCTTCCACCAGCGTCATGACGAAGAAGACGAGCCCGTGTTGTTCGTCCACCGAGTAGATGGGAACGATGTTCGGATGATTGAGCTGGGCCGCCGTCTGCGCCTCGCGCAGGAAGCGGCTGCGCACATCGGGCCGGAACGCGAGCTCCGGCGGGAGCACCTTGATGGCCACACGCCGGCGCAGCCGGACATCGGATGCCTGGTAGACGACGGCCATCCCGCCGCGCCCGATCTCCGACTCGATCTGGTAGGCGTTCCCCACTGCCGCGACCACGCGGTCCAGCATCGGATCCGTCACGCGCCGCGCCGCGCTACGCCGGGCGCTACGCCGGGCGCAACGCCGGGCGCTGCGTCCGGTGCCGACTCAGCGCCGCACACTGCTCGCGCCCTGCACCGCCGCGTCCACATCGTCGGCCAGGGAACGCGCGCGCTCGGTGAGCAGGGTGATCTGGCCCGTGACGTTCGCCACGCCACCCGCGCGAAGCCGCAACACGTCGAGCCGCATGTTCTGCAGCGCGAGTCCGCAACTTTCGAGCTTCGCGCGCGCGTCGCTCTGCCGCTTGCGGGCATCCGCCTGCGCGCGTCGTTCGCGCTTGAGCGTGGCGAGCTGCCGCACCCGGTGCTCGCTGGCGGCCACATCCAGTGGGTTCGCCTGCGCCTCGAGCGTCGCAATGTCGCGCTCGATGCGCGTTCCGGCATCAGGCACCAGCGTCCGGTCAAGTTCGGCGAGCGAGCTCGCCAGTGACTTCACCCGATTGTACAGTCCGTCGGCGGCCGGAATCACGCCATTGACGAGCTTCTGATCGCCCTTGGGCAGGTCGCTGACCTGCCGGATGACCTCGGCGCGATCGCGCTCGGCGCGTTGCACCGTATCCACATACGCGCCGAAGTCCGCGGAAGACGCGGACATCGCATGCGCAGGCGGGAGTGTCGCACGCTGTGCGGAGCGTGCCCGTAATTTTTCACGCTCCTTCGGATTGAAGAGCGCGTGCGGCAGCGTCTGCGCGTATTCAATGGTCTCGGACGCGACATCGAGCAACCGGCGATCGCGCGGCTGGCGGAAGACGTCGCGCCAGTCGTAGCCTGATGACCAGAGCTTGGAATACTTCGCGGCCAGCCAGATACCCCAGAACACGGTGACAACGTACAGTCCGCTGCCGGTGAGGATGGACGCGATGATGATTGCCGCGTTCACGAAGGCGAACTTGGCGAAGCGCGACCGGAAGTGCTGGACCTCCGGCGCCGACCAGCGCGCGATGTCGTCCGGCGTGGGGGTGGTGTACTGCCCCGCGCCCGGCGGTACGCCCGCGGGTTCCACGCCCGGCGCATACGCTGCAGGCAGCGGCGACGTAGGCACTGCTCCAGCGTAGGGCCTGTCGGGGGTCGCGGCAGTGGCCGATGCCGCGGGCATCGCGCTCGCGTCACCTGAAAGCGCGGCCGAGAGCGCTGACGCACTGGGAAAGCGGTTCGCCGGCTCCTTCTCGAGCAGCGTCATCACGATCGCCCCCAGATCGGGGGGCACATCGGGCCGGAGTTGGTGAACCGGAGCGGGACGCTCGGTGATCTGCTTCATGAGCATGGATGCCGTGCTCCCGGCCTTGAACGGGAGCTGGCCGGTGAGCATCTGATATCCCACCACTCCCAGCGAATACAGGTCGCTCCGTCCATCGATCTCGTGCTCGCCCGCCGCCTGCTCGGGCGACATGAAGGCGGGGGTGCCGATGGCCATGCCCGTCGCCGTGAGGCGCGAGTCGGCGCCTTCCTGCATGGCGCGCGCGATACCGAAGTCCGTCACCATGGCGCGTTTGCTCTCGCGATCGAGCAGGATGTTGTCCGGCTTGATGTCGCGGTGGATCACACCACGCGCGTGCGCGTACGCCAGCGCATCCGCCACCTGGCGCATGATGCGGCGCGCGTCATCCACAGGCAGAGCCCCTTCGTCGTGCAGCCGCTTGCCCACCGTGGTCCCGTCCACGCATGCCATGACGAAGAAGACGAGCCCTTCGCGCTCGTCAACCGCGTAGATAGGAACGATGTTCGGCTGATTGAGCTGTGCGGCCGTTTCGGCCTCGCGCAGGAAGCGCGACTTGATCTCTCCGCGGTAGGCCAGCTCCGGCGGCAGCACCTTGACCGCGACGTCGCGCTTCAGGCGGCGGTCTCTGGCCCGGTACACGATGCCCATGCCGCCACGTCCGAGTTCGCTCTCGACGTCGAACTGCGGCGCCAGCGCACGTTCGGCGAGGGCGCGCATTTCCGCGTCGGATGACAGGGCAATCGGATCGGGCACTCTATGGTCCTGGGGAGAATACAAGATGCTTAGTGTATCACTACCCGCACCATCTGAAAAGATGATTCAGCCGTGTGGGCAGATACAGTACGTCAAACAGGCGGGTAGAAGTTGCAAATCCTGCCGCCCCGGCGTAACTCATGCACTCAGGAAGCGCATGGAACACGCACTGCCTGAGGAAGATTCAACGAGCAGTCCTTTACCAGGGTTTTGAACAACATGGCACAACGTCAAACGTTGCCCGTTCTGCCGCTGCGCGGAACGGTGATCTTTCCCGGCCTGGCGCAGCCCATTGCCGCGGGGCGTCCTGGCACGCTGCGCGCGATCGAGGCCGCCATCAAGGCCGACCGGCTGGTGTTCGCCGTGGCGCAGCGTGACAACGGCGAAGAACCAACGCCGGAGATTCTCTACTCCATGGGAGTCATCGCGCGCATCGGCCAGGTGCAGCGCGGGCTGGGCGGCGTGCAGCTCCTGCTCCAGGGCGAGCAGCGTGCCACCGCCTTGCAGTACACCATGACGGATCAGTACCTCAGCGCGATCGTCATTCCGGTGGAAGAAATGAATCCGCTGGACGAGCATGACGCGGCGTTCGAGGCACTGCACAAGGAGGCGCGCGAACGCGCCGGGGAGCTTGGCGAGAAGCGCGGGCTGCCCGAGGAAGTCGTGCACCAGGTGCTCGACGCGGTCACGGAACCGGGCAAGTTCGCTGATCTCGTCGCCGGCTACATCGACCTCACCGTCCCGGAAAAGCAGGGGCTGCTCGAGACGCTGAGCGTCGAGGAGCGGCTGCGGCGCGTGCTGGTGCACGTGCAGCGCCAGATCGGCCTGCTCGAGGCACAGGAAGACATCAAGTCACAGGTCCAGGAGGAGCTGGGTCAGCGGCAGAGGGAGATGTATCTGCGCGAGCAAATGAAGACCATCCAGAAGGAGCTGGGCGACGACGATCAGAGCCGTGAGATGGAAGAGCTGCGCGAGAAGCTCAGCAAGCTCGAGCTCCCCAAGACCGCGCGTCAGGAAGTGGAACGCGAGCTGGGCCGGCTGGAACGCGCGGGGCGCGAGTCCATGGAAGCGCAGGTCATCCGGACGTATCTCGACTGGATCGCCGAACTGCCGTGGAACGCACGTTCGGACGACAATCTCGACCTGAAACACGCGGCCGAAGTGCTCGACGAGGATCACTACGGTCTTCCCGACGTGAAGGACCGCGTGCTCGAATTCCTGGCGGTGCGCCAGCTTCGGGCACAGGAGCTCGCCGAGGAGGTCGCCAAGACCGGCGAATTCCCGGCGTTCAAGGTACGGCCCGCCAAGGAGGACGCGACGCCGTCGCTCGGCACATCGAGCGCGGACGATCATCCGATTACCGACACGCGCGAAGCGAAGGCGCGCGCCATGGCGAAGGGGCCGATCCTGCTCTTCATCGGTCCGCCAGGCGTGGGCAAGACCAGCATCGCGAAGTCCATCGCCCGTGCGCTGGGCCGTGAGTATGTGCGGGCATCGCTCGGCGGCGCGCGTGACGAGGCCGACATTCGCGGCCATCGGCGCACGTACGTTGGCGCGATGCCGGGACGCATCATCCAGGGCATGAAGCAGGCGGGGACGAAGAACCCCGTGTTCCTGCTGGATGAAGTGGACAAGCTGGGCGTGAGCTTCCAGGGCGATCCGGCGAGCGCACTGCTCGAGGTGCTCGACCCCGCGCAGAACGACACGTTCACCGATCACTATCTCAACATTCCGTTCGATCTGAGCGAAGTGCTGTTCATCGCGACGGCGAACTTCATCCAGAACATCCCGGGGCCGCTGCTCGACCGCATGGAAGTCGTGGAGTTTTCGGGCTACACGGAGCGGGAGAAGGCGGAGATCGCGAAGAAGTATCTGCTGCCCCGCCAGCTCGAGGAGGCCGGCCTGTCGCAGAAAGGCGTGACGCTCACGGATGACGCGGTCATGTCGGTGGTGAGTCAGTACACGCGCGAGAGCGGGGTGCGACAGCTCGAACGCGAG
>DATNDS010000098.1:0-24690 GCA_035553215.1 Gemmatimonadaceae bacterium
TCCCGCCCCCACTCTCACTTCCACGCCTCCGTCGGCACATCCTCTGGCGGTTGCAACGACTGCACGTACGTCACCAGCTTCCACACCGCCTCCGTGTTGGCAATGCCGCCATACGCCGGCATCCCGTGCGGCCGCCCGTACCAGATGGACTGGAAAATCTCCCCGTCCGCGGCGCCGTAGCGCCAGCGTCCGTCCGCCAGGCTCGGCCCGACCCATCCGGTCGCGCCGCCTCCGTGACACCCGTCGCAGTTCATCGAGCTGAAGAGCGCCTCGCCCTGCTTCGCCGACCTGGCGTCGCCCTGATAGGGATTCGTGATGATCGCGCCGGGCGGCTGCACGCCGCCCGCCGCAACATGCTCGTCATGCCGCACCGCTGGCGGCGCCGCGCCGGCCCGGATAAGCTCCGTACTGCCTGTCACTGCCGGTGTGCGCGCGCCCTCGTGCTGCCGGCACCCGACAACGAGCAGTGCAGCAAGCACGACGCTCCCCGCCGTGGCTCCTACAGCCCGAATATCCATACCATGCCACCCTGGCTCGTGTATCGGGCGATGTCCTGCATGAAATCCGCGGGCGGGCGCACATCCGCCGGGTCGTCCGACCGCACGTCGCCCGCGAGCAGAAACCAGTCGCCCCCGATCCCGGCGTAGATCGCGACGTACTGCCTGCCGTCCGGTCCCGTGTACGTGATCGGATTCCCCACGATGCCCGAGCCCACCTTGAATTTCCACAGCGGTTTGCCGCTCCGGGCATCGACCGCCTTGAACCATCCGTCGAGCGTGCCGTAGAACACCACGCTTCCGCCGGTCGCGAGCACGCCGCTCCACACGGGGTATTTCTCCCTGATCTCCCACACCCTCCGGCCCGTCGCGGCATCCCACGCGATGAACGCGCCCATGTTGCCGCCGGGCCCCGCATGATAGGGCGTGGTCGCGCCAATGTATGGGGTCCCACGGATGTGCGCGGCCTGTGTGGCCGCGTAGTCCATGCACATGTTGTTGGTGGACACGTAGAACAGTCCCGTGCGCGGCGAATACGCGGCCGGTGACGCGGGGCTCTTGCCGCCCTCGAGCGTGGGGCAGATGTTCTTCACGTTCCCCTTCGATGCGCCGGTCATCTTGCTCGAGTCCAGCACTGGCCGGCCGGTCTTCAGATCCACGCCCTTCGCCCAGTTCACCTCCACGAACGGCTTCGCGACGAGCACTTCCCCTGTCGCGCGATCAATGGTGTACGCAAAGCCGTTCTTGTCGAAGTGGACGAGCACCGTGCGCTTCCGCCCGCCAATGGTGAGGTCCGCGAGAATCATCTCCGACACCGCGTCGTAGTCCCACCCGTCGTGCGGCGTGAACTGGTAGGCCCACACGAGCGATCCGTCCTCGGGTCGGCGCGCCAGCACACTGTTCGTCCACTTGTTGTCGCCCACGCGCTGCTCGGCGTTGTACGGCGCCGGATTGCCCACGCCGTAGTACACGAGGTCGAGCGACGGATCGTACGACATCCACCCCCACACCGGTCCGCCGCCGATCTTCCACGCGTCCTTCGGCCAACTCGTGAGCGCGAGCTGCGTGCCCGTATCGTAGAACGGCTTGAACACGCCGGGCTTCACCAGCACCAGGCTGTCGGGACCTGTGTTGTACGCGGTCCACGCGATGTGCCCCGTGGCGAGATCCAGCCCTTTCGTCCATCCATGAATGCCGAATTCGCCGCCCGAGGCACCAACGATCACGCGGTTCCCCACGACGAAGGGCGCGACGGGCGTCGTCTCTCCCTGGGCGAGGTCCGCGATCTGCGTCTTCCACACCTCGCGCCCCGTGTTCGCGTCGATCGCCACGGTGTGACCGTCCAGCAGGTTGTAGATGATCTTCCCGTTCACGTAGAACGCGCCGCGGTTGATCGCATCGCAGCAGGCCATGCCCACCGCGTTCGGATTCACAGCGGGCCGGTACTTCCACTTGAGCGGATAGCCCTCGCGCGCGAGGTCGAAGGCGTAGAGCACGTTGGGATACGGGGTGACCACATACATGGTGTTGTTCACCACGAGGGGCTGTCCCTCGTGTCCGCCCAGCACGCCGGTAGAGAAGGTCCACACGGGTCGCAGCCCTTTGACGTTCCCGGCGTCGATTCGCGCGAGCGGGCTGAATCGAGTGGCGGAGTTGTCGCCCGCGGGCATGGTCCACTCGCCGGCGCGCGGCGCTGTCGGAGTGGAGGGCGTCTGAGCCCGCCCGACCGCAGCGGAAAGGATCGCCGCAGCGATGATGAGTGGTAGCTGCCGGCTGCGTTGCCCTCGACAGGTGCGGGTCATCCCGTGGCTCCAGGCTGCGACGCCTACCACCATACAGCGGGAGCGTCAATCATTCCACCACCGCCACCACCAGCGCAGCCACGCCGGCGCCCGGCGCAGAGCGACGTGTACACCGGGATCACCCACGAGCTGGAAGGCGGCCCACTCGCGCGGTGGTGCACCGCTGTGCATCGCGCGCACCTCCGCGTCGCGCAGCGCGCCGGCCACGTCCAGTCCGCGCGCGAGGCCATCGTAGAACTCCGTCATCAACGACACCGTCCGCCGGTCGCTCACCGGCCACTCGCTGGCCACCACCGACCGCGCGCCCGCCTGCAGCAGCGGCGCGGTGAGTCCGCGCACTCCTTCGCCGCCCAGGATCACGCCGGTAGCGGTCCGACAGGCGGAGAGCACCACCACATCCGCGTCAAGATGCAGCGCCGCGAGATCGCCGGGTGTGACGAAGCCATCGTCGTGCGGACCGGGCGAGAGCGCCAGCCGCGTGTGCGCGAGCACGTTCTCATCCACCACCGCGTGCGTCGCGAAGTGAATGATGCTGAAGCGCTGCAGCGGCGCAGTCTCGAGAAAGGCCTTGCTCGCCGCCGCGCCGAGTCGCAGCACGGCATCGGGCGCAAAATGGGCGATGTCCCGCACTTCCCCCCTGCTGCCGGGTAGTGGTGGCGGCGCGCCGGGGCCGGACGCAAAGCCGGGATCGCCAAACGCCAGCAGTCGCGCGGGACGCGTATCCGCGGCGCGCTGCCACAGCGTCGTCGCGACCGCGGCGGACGGCGCCATGGCCACAGCGTACCGCTCGATGAGCCAGTGGCCGTCGTGCATGGCCAGAGCGGGGAAGGGCACGCCGTACAGCGCACCATCGGAAACGATGACCAGGTGCGTGACCGTTGACGGCAGCGTCGCGAGTGCCGGTGCAAGGATGGCATCCCCGAGCTGCCGCGCGAGCGCGCCAGGCGCGTGGCCCGACGCGATCAATGCGTTGAAGCGCGCGATCGCCGGGCCTAACGAGTCAGTGGACGCGAGAATGTGCACCCCGATTCCGCCGCGCGTGATCACGAAGAGAGTCGTTGGCTGTCCCGCCGTGCCCGCGACGTATTCGAGCAGCGCAGTGTTTGCGTTGGGAATGGCGCGCTGCACGTCCGCGGCCGTGAGAGCGGGCGGATCGGCGGTCCCGACAGACGACATGGTGTCGTCGTGCGCGCGCAGCGCGGCCGCCCGTGCCAGCTCATCGCGCAGCTCGCGCGCGCGACGGTGCTCGGCCAGTTCGAACGCGGACTGCACGCGCCCAGCGCGGGCGACGCCCGCGATGATGGCCGGGGCGGCCGGTCCGCGTCCGCCGAACGGATCACGCAGTTGAAACGCCTGCAGGCGCAACGCATGGTCGTCGAGCGTCGCACGCCAGCTGTCGAGCTGGCGGCTCGCGGCGTGCAGCATCTGCTCGGCGCCGGTGGTATCGCCCTGCTGGAGCAGCACCTCGGCAAGGGTGGCCTGCGTGAGATAGCGGCGACTGCTCTGGTCCGGCGCCAGCGAGGCGAGATCCTGGTGCAACAGGCGGCTCGCCGACGGCAGATCGCCGCGACGGAGTGCCACCACGCCATCGTAGAATGCGAGTCCGTCCTCCCAGCCGGTGCCGCCGCCCGCGCTCAGCGCCGTGCGCCCCGCCGCCAGCTCGTGAGTCGCCGTGTCGAAGTCGCTGCCGCGCACCGCGACGTCCGCGAGACCCAGGCGCGCGTTCGCAATGGCAAGAAGCTGCCGGTCCTTCGTGGCCCACCCGAGCAGCTGACTGTACAGCGCATGCGCATGCGCCGTGTCACCGACCTCCAGCGCAACCTGCGCGCGAAACCCCATGGCGGTGGCGAGTCCCCACGTGTCATTCGTAGCCGTGAACAGGCGGGCGGCGCGCGCAGCCTGCTGATCGGCTGACCGGAGGTCGTGCACGCCGAGTGAAATCTGACTGAGGTTCACCAGTGCCCAGCCCAGCGCCGACTGGTTGCCGGACACGCCGGCCTCCGTTACCGCTTCCTGCAGCAGGCGCTGCGCCGGCCCGTAGCTTCCCATGCTCACCTGCAGATAGCCGTGCCACTGCAGGAGCGACGCCAGTGCCGAGTGCTGATGCGCGCGCCGCATCAGGGCTTCCGCGCGTGTCAGCTCGCGGCTCGCCCCACCCAGATCGCCCTGGCGCACGAGGTCGATGCCCACCACCTGTATGCAGCGGGCCTCCACGCTGTTGTCGCCCCCCGTGCGCGCGAGCGCCGCGCCCGCCTGTGCCATCTCGCGCGCGCCCCGGCCGCCCGTCCGCGCAATGAGAGCGGCGCGCTCACAGCGGAAATGCGCGACCAGCGCCGGATCGTCGTCGGGAACGAACGCCGCCACGCTGTCCAGTGTCGCCACCTCCGCCGCCGTCCCCATGGTGCGGCCGCGCGCCGCGGAGAGGCCGAGCATCGCCCGCGCGCGGGCGTCGGCATCGCCAATGCTGCGGGCCTGCATGGCTGCGCGCGCGAACCATTCCTGAGCCGACGCAAAGTCGCCGCGGCTCATGAGCGCGTTCGCACGACCCTCACTGGCATAGGGAGCGTACACGTCCGGTGCCCCGGAGGTGGAGTTCGTGAGTCGTGCGAACAGGCTGTCTGCGCGCGGGAAGCGATAGGTGAGGCGGGCCAGCGTAGCCAATCCCAGAAGGGCTGCCCGGTCGCTGGCATTGTGTTGCGCACGAGCCATCCAGCGCGACTCGACGGCGGCCGTGCTGTCCCCCTGCACCGCACGGGCCGCGGCGAGCAAAACGGCGCGCGGACTCTCCCCCCCAGGGGGTGAGAACTGCTGCAGTATCAGAAGAACGGCGGCGACGCCGCGGACAACGGGCATGGACCGCTATCTATAGACCCGCGCGTTTCGCGCGGCAAGGTTGGGAGCGCATCTTGCAAGAGTATGACCCAGCGAGCACAGTCATGACGGAGCCCATGCTTCCAGGCTCCAGTTGCCCAAACCGGACGGAGTGTCTATGACAACCCCCAGCGCTGGCCACTGCATTTTCTGCGACATCATCCAGGGTGGTGCGGAAGTCTCAATGTGTTACGAGGACAGTGTGGCACTGGCGTTCATGGACATTCAGCCCGTGAACGCGGGACACACGCTGGTGGTGCCGCGGAATCACTACGAATCGTTTCTGGACCTGCCGCACGACGTGGGGATGCACCTGTTCGAGGTGGCGATGGAGATCGCGCCGGTGGTGCGGCGCGTATCTGGGCTGGAGGGGACAAACCTGATCATCTCGAGCGGCGCCGAGGCGGGGCAGGATGTCTATCACTTTCACATCCACCTCATTCCGCGGCGCGCGGGCGACGGGTTCGACGTGCCGCTTCCGTTCGCCGGCTCCGTCATGCCGGAGCGCACGCAGCTCGACGCCATGGCGGCGCGCATCATTGCGCAGCTGCGGGACCCAATGCGAGCGAAGGTGGTGGCGGTGTAGATGGGAGTCGGATCCCGCTTACCCCACCGTGGTATTCTCCGTCTTCTCCGCCCACTTCAGATACCTGAGGTACCCCGCGTAACTGAATCGTCTGCGATCCGCTCCCACACCGAACTCCGGGTTGTAATCCTTCCGGACTTCAGCGAGCGGGCGAATCGCGTTGTCGCCCCGCCAGGCAGGTTCGAAGAGATATTCCTTGCCGTCTCTCCGAAATACGATCCACGCATGACGGCTGTCTCCCTCCAGCATCGGCATCGTCCGTCCCACGACGAGGTCGGCGTCGATGCCCATCTCCACGAGCTTCCGCCATGCCCACAGCGCGAAGTCCTCGCAGTCACCCCGTCGCAATTGTTCGAACGTGCGCGGATGCTGCCAGAAGTCCGGCTCCTGAAACAGGTTCGTGTCGCTGGCGTACTCGCAGCCCGCGAGCCACGCCCGGATCTCCGCGATGGACCGTGCTTCGACCGCGCTCTCGCCTTCGAAGTACCAGGAGAAATCCTTGCGCGAGCCCGAGCCGAACGCCTTGAGCGGCGCGGCGTAGCTCAGATGCCCCCACGGGTCCGACTCGGGGGAGAGGCGGATCGCCAGATGCAGGACCGGGCTCAGCGCCCAGCGGAGAAAGGGATTGGTCATTCAGGAGAAGGACTTCGGCGGTGCGGGACGATCGAATATCGCGGGCGACAGGGCTGACGCCCAGCCGTAAGATGTCACCGCGCGCCGCGAACGGCAAAGTGCCGTCGCCAATTCCGGACAGCGCTGCGGTTGACAAGTCAACCCGGAATGTGCAACTCGGAGCCTGTCCGTTCCGTCCTCGCCACCCCAATCCAGAACCGAGGTTCTTCATGCGCCGGCTCACGCTCCTGGCCGTCTGCTCCCTTACAGGCATTCCCTTCATCGCCGCCTCGCCGCCGGCCCCGCGCAGCGAACTGCCGGGCTACTCACCAGCCGCCGCTCGCGCGGAAGTCGACTGGGAGGCGAAGTTCAAGGCTATCCCCCAGCCGGACAGCATGCGCGCGTACATGAAACACCTCACCGCGCGCCCGCATCACGTCGGATCGCCCTACGACAAGGCCAACGCCGAGTGGATCCTCGCGCACTTCAAGTCGTGGGGGCTCGACGCGCACATCGAACGGTTCGACGTGCTCTTCCCCACGCCGCGCGAGCGGCTCGTGGAACTGGTGGCGCCGACGCGCTTCCGCGCCAAGCTCGAGGAGCCGACGGTCAAGGCCGATCCGACATCGGCGCAGCACGCCGAGCAGCTCCCCACGTACAACGCCTACTCGCCCGACGGCGATGTCACGGCGCCGCTGGTCTATGTGAATTACGGCGTGACCGAGGACTACGAGCAGCTCGCGCGCAACGGCGTGTCGGTGAAGGGCGCGATCGTCATTGCCCGGTATGGTCATTCGTGGCGCGGCGTGAAACCCATGCTGGCGGCCGAACACGGAGCGATCGGCTGCCTCATCTACTCCGATCCGGGCGACGACGGCTACGCGCAGGGCGACGTATTTCCCGACGGTCCGTTCCGGCCGCGCGACGGCGTGCAGCGCGGCAGCGTGATGGAAATGCAGCTCCACCCCGGTGATCCGCTCACGCCGGGGGTGGGCGCCACGCCGGACGCCAAGCGTCTCGCAATCGCGGACGCGAAGACCATCGCGAAGATTCCCACGCTTCCCATCTCCTACGCCGACGCGCAGCCACTGCTCGCGGCGCTGGGCGGGCCCGTGGCACCCGATGCCTGGCGCGGCGCGCTCGGCATTACCTACCACATGGGGCCCGGCCCCGCGCGCGTGCACCTCGTGGTGAAAGCCAACTGGGACATCAAGCCGGTATACGATGTGATCGCGACGATACCCGGCGCGGTCGAACCCGATGAGTGGGTAGTTCGCGGCAACCATCACGACGCATGGGTCAACGGCGCCGAGGACCCCACCGCGGGACAGGTCGCGCTCATGGAGGAAGCCCGCGCGCTCGGCGCGCTTCTCAAGCAGGGGTGGCACCCCCGCCGCACGATCATCTACGCCGCCTGGGATGGCGAGGAACCCATGCTGCTCGGTTCCACGGAATGGGTGGAAGCGCACGCGGATGAACTGCGCCAGAAAGCGGTGGCGTATCTCAACAGCGACACCAACGACCGGGGCTACCTGTTCGCGGAAGGCTCGCCGCTGCTGCAGCGATTCATCAGCGGTGTCGCGAAGGACATTGACGATCCGGAGACACACCTGTCGGTGTTCCGGCGCGGACAGCTCGCGCGGATCGTCGGTGCGCGATCGGACGAGCAGCGGCGCATGATCCGCCAGAGTGATGTCATGCGCATCGGGCCGCTCGGCTCGGGATCGGACTACTCGAGCTTCGTGGACCACATCGGGATCGCGTCGCTCAACCTGGGCTATGGCGGCGAGAGCGAGGGCGGCGAGTACCATTCGATCTACGATGACTATTACTGGTACACGCATTTCGGTGACACGTCGTTCGTCTACGGGCGTGCGCTCTCACAGACGGCGGGCACGGCGGTGATGCGGCTGGCCGACGCGGAGTTGCTGCCCTATGACTTCACGGCGCTCGCGCACACGGTGCAGGGTTACGTGTCCGAGCTGCAGAAGCTGGCGGACACGGAACGCAGCGATGTCGCCGAGACGAATCGCGAGATCGAGGAGGGCGCGTTCACGGCGACGTCCGACCCGTGGCATCCCACGGTGGCGCCCCCCGCGGAATCACTGCCACCGCACCTCAACTTCGCGCCACTGCAAAATGGGGCGGATTCGCTGACGCGGAGCGCGGCGCGCTACGAGAAGGCATGGGCCGCGGCAGGCCAGCGCGGCGACAGCGTGCGTGCCGGCGCCAGCCTCGCGCGTCTCAATACGCTGCTGCTGCAGAGCGAACGCCGGCTGACGGATGCGCATGGGCTGCCGGGACGGCCGTGGTACAGGAACGAGCTGGTCGCGCCGGGCATGAACACCGGGTATGGCGCGAAGACGATGCCCGCGGTGCGCGAGGCCATCGAGCAGCACAAATTTGATCAGGCCAGCAGCGCCATCGTGACCGTTGGCAATGTGCTGAACGCCGAAGCCGCACTCGTGGATTCGGCGGCAGTGGCTCTGGGTGGAGGCAGCCGATAGCCGGACGCCCGCGCCGCGCAGCACGGATGCGAACACGGGGCCGACAGTGAGTCGGCCCCGTGTTCGCATGGCATGCCGCGACTGTCAACTGCTCTGCGTGACCTCGGCGAACGAGCAGTTGGTCCAGCTGACCACAATGACTCCCCTGGCGAAACCGCTGGTGATGGTCGCCTGCACCGCGCCCGAACGGAAGGGATGCTCGGCGGGGCACTGGGGATCGTAGGCCAGCGGCGTGACGGTGGTGAGCGTGGCGCCGAACGTGCCGCTCTGACTCGTGACCTGCGTGGATCCCGAGAGCGTGAAGCTTCCGGCCGGCACGGCCTCGAACGGCGTGAGCGCTGCCCCACTCGTGGTGGCGAACGCGCCGTTCCAGTTGTTCGTCACGCTGCCGCTCGTCGTGACCCCGTGGAGGGTGCTCGAGACGGCCAGCGTCCCCTGCTGCGACATCGTGGCACCACCCGAGGTGGGCGTCACGAGATTCGACGCGGAGTATGCGAGCGTCGCGCTCGTATCCGGTACCGACGCCGTGACCTGCAGGTTCGCCGTCATCTGATACGCGACATCATAGGCGCCCGGGGTGAAATCGCTGATGCCGACGGACCCGCCGATCGAGAGCGTATTCTCGCCATTCGTCGTCGTGCACGCGGGCTCTGAAAACGTGACCATGAGGTTGTCAGGTACACCATCCTGGTCCGTGTCGTTGGGCGGATCGGGGCTCTCGGTCCCGCACACCGCGGCACCGTCCAGGCTGAGTCCCGGCGCGACCATGCCGGGAATGCGTCGCGCGTTCATGCCGGCGGGGATGGAAATCGTGCCGGAGTACACCATCCCTTCCGCGGCAGCGGAGACCGATGCGGCGATGGAGTGGCCAACGGAATCCGCTTCCTCCTGCGTGAGCGCGCGTGGCGCCGTGGAGTCCGAGCTGCAGGCTTGTGCAGCAAGCACCAGCGCGCCAACGATGGCAGCGTGCGAGAGGATGCGGGCTGGGCGGCGGGAAAGACGCATGAAACGGCTCCGGTTCTGAGGAGACAGTGGGAGCACGCCACCTGGCGCGCCCGCTTCACCACGCGGACGAATGACGGCGGCGGGATGGCACGGCGCACTCCCGACGTTCGCCACCGGAGCACAGGTCAGTGCGCCATTGACTCGTGCCGATGCGATGCCAGCGTGGCGCAAGCTGCTTGACGGGTTCTATCCCTCTGCGGTGACCAGAGGCGCATTCACCTGGCGTTCACGTCGCCGCGCATACAGCCGTGCTCCTATGACGCCGAGAACCGGGCTCAACGGCAGAATGACAATGTGCTGCCACAGCGGCACCATCCCCAGTTTGCCGGTGAGAATCGCGTAGATACCCATGCCAACGCAGAGATATGCGGAGAGGGCGCCGCTCAGCGTATACGAGCCTTTGGCAATCATACCTGCGACATAGCCGCCGAGTATGCTTGCCAGGATGCCGGCGATGAACGCGGCCACGTAGAGGGCCGGATGAACTCGCAGCGTCTCGAGCATTGCGGCGGAGAGCTGACTCTTTGGCACTTGTGCGATGTCTATCGTGGTAGCCGCGACTACCAGCACTGGAAGTGTGAGGAGGTTCGTCGCTACTATGTCCACCACGCCACCCGTCAGGGCGCCCAGCAGAAAGCGCGTGCGCATTCGGTATCTCCATTATCGGGTTTGCCTCTCGAGATATCTCACCTCGCCATCCAGCTCGAACATTCCTCCCATGTCACGGACGATTGGCATTCTGGTCGGTAGCCTGCGCACGGAGTCCTATACCCGCAAGATCGCGAACGCGATCGTCACGCTGTTCCCCCCGTCGATGCAGCCGCAGTTCATCGACATTGGGCAGTTGCCGCTTTACAACGCCGATCTGGAAACCGAATCACCTCCAGCCGCATGGGTTGCGTTCCGTGAGCAGATCCGCGCTGCGGATGCCTTTCTGTTTGCGACTCCCGAGTACAACCGCTCGGTACCCGGGGTGCTCAAGAATGCACTGGACGTGGCCTCGCGTCCGTCAGGGCATAGCGGCATGACCGGGAAGCCGGCTGCCGTGGTGAGTGTGTCGACTGGCTCCATTGGCGCCTTCGGTGCCAACCATCACTTGCGCCAATCGCTCGTCTATCTGGACATGCCCACCATGCTGCAGCCCGAGGCGTACATTGGCGGCGTGGCGAAGCTGCTGGGTCCGGACGGAACGCTCACGCAGGACAGCACGCGGGAGTTCCTGCGCAAGTTCGTGCAGACGTTTGACGCGTGGATCGAGCGAACGATTCGAAGGTAACGATTGGCGGCTGGATCACTTCCAGGACTTCGAGTGAGTGGGGTGCGGAGGGGCATACGAACCGCGATCACGAGCCATGCGAACGTCGTTATGGCAACGCCATCCCGATGCGATGCCAGCGGATGCGTCCCGCATCGGGATCGCGAGAGAAATAGATGCGGCGGGGCGATCCGACGATGTTCGCGACGGGGATGAACCCCGAATACCGACTGTCGTAGGAATCACGACGATTGTCGCCGAGCGCGAAGATGTGTCCCGATGGAACGATGAGAGGTCCCCATTCTTCGCTCGTCGGATGGTACTGAACGTGCGCCGTGTCAGCCGGTGGGACCAGATAGGCGCGCTGCCAGGCGAAGACATCGATCTCTCGCGGCGCCTCGCCCGTCGGCTTTTCGATATATGGCTCCTCCACCGTCTTGCCGTTCACTTGCAGTTGGCCCAGGTGCATGCTCAGCGTGTCGCCGGCAAGGCCCACGATCCGCTTAAGCAGAAATTTCGTGCTGTCTTGCACCATGCGGTATGTCACCAATGACCCGTGCCGGACGCGCGCGCTGGTTGTCGGGAGCACCATCAGGTAGTCGCCCTTCAGAATGGTCGGCTCCATGCCGGCTGTCGGAATCCGATACGCCTCACCGAGCAGCGGGCGGAAGGCGGGCCGGACGAGCGCACCCACACTCATCACAGCCAGAAGAAATCCCGCCGCCAGTGCCATTCGTTGCATGGTCGATGGCACTGGCTGCGTCGCGGCGGCGCGGCTGATTCGCGCGGCATCGAGCGCGATCCAGATGCTCACCGCGATCGCGAACAGAGTGAGGACAACGATGACATACCCGGACCATCGAGGGAAATACAGCAGTGCCAGCGCTCGACTCGCCGCAGCGGCGAACCACAGCACCACTGCGCGACGCAAGCGATCATAGTACGCGTGCGCAACGCCAGGCATGATCAGGCTCGCGATCGCGGCGATCCACGATGCCACTAGCATATCCGACCGTCGTTTGTCCGTTCGCACGGTCAGCAACTGATTCATGTCGCCGGCGCGAACTCCGGTGCGTTCTGATCGAAGCTCCACAGGAACGGCGGTTCGGCACCGCACAGCCGGGCGTACGAATACAACTGGCCGCGATGATGCAGGAACTCGTCGTTCATGATGTCGAAGCCCACCCAGCCGGGGAACGTCTTGTGCCACGGTGTCGAGACAATCGCATTGAGCTCGGCGTTGCCGATCGTCGCCACGGCGGCGTCGGCCTCGCCCCAGCATTGCTCAGCGAACGCGATCAGGGCCGCCTTGCTGCCGAGTTCCGCGGCGGCCGTCGCCTCGGAGGCTTCGTCGGCCGTGATGGCGCCTTTCTTCACGCCCTGTGCGGTGTCCCGCACCACCGTGCGCGACATGTGCACGGCCAGCTCCGCGGGCGTGCGCATGCCCGGGACGGGATGACTGGTGTAGCGCTCCTCGGGAATCGCGTTGAGGAGCCGCAGATAGATGCCGTATTTCTGTCTGAACTGATTCCACATCTGATCGAGGACTTCTTTGTTCATGGCTGGAGCACCTGGTGTGTGAAGTCGAAGCGCCCGCGGGGCCGGGCGTGGCTCCAACGCTACTCCGGCGCGGCCATCCCGTCCAGCGCATCGGGCACGCCGGTCCAACGCCCCAGCTGAATGACGTGCACTCCAAGTGGTGCAGCGCCCCAACACTCCCGCCGGCTTGTTCGTTGAGGTAGCGTAACCCTGCCGCAACTGAAGCTGCGCCGCTGCTCCCGCCCGGCGCAGCCGCACGCCGTCCGCCATGTCCATCCACCCAGCCAGGCTCACCGTGATTTCTCGCACGCTCACGACCATCGGCCGCTTCGCCGCGGCCGTCCTGTTCGCCGGTCTCATGGCAGCGCCGGCCAGCGCACAACTCAGCAGCGGAATCGACACCACCAACTTCGATCATTCCGTGCGGCCGCAGGATGACTTCTTCCGCTACGTCAATGGTGGTTGGCTCAAGACGGCACAGATTCCGGCTGATGCGTCGAGCTGGGGCGCCTTCCAGGAGCTTCGCGAAAACAGTCGCAATGCCCTGCACGAACTCTTCGGGGAGGCGAGCACGGCCTCATCCCCCGCCGGGAGCGCGCGGCGCAAGGTGGGCGACCTCTACGCGAGTTACATGGACAGCGCACGCGTCGAGCAGCTCGGCACCGCGCCCCTGCAGCCCTATCTGAGAAAAATCGCGACGCTCACGAGTTCAGCCGATCTCCCCGCCACGTTTGCATACTTCGCGCGGATTGGCGTTCGCGGGCCCGAGGGCATCTTCGTGGGCGCGGATCCCAAGCACTCGACGGTGAACATTGTCCAGGTGAGCCAGTCGGGGCTCGGCCTGCCCGATCGCGACTACTATCTCAAGCAGGACGCGAAGATGGCGGGGACGCGCACCGCGTACGTCGCGTACATCACGAAGATGATGGAGCTGGCGAAGCAGCCGGATCCCGCGGGCGCGGCCAGTCGCATCCTGGCCCTGGAGACCGCCATCGCGACGCCACAATGGGCGCGAGCCCGGAATCGGGATCGGGATGCGACGTACAACAGGATGAGCGTCACCGATCTGGCGGCGCTCACGCCGTCGTTCAGCTGGAAGAAGTATTTCAACGCCGCCGGCCTGTCCGGGGCGACGGACGTCATCGTGCGCCAGCCGGACTACGCCAGGGCGCTCGATCCGATCTTCACGAGCACGCCGGTGGCGACGTGGCGCGAGTTCCTCACGTTCAAGCTGCTGGACGAGTATGCGGATCAACTGCCGGCCGCGTTCGTCCAGGCGCACTTCGCCTTCCATGGCCAGACGCTTTCGGGACAGCAGGAGATCGCTCCGCGCTGGAAGCGCGCCGTGGACGGCACCAACTCGATGCTCGGCGAAGCGGCCGGAACGCTTTACATCGCCAGGTACTTCAAGCCCGAGGCGAAGGCGCGGATGGATGCGCTGGTGAAGAACCTGATCAACGCGTACAGGGTGGGAATTGACAGTCTGGAGTGGATGAGCCCGGAGACCAGGGCGCAGGCACAGCAGAAGCTCGCGGAGTTCACGGTGAAGATCGGTGCACCCGACAAGCCTCGCGACTACTCCTCACTGCAGATCAAACGTGACGATCTGTTCGGCAATGCGGTGCGGGGCCATGAATTCCAGTACGCGGACATGGCCGGCCGTCTGGGCAAGCCGGTGGACAAGGGGCGCTGGGGAATGACGGCGCCGACCGTGAATGCCCAGTATAACGCGTCAGCCAATGACATCACCTTTCCGGCGGGCATTCTCCAGCCGCCCTTCTTCAACGTGAACGCCGACGACGCGGTGAACTATGGCGCGATTGGCGCCGTCATTGGGCACGAAATCGGACACGGCTTCGATGACCAGGGTCGCAAGTCGGATGGCGAAGGGAATCTGCGCGACTGGTGGACGGCGGCGGATGCCACGGCGTACGAGGCGCGCACCACGAAGCTCGGCGCCGAGTACGACGCCATCAACCCAATTGACGATTTGCACATCAATGGGAAGCTGACGATGGGCGAGAACATCGGCGACCTGAGCGGTCTGGCGCAGGCCTACCGCGCCTATCACATCTCGCTGCACGGCAAGGAGGCGCCGGTGATTGACGGACTCACCGGTGATCAGCGCTTCTTCATTGGCTTTGCGCAGATCTGGCGCGGCAAGATTCGTGATGAGGCCCTGCGCCGCCAGTTGCTCACGGACCCGCACTCGCCGGGCCAGTATCGCGCCTTTGTTCCACTGGTGAACAACGACGCATTCGAGAAGGCGTTCAACGTGCAGCCGGGCGACAAGATGTATCTCGCTCCGGCGGATCGGGTGAAAATCTGGTAAAGGCGGTTGTCGGCGTGGCCGGCGCGTGCGGCAGATCTGCACCACCGGCCGTCACCGCATCCATGCGCGCGTCACACCACTGCTGGCACCTCGTTACCCGCGGCGATGATTCCCTCGCGCACCCGCACGCGTGAGAGAAGAAACGCGCCGACTCCGAAATACACGATCAGCGCGATGATGGACCAGCGATACGATCCCGCGAACTGGAACACGAGGCCGAACACGAGCGTGCCGGTCCAGCTCGTACCGCGTTCCATGATCTGGTAGAGGCTGAAGAACTCCGACTCGCGGCCGCGCGGGATGAGCTGACTGTAGAGCGAGCGTGACAGTGCCTGGCAGCCGCCGAGTACGATGCCGATGAGCACGGCCAGCGCCACGAACATCCAGAGCACGCCCGCTGGCAGAAAGAAGGCGACGATCACGACCACGCCCCACAGCCCAAGGCTCGTGAGTATTACCCGCCATGCCCCGTACGTCCGCGCGAGGCGTCCGAGCAGCAGCGCGCCGCCGAATGCCACGAACTGCACGACCAGGAACACCAGGATCACCTGGCTCAGGCTGAACCCGAGCTGTGCGGTGCCGTACAAACTGGCTTCGCTGATCACCGTCTGAATGCCGTCGTTGAAGAACAGATACGCGAGCAGGAAGAGCAGGGTCTGCGGAAAGTGGCGGAGTTCCCGGAATGTGCTCGCGAGTTGCGCAATGGTGCCGCGCACCGCGCCTGCGCTCTGACGGCCACCTGGCGTCGCGGCGCCGCGCAGTGTGCGCAGTCCGAGCACCGGGATAAAGGCGAACGCGCCCCACCAGATGCCAGCCGCGAGCAGGCCGATACGGCTCGCCAGGGCAGTGTCGAGCCCAATACGGTGCGCGGAAAAGAGCAGCACCACGACGGCCGTGAGCAGCAGCCCGCCGCCCAGGTAGCCCCGCGACCAGCCGCGGCTCGACATGCGATCCCGGTCGTCCGGCGGATAGATACGCGGCAGCAGCCCATTGTACACGACCAGCGAAGCGCCAAGCGAGACGTTGGCAACGATGAGCAGCACGATGCCCAGCATCCAGTTGGTGCCGGCCACGAAGAACATCAGGCTCGCGGCGAGTGCCCCAAGCCAGGCGAACGCGCCGAGTAGCCAGGCAGGAGCCGGGAAACGATCGGCCACGGCGCCAACGACGATCACGACGATCGCCGTGAGGATCGTCGAAATCGTAAGCGAATAATTCGTGAGGGAGCCGGGGGAGACCGGCAGACCGAGGATGTGCAGCCGGGCGGTGCACACTGCACCAGCGGCCAGACCGGGGCACGCCGCCGCCCACGCGACGCTGGTGAAGTACGGCTGAACGAGGACAGTGAGCGCGGGGGTAATGTACCCGTGGTTGGCCCAGTCGTACCAGAGCCACGCGCGGCGGTGTCGTGCCTGCTCGATCGGACGATCGGGCTCGTACATCCGCTCGATTCTAGTCCGCGCTGCGTACCGCCGCTACAGCCTTCGCCAGCTCGAGCGCCGTCGCGCTCAGTTGCGCGGCCGCGTCGTTGAGTCCCTCGATCGCGCTCTCCTGCTGCGCGCTGGCGCTGGCCACCACATCGGTCTCGGTCGCTGCCTGCGCGGCGTCGCCATGCGCGCCGGCGAGGGCCAGCGCCATGACCCCCGATCGCTCCGCGCTCGTGCGTGCGGCGTCGGCGATGCGCGTGCCGGCCGATGCCACGGCTTCGGCGCCCGCCACCATGCGATCCAGCTCGGACACCCAGCTTCCGCTTGCGTCAGCCACGGCGAGCACCTCCGCGCGCGTGCGCTGCATGAGCACCATCGCACGCTCGAGCGTCGCGACGATCTCGCGCATGGCGCGGTCCATCCCCTCCGCTTCAACGGCGCTGCGATCCGCGAGCGCGCGAATCTCCTGCGCCACGACGGCGAACCCGCGTCCGTTCGCGCCGGCGCGCGCGGCCTCCACCGCGGCGTTCAGGGCGAGCAGTCCGGTCTGATCGGCGAGCGACGTGATGGTCTGCCCGAACTGCTGGACCGCACTCGAGACATTCTGCAGGCGGGACACCTGCTCCGCTCCCTGCTGGACAATGGCGGCGGCGGCAGTGAGCTGCTGTGATGCCTGCTCCGTCGCGCCGCGCACGGCGCGGGCATCACGCAGCATGGCGACGCCGCTGTCCCGGGTCGCGCCGCCCTGCGCCACGGTCTCATCTGCCGTCTCGCGCGCGGTCTCTGCGTCGGTCGCACCACGCGAGAGCGTGTCGGACAGCGCACGCACCGCGGATGCCAGGCGCCGCGCGGTGGTGGCACTCTCCTGAGCCGACGCGTGCAGTTGCTGTGTGGTCGCGCTCACCGATTCCACGTGCTCCGACATCTGGCCGGACACGTTGAGCACCGGTTGAATGAGCGCATCCAGCGACAGCGACAGCGCGAGATGCGGGGCGACCTGCTCGAGCAGCCCGGCGTCGAAGTGCCGGTACATTTCGATCCGGCTGTGGCGTACCGTCCAGAGCCCCACGATGCGACGTCCCACCTGCAGTGGAACCGCGATGGCCGAGCCGCTGCGCGAGCGGCTTCCGCCCATCGCTTCGCGATAGTCGATGTCGGTGACGGCCGCCGCGCGCTCGAGCGCCAGCCGCGCGATCCCATCGGGCTCCACGCCGTCGGCGAGGGGTGTCGGCCGGGACGTGTCCACCAGCGGGTGCAGGCGGTTCGTCAGCGGATCGTACGCGGAAATTTCCATGGATTCCCATGGAACGAGAAAGCGGGTGAGCCGCTTCACGTCGCTCAGCGCGCGGGTGAGCTCGGGGCGTGCGCTGATGGCGCTCGTGAGCCGGTTCACGAGCTGCATGCTCTGTCCGTTGGCGCCCTGCCGCACCAGCCAGTGGAGCAGCACCATGACGCTCGCGAGCACGAGGCCCAGCTCGAGATACTGGGCGGGGCTCCAGCGCATGTACGCCAGCCAGAGGCCGGCGAACGCCAGCAGCGTCGCCAGCACGTTCACCGTTGCTTCCCAGCGCGCCGTGAGACGGGGATCCACCCACGCAACCGCCTGGGACAGGCGGAGCTGCAGGTTGAACGTGAGCGTGACGCTCGCGATGAACACGGCCGCGAACAGCAGCAGCCGCCACATCGTGCCCGGCGTCCCGAAGGCGCGGGCCGCCATCTCGCCGCCCAGTGCGGCATACACGGTTCCGCTCAGTGCGCACGCCGTGGCAAAGTGTGCCGCATTGGAGAGCGCGTTGCGCCACGGCAGATTGCGCGCGGCCTTGTCACCCAGGATGATCCCGAGGGCCGTGACGAGGGCGCCGGCGCCCCAGTCGAGGGCCAATACCGCCGCCAGTCCCGCGCCAACGGTGAAGCTCGTGTAGCCCTTGCCCGGGAGTGGAATGCCGAACAGCCGGGTCGCCATCGTGCCGAGCAGGAGCAGCAGCGCTCCCATCCATGGGAACGGCGTCATGACCCGGTGCAGCGCAAACCCGAACGGCACCGCGATGACCGCGATGCCCATGACGGCGCGCCGGATCGACTGGTCGTTGGCCCATGTGAAGCGCCGCGCGCCAGGCGCGGTACCGGACAGGGCAATCGTTGCGGGAGGGGTCACCAATATCAGATCGCCGGGTGGCTGGCACAACCTCTTGCGCCCAGGGGTATACAATGCAATGGTGTGACGCACGGCACGGTTGCGGCGTCACGTTTCGCAGGAGGCACGTGAGCAACCACGAACGGCGACAGTCGATGCGATTTTCCGCTGGACGCGTCAGAAGCGACTCTCCATCGAGCCTCTCCACGTGCGCCCCTTTCACTCTGGCGACGCCCGCTCCGGGATCCCCCCGGCAGCGGGCGTCGCTGCTTTTTGGCGAGGTGCAATGTTCCGGCAGAGCCTTCACCGAATCGCTTTCCCCCGTGCACCGCGCGGGCATCATCGAAACCCCCGCTCCATTCGCTGGAACACCGGAAAGCGGGCCCTCAAACGCGCGACCATGCGCGACTGCTGCCGCCGCTGCGTGTATTGCGGCACGCTGCTCGATTTCGAGATCGCCACCATTGACCACGTGTACCCGCTGGCGCATGGCGGTCCCCACGCGCCGGGCAACCTCGTTGTGGCCTGCGCGGCATGCAATCACCTCAAGGGCGACATGCTGCCGCAGGAGTTCTTCGCGCGCTACCCGCTTGCCGGCCAGAACTTTCTCACGTACGCGCGCGTCGTCCACCGCGCCCTCAAGCGCGGCGCGAAGCGAGCCGTGAGTCTCGCGATGGCGGCGTGAGACAGTCGCTGGTCGCTGGTTGCTGGTCGCTGGACTCCCACTCCCGAATCAATGGGGTCAGAGTCGATTGAAAATCAATCGACTCTGACCCCAGTCATTCTACCAGCGACCAGCGACCAGCAACCAGCGACTGTCCTAAAAATCCACCGGCCTCAGGTAGCTCTCGCCGATGGCGGTTCCGCTGAGCATGGCCACGGTCGGGAGGCGGCGCTTCCAGTGCGTACGCTCGACGCGCTGGTGGACGAGCTCGACGTCCGCTCGCGAGAAGCCGCGCGCCACGAGATCAGCCGGCGTATAGCCGCTGAGCAGCCAGTTCAGGATCTGGTCGGCCTTCGCGTACGAGATGCCGAGATCGCCCTCGTCGGTCTGCCCCCTGATCAGGTCGGCGGTCGGCGGCTTGGCCACGATCGCATCGCTCACGCCGAGATGCCGCGCGAGCGCCCACACCTGCGTCTTGTACAGATCGCCCAACGGATTGATTGGCGGCGAGTCGTCCGCGTGCCAGGTGAAATAGCCGAACAATCGCTCGGTCTTGTTGCCGGTGCCGAGCGGAATGCCATGGTAGCGCGCCGAGAGATCGAAGAGCGCAAGCATGCGGACACGCGCCATCACGTTGCCGCGACGCGTGCCGTCGGCGTCGGGCTCGTTGGACAGGAAGCCGTCAACCGCGGCGGAGATATCGATGGTCCGCGCTTCGATGCCGAGCGCGTCAATCACGAGTTGCGCGTGCGCGAGACTCTCAGGGCCCGAAGTCCGGTAGGGAAGACGCAGTCCGACGACGTTGTCCGGTCCCAGTGCCCGTGCCGCCAGATAGGCGGTGACGGCGGAGTCCACACCCCCGGAGATCGCGACGATGCCCTTCTCGAATCCGCGCTGCGCCATCTCGTCGCGCAGGAACCGGCACAGCCACTGCTCGACGAGCGCGCCATCGATCTCGAGCGGCGGCGGCCCGCCGCCGTCGCGCGGGGCGGGGCGCACGATGCCGGGCATGTGCGCGCACGCGATGGCGTCGCGCTCCGGTACATCCACGAGCCCGGGTGGCGCCGCGACGGCGTGGTCGAAGCCGGCCCGCACGGGTGCGCGGGCGCGGATGCGACCCAGCGTGTCGAGCAGGTGGGGCATGGCTGTCCGGAGATCGGCAAGCAACGGCATGTCCGCCCGCGCCCGCGCGAGATCACCGAGATCGAGTGACAGCGCCAGTGTGGATTCACACCACAGTGGCGCGCGCACGCGCACGTCGCCCGAGGGGCCGGCGATCATCGCACCGCCTGGAAAACCCTTGCCGCCCTCGCTCGCCACGAGGTTGGACAGCGATACGAACACGCCATGTTCCTCGGCGATGTCGCGTACCAGTCGCTCCCACCGACCGACGCTCGCCGGTCCCGGTACGCCATCGTCGCGCGGCCAGACGCCGCGCGCCGGGGCCGCGGCGCTGATGAAGATCACGCGCGCCCCATCGAGCGCCGCAAGCGTCCCTGTGAGGCTGTGCCAGGCGTCCTCGCAGACCAGTATGGCCGCGCGTCCCCACGGCGTATCGAATGCCCGAATGTCGTGGCCGCGCTCAACGAATCGCTCCTCGTCGAACAACCCGTACGTCGGCAGGAAGTTCTTGCGGTGCACGTGCAGGATCGCCGGTTCCGCGCCGCCCAGCCGAACGCACATGGCGCTGTTGTAGAGCGTGTCGTTCCACAGTTCGTAGAAGCCGAGCACGACGTGCAGCATGCGTTCCGCCGGCACGGCGGCCAGATAGACCCGTTGCAACGCCGCGGCGAGCGTGCCCGCCGTGACGGCCAGTTCGCGCACGCCGCCTTCCAGGAAGTAGCCCGTGAGCGCCGCTTCGGGGAGATGCAGGACATCCGGGCGCGGCGATACGCCATCGAGCTGCGCGAACACGGCGCCGAGCCGGTGAAGATTTTCGGCGTACTCACCCTTGCGCGGCGCGAACTGCAGCGTGGCGACCTGAACGAATGGTGGCATGCGTTCAAGTTGGCACCGCCACAGCGGGGGAGCAACGGCGCCTCCCGTTCGTCGTCATCCGGGAGGGGCATGAAATGAGGAGGGGAGCGGAGACGGAACATGAACCGCCGCCGCGAGTATTCGCAGTATCTTTCAGACGTCGAAGCGCAGCAGTCCGCGGCGCCAGCCGCGGGGAAAGACAACCGGTACCGGCGCGCTGCGCCGGCCCAGGGAGCAGAGCTCAGAGTGATCAGCATCTCTTCATCGACACGCACGACTCCGGTGCGGAGCCATGCGCACATTCTGGCGTGCGCGCTGCTCGTTGTCGCACCATGCACCGCTCCGCTCGCCACCCCGCTCGCCCCCGCACTCGCCGCACAGAGCACCGAGCAGGCCTGGCAGATCGTGCAGCCGCCCCAGTCGTCCATCGTTCTTGCGCGCGACGGCTCGCTCATCGGCGAGATCGGCAAGCAGGTCCGGACGAGCATCTCGCTTCGCGCGCTCCCGAAGTATGTCGGTGAGGCATTCATCGCCGTTGAGGATCAGCGCTTCTACGAGCACGACGGCGTGGACGTCGTCGGCTTCGCCGGCGCGATCAAGGACGCGCTCGGCGGGCATGCGCGCGGTGCAAGCACCATCACGCAACAGCTCGTGGGCAACATGCATCCGGATCTGATCAACCGCGCGGACCGCACCGGCGTCTCGGCCATCGAGCGCAAACTGCGCGAGCAGGCTGCCGCCCGCGAAATGGAGCGGCATTACACCAAGGCGCAGATCCTCGAGGCCTATCTGAACGACATCTCGTTCGGGCACGGCTGGTACGGCATTGAAGCGGCAGCCCGGCACTACTTCGGCAAGCCGGCCGCGGAGCTCACGCTCACCGAGGCCGCGACGCTTGCCGCCCTGCCCAAGGGCCCTGCGCTGTACGATCCCATTCGGCATGCGGCGCGCTCGCGCGAACGGCGCAACGTGGTGCTCGCGCTCATGCGCGAGCAGAAGTACATCACGAAGCAGCAGGAGGTGTCTGCTGCCGCGGAGCCGGTCGTGACCGCGCCGGACGCTGGCATGCCCGCCGCCGCGCCCTATCTCGTGGACGTGGTGCGGTCACTCGCGGATGCCGCCGGCATACCGGTGGAGAACGGTGGCTACCGCATCATTACGACGGTCGATCCGGACATGCAGCGCGCGGCTCACGACGCGCTCGTGGACGGCCTCGCGCAGTCGGAGTCGCGTCCGGGTTACGCGCACCCCACGTTCGCCAATCACCCCAAGGGCAGCACCGATTACCTCCAGGGTGCCGTGGTCGCGCTGGACCCGGCGAATGGCGATGTCCTGGCACTGGTTGGCGGGCGCGACTACACGCAGTCGCCCTTCAATCGTGCCGTGAACGCGTTCCGGCAGGCAGGCTCGGCGTTCAAGCCGCTGGTGTACGCCGAAGCGCTCCATGACAGCATTGCTCCCAACGACATCATCCCCGATACCGCGCTCTCCATTCTGATGGACGACGGCAGCATCTACCGTCCACGGGATGACGACGGACAGTTCCTCGGCCCAATGACCGTGCGGCAGGCGCTCGTCGCCTCGCGCAACTCCGTCGCGGTGCAGCTCGGCATGGAGGTGGGGATCGACTCCGTGACGGCGCTGGCCAGGCGGCTCGGCATCGACACGCCCATCGCGCCGTATCCGTCGAGCGCCATCGGGGCGTCGTCGGTTCGCCCGATCGATCTCGTGGCGGCGTACACTGCGTTCGACAACCTCGGTTCAGTCGTGGAGCCGCGCTTCATCAAGCACATCGAGGACCGTGCCGGTCGCGTGGTGTGGACGCCGCCCGCTGTCGCACCGCGCTTCGCCATGGACCCGCGGGTCGCCTTCATCGTGCGCGACATGATGCGCGACGTCGTGGCGCGCGGCACTGCGACAGTCGTGCGCCGTGAGGTGCCGGATCGGATACCCGTCGCCGGCAAGACCGGAACGACCAACGACAACACGGATCTCTGGTTCGTCGGCATGACGCCGGACGTCGTGGCAGGCGTGTGGGTGGGCTTCGACCAGCCGACGCCGGTCGCGCGCGGTGCCGCCGGCGGTTCGTTCGCGGCTCCCATCTGGGGCGACATGATCGCGAAGTATTACGCGGGCAGCCGCGCGGTTGGTGCATGGACCGACGTGCCGACGGGTCTCGTGACGGCGGAGCTGGACCGCGACAGCGGCCAAGTGGCCACGGACAGCACGCCGCCAGACCGTCGCTACACGGAATACTTCCTGGACGGTACCCAGCCCGGCGCGCTGCGTGATCCGTGGTCGCTCTGGCAGTGGGGACCGGTGGGGGTGAGGTAGCCGCCCCCCCCAGCCGCCCCCCACCCCCCCATCACCCCGGGGAATCGGCAATCGGGAATGGGGAATCGATGAGGCAATCCGCCCCCTCCCACCGCACCCCTTTTTTCATCAACAGCAGGGAATCGACCTCCCCATTCCCCATTCCCACGATTCCCCATTCCCGATTGCCGATTCCCAAGGGTGGGGTGGGAAAGCGGAAATGTTTGCCGATTCCCAAGGGCGGGGTGGTGGGGCGTGGCTTACTTCACCCCCGCCAGCGCCGGCTCTTCCACGCGCGTCCGCGGCGAGACGATGGCGATCTCGAACACCTCATCGAGCGCCGTCACCGGATGAAATTCCAGCGCGTTTCGCACATCCTCGGGCAGGTCTTCCAGGTCCGCCTCGTTGTCCTTGGGCAGCACGATGGTCTTGATTCCCGCGCGATGCGCACCGAGTACCTTCTCCTTCAATCCGCCAATCGGCAGCACGCGGCCGCGCAGCGTGATTTCTCCGGTCATCGCGACATCCTTTCGCACCGGCTGTCCTGACATCGCCGAGACGAGCGCCGTCGCCATGGTCACGCCGGCAGACGGCCCATCCTTCGGAATCGCGCCAGCGGGCACGTGGATGTGCACCTCCACGCTCCCCAACTGATCGGCCGGAATGTCCAGCTGCGAGGCGTGCGTGGCGGCGTACGTGAGCGCCGCCCGTGCCGACTCCTTCATCACGTCGCCGAGCTGGCCGGTGAGAATCAGCGAGACGGCTCCCAGCCCCGTGATCTGCGTACCGCGATCCGGATCGGGTGCGCGTTCCAGCGTACGGACCGCCGCCTCGACGAACATGATGTCGCCGCCGGCGGGCGTGTAGTACATGCCCGTCGCCACGCCAACTTCGTTTTCCTCCGCGGCGCGCTCGGGGTGCACCTTGGGACGGCCGAGCAGCGCGCGGACCTCGTCCGGCGTGATCGTCATGCCGGTCTTCTCGCCCGCCGCGATCTTGCGCGCCACCTTGCGCGCCACGGCGCCCAACTCGCGTTCGAGCTGTCGCACCCCGCTCTCGCGCGTGTACTGACTCACCACCGACATGACCGCGTCATCCGTGAGCGTCACGCCTTTCTGCGACAGGCCGGCCTCCTCGAGCTGGCGGGGCAGCAGATACTTCTTCGCGAT
>DATNDS010000099.1:0-2395 GCA_035553215.1 Gemmatimonadaceae bacterium
GCCACGATGCGCCGCCACTCGTGCGCGCGCTCGAGGAAATCGTGCGACAAGCGTTGCTGCACCACGCCTTGCGGCTCACCGACGGCAGCCGTGCGTGTCGCGTCCGATGTCATGATGGCCCCCGGTAGGCAATGCCCGTGCACCGCGCGCGCGCGCGCGCGATCCAGACGGGAATGATGCGTCCTGAGAGGTAGAAGTCTCCGTTGCTCTTGACGAACCGTTTCACGACGACGCTGATGCCCGGGACGAACACGAAATGGGTGAGGAGGATGGCGTCGTCGATGGCGCCGAGGTGGATAAGAGACACGGGAAGGTGGCTCGCGGACTCAGGCGGGGGACGGAGGTTAGGCGCTGGGAGCGGTCGACGGGCGCACGACCAGCGGCGTGGCTCCCGACGACGCCGTTAGGATGTACGCCAAACCGGGTGGGCCGCGCAAGCTGGATGAATCGCGTCCGGGCTGCGGAGCGAACTGCCGCCGTGCCCTTCCGGGGGCTGCCTCGTCATCCACCGCGGAGCTGCGCGCCAAGAGCAGTTCTTCCGCCTTGGTCCTCGCCAGCCCTTCCCACACATGACCGCTTCGCTCGACGCATCACCCGCCTGCGACTCGGCGACTGATGTGATGGCTCCGACTTCCGGGCGTTTGTCAGCCACGGAGTGGGGTCAGCGCGTCGAGCGCCACAAGTGGGTTCTGGCGCTGGTGCTATGGGCCGCGTGTGTCTGCTACGCGGCACTTCGCCTGCGTCACGGCTGGGTTGCGCACGATGCAGGCGCGCTTGGCGAAAGCGCGCAGCGCGTGCTTGCCGGCCAATTGCCCCACCGCGACTTCGACGAGATCTACACGGGCGGCCTCAGTTATTTGAACGCGCTCTCGTTCCGCATGTGGGGAACCAGCATCGTGGCGATGCGCATCACGCTGCTCATCGCATACGCGCTCTGGCTACCAGCCGTCTACGCCATTGCCAGCCGAATCGCGCCGTTGCCCCTGGCTGTGACGGTGACGCTGCTGGCCGCCTCGTGGGGGATCCCCGTCTACCCCGAAGCGATGCCGTCGTGGTACAACCTGTTCTTCGCCACGTTCGGGGTGGCGGCGCTCTTCAGCTATCTGGACCACGGGCATCGGCGCTGGCTCATGGCAGCGGGCGTGTGCGCAGCGCTGTCGTGTCTCATCAAAATCGTCGGGCTCTACTTCGTGGGCGCGGCGCTGCTCTTCCTGCTCTATCACGAGCAGGACCGGACGCCCAAAGATGTCTCCGGCGTCGGCGACCGACTCGGCTCGGTTCTCGTCACGGTCGGCGTATTGTTCTTCGACGCTGCACTGCTCGTGCTGGTGCGCGACCACATCACGCCGGATGTCCTCGTGCAATTCGTCCTGCCTGGTGCCGCGCTTTCGACTCTTCTGATGTGGCGCGAGTGGCGCGCACCACCGACGGTGTTGCGGACACGGGTTGCCGGACTGGCTGGCATCGGGCTGCCGTTCGTCGCCGGCCTGCTGCTGCCGATTGCGCTCGCGCTCATTCCGTACGCCGCCACCGGCTCGTTAGGCGCATTGGTGAACGGCGTGTTCGTGTTGCCCGCACGACGATTGAGCTACGCGTACTTTCGTCCGCGCGGAGCCCTGGCGTTCCTGATTCTCGCCGTGTCGGGAGTGGTCATCCCCCGTGTCGCGCGAGCGTTTTCCGTGCGGGAACGCGTGGAAACAGAGCTCCTTCTCACCATGGCGTTCTTGGCTATTCCCGGCGCGGCGTCGATGGGAGTGGTTTACCGCCTCGCGTGGATTCCCATGCGCGCGATGGTCCCGCTTGCTGCAGTGTGGGCGGCCTGGCATCTCGCCCGGCACGCGAATGACAAAAGCGGTGACTCGGGCAATGCACGCATCTTCCTGCTTGCGACGGCCACCGCGTTGTGCGGTCTGGTGCAGTTTCCCTTCGCTGCCCCGGTTTACTTCTTCTACGTCGGTTCGATGGCCGCGCTCACGGCGGTCGCTCTCGCGTCGCGGCGTGGACCGGCGTGGCGTCGCCTAACCGGTGTATGCGCCGCCGCCTATCTCGCGTTTGCCGTCATATGGATCCACTCATCGTCCGTGTTCACCATGGGGTTCTCGAACTTCAGGGATAACCAGCACGCCGCGCTGTTGCTGCCACGCGGCGGGATCGACGTCTCGCCGCGCGACAGCGCGCTCTACAGTGTCCTGGTCCGAGATCTGCGAGCGCACTCGCGCTCCATATACACCTACGCCGGGCCGGACACTCCGCAGATTTACTTTCTCTCCGGCCTCCGCAACCCCACCCGCACGCTCTTCGATTTCTTCGACGACTCCGTTGGGCGAACGCCGCGCATCATGCGTGAGCTCGACGCACGCGGCGTCACCGCAGTAGCCATCAACGCGCACGGAGA
>DATNDS010000100.1:0-3436 GCA_035553215.1 Gemmatimonadaceae bacterium
TGTCGCCGCGCCGGTGCGACCGATCACGACGAACCCCGACGCCGAATACGTCGTGATCGGCAACGCCGGCGACACGGTGTTCGTGCAGACGACGAACGGCGCGCCCAACCGCCGCGTCGTCGCCATGGTGCTGCCGGACACGGCGCGCGCGCACTGGCGCACGATCGTGCCGGAAAGGAAGAGCGTGATCGAGAACGCGCTGCTCGCGGGACATCGTGTCGTGGTGCAGTACCTCGAGGATGTCCAGAGCCGCATCCGCTTCTTCTCCACCAGCGGCGCGGCGATGGGTACGCTCGCGCTGCCCGGCATTGGGGCGGTAGTGGGACTCTCGGGACGCGAGGATACGCCCGAACTGTTTTACGGCTTCACGTCGTTCCTCTACCCCACCACGATCTTCCACTACGACTTTCGCACCAGCCGGAGCACGGTCTTTCAGCGGCCGCGCGTGCCATTCGACTCGGGTCGCTATGAGACACGGCAGGTGTTCTACCGATCGAAGGACGGCACGCGCGTGCCGATGTTCATCACCGCGAAGAAGGGCCTGGTGCTCGACGGGAACAACCCCACGATGCTGTACGCATACGGCGGATTCGACATCAACACCACGCCATCCTTCAGCCCCGTGCTACCCGCATGGCTCGAGCACGGGGGCGTGTACGCGGTGGCCAACCTGCGCGGTGGCGGCGAGTACGGCGAGGCCTGGCATCACGCCGGCATGCTCGGCAACAAGCAGAACGTGTTCGACGACTTCATTGCCGCGGCGGAATATCTCATCAGCGCGAAGTACACGTCGCCGCGCCATCTCGCGATCTCCGGCTACTCCAATGGCGGCCTGCTCGTGGGCGCCGTGCTCGATCAGCGCCCCGATCTCTTCGCTGCCGCGTACGGCGGTGCCGGCGTGATGGACATGCTCCGCTATCAGAAGTTCACCGCCGGGGTGGGGTGGGTGCCCGAGTACGGCTCATCGGATGACTCCACCCAGTTTCAATGGCTCATCACGTATTCGCCCGTGCAGAACGTGAAGCCCGGCACGTGTTATCCCGCCACCATTGTCACCACGGCGGATCACGATGACCGCGTGGTGCCGAGTCACTCGTACAAGTTCATCGCGCGCCTGCAGGCCGCGCAGTCGTGCGACCAGCCGGTGATCATTCGCGTGGAGACGAACACGAGTCACGGTTACATGCCAACGGACAAGCGCATCGCGCAACTCGCGGATGTGTGGGCATTCCTTGGCTGGAACGTCGGAATGCGCCGGTAGCGCGTTCGTTGGGCCTGTGGCCCGCACAAGGCACGAAGTATGCGACCCCGCGCGTGAGGTGAGGCGCGGGGCGCGACCTCACCGCTCGAGGTTTCGGTACGCAGCGGCGGAGGCGAAGATGGAGCGGCTGATTTCCTGGCGAGGGCCGGTGGTTGTTGCGCTGGCGGCGATCGCCGGCACACTGGGATGGTCCACGTCGTCACGCGCCCAGTCGCCTCGTGCCGCTCAGCTCGTGGACGCGGCTGCACGCGGCGGCGCGACCACCAGCAGCGTGACCACCGGCAGCGCGACCACCGGCAGGCCGACCACCGGCAGCGCGCGACCGGCGGAGCCGCCCGGCGACAGCGCGGGCACCTGGGTCTCACCCGGAAAGAGTTTCGGCGCGACGCGCTACAGCCCGCTCGATCAGATCACGAGCGCGAACGTGAATACCCTCAAGGAAGTCTGGAGCTACATCACGGACATCCAGGATGGCCACGAAGGCCAGCCGCTGGTCGTGAACGGCACGATGTACATCGTCACGCCCTATCCTGACAAACTCATCGCCTTCGACCTGAGCAAACCCGGTCCGGCGAAGAAATGGGAGTACGACCCGCCAATCAATCCAGTGTCATTCGGGAAGGCGTGCTGCGATGACGTCAATCGCGGCGCGACCTATGCCAGCGGACTCATCGTCTTCAATACGCTCGACGATCACACCGTGGCAGTGAACGCGACAACCGGCAAGCTCGTGTGGCGCACGACGCTCGGCGATCCGAACACGGGCGAGACGATCACCATGGCGCCGATCATCGCGGATGGAAAGGTGATCGTGGGTGACTCGGGTGGCGAGATGGGAGTGTGGGGATGGATCGCGGGACTGGACCTCAAGTCCGGCAAGCTGCTCTGGCGAGCGCGGAGCACGGGCGCCGACAAGGATGTGCTGATCGGCCCGAACTTCAAGCCGTACTATGGATGGATGCAGGGCAAGGATCTCGGACTGACGAGCTGGCGCGGGCAGCAGTGGAAGATCGGCGGGTCGGCCGTGTGGGGATGGATCAGCTACGATCCGGAACTGAATCTGATCTACTACGGCACCTCGAACCCGGGAGTGTGGAATCCGGACATGCGCCCCGGCGACAATCTCTGGTCCACGACGATCTTCGCGCGCAATCCCGACACGGGCGAAGCGCGCTGGGCGTATCAGCTCACGCCCCACGACCGCTGGGACTACGACGCGGTGAACGAGAACATTCTCGCCGATCTTCCCATGGATGGGACCACGCGCAAGGTGCTCGTGCATTTCGACCGCAACGGCTTCGCCTATACCATTGATCGGGCCACCGGACAGGTGCTGGTGGCTCAACCGTTCAAGACCGTGAACTGGGCGTCGAAGATCGATCTTACGACGGGCCGTCCGGTGGAAGACACCACCAGGCAGACGCACCAGGGGCATCTCACGAAGGACATCTGTCCGTCGTCCACCGGGGCAAAGGACCAGCAGCCAGCGGCCTACTCTCCGGATACGCACCTGTTCTACACGCCGTCCACGAACATCTGCATGGACTACGGCGGCGTGAAGGCCAAATACATCGCCGGCACGCCGTACGTTGGCGCCGCCGTGAAGATGTACGCGGGCCCTGGAGGCGACGGTGCACGCGGCGAGTTCCTTGCGTGGGATGCCGCCACCGGCAGAAAGGTCTGGGGAATCACCGAGCGCTTCCCGGTATGGTCCGGCGCGCTCGTCACCGCCGGTGGCGTGGTGTTCTACGGCACGCTGGATGGCGACTTCAAGGCGGTGGATGCGAAGACCGGCAAGCCGCTCTGGAAGACTCACTTCAAGTCCGGCATCGTGGGCAATCCCATCACGTACACGGGACCGGATGGCAAGCAGTACATCGCCATCTATTCAGGTGTGGGCGGCTGGATGGGCGCCATCGTGCCCGGTCATCTTTCCCCTGACGATCCATGGGCCGCGCTCGGCGCCGTGGGAGCGGTGCCGGACCTGCCGCAGTACACTGCGCCCGGCGGCGCGCTGCACGTGTTCGCACTGCCCTAGTGCCCCGTGGCGGAGCAACGACGTATGGGTATGCATGCATTCGCCTCGGCAGCCACGCCCGTGTCGCCGGCGCGCGCGCCTTCACCGCAACACTGAGGCAGAGTTCCATGGGCACGCCACGCCGCATCACGACCCGT
>DATNDS010000101.1:0-48094 GCA_035553215.1 Gemmatimonadaceae bacterium
TGGCAACGTGCCACGGGTGCTGGAACAGAATGCACCACCCCGACTGGCGCCGGTTACGCGACAGTGCGGCCGAGAGTCTGTGGAACGTAGCCCCTTCCCCGGATTCGCGGAGTCGCCGAATGCCCCGTTCCCGTCGCTGGACGCTCATGCTCGTGCCCGAAGGATGCGACGAGCCGCGCACCTACTCGCTGAGCGAACGGCTGGTCAAGCGCACGCTCGTCATCGGGGCGGTGGTGACGGCGGCGCTGCTGCTCGTCGCCGGCGCGGCGCTCGGACACGTCGTACAGCGCCAGGCCGGCGGGATCATTGCCACCGCCTTCACCGGCCGGGATGCGGTGCTGCTGGAGTCGCGGCTGCGCACGCTGGATGACACGATTGCCGCGCTCGAGCGGCGCGACGACCAGATTCGCCTGCTCGCGGGTCTTCCATCGGAGCAGACGCCGTTCGCCGATTCCCTGGATTCCGCTCGCGCTGCGCAGGCCGCACCGCAGAGCGGAGCCGGCACGACAGGCATGACCCACGTGGATGGACTCATTGCGCGCGCCAACGTCCTGGCCGCGAGCTTTGAACGCGTGTCGGACACACTCGCGCACAACGTCGAGCGGTATGCGAGCATTCCGAGCATCATGCCCACCGCCGGATGGCTCTCCAGCGCGTTCAGCCGGTCACGCTTTCACCCTATTCTGCACATTTCGAGACCGCACGAGGGCATTGACGTGAGCGCCCCCATGGGCGCTCCGATCGTCGCGCCCGCGGCCGGCACGGTGACGCTCGTGACTCAGCAGCGCGGCTACGGGAATGTGCTCGAAATCGACCATGGCAACGGCATCGTGACGAAGTATGCGCACTGCTCGCGCATTGATGTGCGGGTGGGCCAGCACGTGAAGCGCGGGCAGATCATCGCGAACGTGGGAAGTACCGGCCTGTCCACGGGTCCGCACCTGCACTACGAGATCCACGTGCACGGCAAGGTGGTGGACCCGCTGACGTACGTGATGCCCTCGGACGCGATTCCCGATTGAACAGTCGCGCTTTGCGCGACTGTTCAATCGGGAAGCGGCGGCCGAAGGCCGCCTGCGGGAAGCGCCGGCAGGGCCTGCGGCCCTGCGGCTGAGGGAAGCGGCTGAGGGGAGCGGCGACTGAGCCTCAGGCGCCCCTTCGGGGCGCCGCTTCCCGTTTCCTCAGCGCTTCCCGCAGCGAATACACCGGATCCACCGCATTGCCCCACGAGTGCAGATGGATCTCGAAGTGCAGATGCGGACCTGACGCATCGCCCGAATCGCCAACGTAGCCAATGATGTCGCCCGCGCGGACGTGGTCGCCGTTCTTCAGGCCACGGGCGTAGGCGTAGCGCGGCAGCGCCGCATCGTCCCGCGTGCCCGGGTCATCGTTGTTGAGATGATCATAGAAATACAGATTGCCATCGGTGCCGCGCAGGAGCAGCTCGTAGCTCTTTCCCTTCTTTGGCCGGCTCGTCGCGATCCAGTCCACCGTGCCATCCACGGCCGCGAGAATCGGCGTCCAGCGTGGACAGAACAGATCCTGGCCCCGGTGCACTCGGCCACCATCACGGGCATCACCGAATCCGCTCGTGAAGCGTACGGAGTCGGCCGCCAGCGGGAAGACGATCGGCACCACGACCTCACGCGGCGCCACGCCGCCGGGGCGCGATGCCGGAACGCATGCAGCCAGCGAGACGAGAACGGCGAGCCATCCCGCGCTCGCCGCTCCTGCATGTCCCGCGTGGTGCGACCAGCCGCTCACGGAACCTTGGACGGAGGCGGCGCCGGCGTGGCGCTGCTGCCCGCCGGAGCCGGCGTGGAGAAGTCCACCTTGGGCGGCTCGCGATTCGCGGCGTTCGTCACTTCGAAATACGGCTTGGATTTCGCGCCGATCACCTTGGCGGTCAGCACCTGGGGGAATTTCCGGATGTACGTGTTGTACTGCTGGGCAGCCTGGTTGTAGTCGCCACGCGCCACCGCGATGCGATTTTCCGTTCCCGTCAGCTCGTCCTGCAATTTCAGGAAGCTCTGGTCCGCCTTGAGATTCGGATAGTTCTCGGAGATCGCAAGCAACCGGCCCAGTCCCGCCGTGAGCTGCTGGTTCGCATCGGCCATCTGCTGGGGATCGTGCGTCTGAATGGCGCCCATCAACCCGGCGCGCGCCTGCGCCACCTGCGTGAAGATCTGCTCCTCATGCGCCGCGTAGCCTTTCACCGTGCTCACTAGATTCGGAATGAGATCGGCGCGTCGTTGCAGCTGCACTTCGATCTGGCTCCGCGCGGAGCTGGCCTGCTCGTCCATGGTCTGAATGCTGTTGTAGCCGCATCCGGCCATGAGCAAAGGCAGCAGCAGGAAGGAAAGCGATCGTCTGCGCATGAAGGACATCCTCCGAGAGCGGTTGAGATATGAGCGATCCATCAGCGTGCTCAGGACGGCCGGAAGCTGAGTTGCACGACGTACTTCCCCGCCGCCACGGAGCCGGTGGCGGGCTTCCAGGCGGTTGGCGCCTTGTCCTCCAGACAGGAATTCACCGCCTTGCCGGCGCGCGATGACCAGGTATCGTCCGCCACGCGCGCCGCCGTGATCGCATCGTTCGCCACCGTCACGACCATGGCGACGCCGCCTTTGAGCGACGGATCCACCTTCTGCCCGAACTCCTGGTAGCAGAACCGGGTGAACGACTGCTCGCGTTGCACGACCTCCACGAGCGCGGGCGGCGCGGGAGGAATGGTGGGACGCGCCCGCACCGGCTCGGCCTTCGCCGGCTTGAATGAATCCGGCTCCGCCGGCGGAATGGCGGTCTGCAACGAATCCATGTTCAACGGCATCGTGTCCTCCTGCACCCGCGCAGTCGTGACCTTCTTGTCACGCGGGCAGGCGGCCAGCACCAGCATCGCCGGAAGCAGGACCAGAATACGCCTCATGTCACACCCAACTGATCAATATGGTGAACGAGCTGTCGTGCACCCGCGAGGTATGCCGCCACCACGGTCTGGACCTCGCCGTCCGCGATTTTCTCCGCGCCACGAACGTGGCGCACGACGCGCAGGAACGGATCCGCGGACACGCCACTCCGCGCCGCCGCCTGCCGCGACAGTTCCTCATAGTCGGTAGACGGCGTATCTCCATGATAGCGCAGCAGCGACCGGAACAGCACCATGAACGTGCTGAGACTGGCGCTCAGCAGATCGAGCAGGCGCCGGCGCTCCCCGCCAGCCGCGAGCACGCCCTGCCGGAGCTGCAGCAGCTTGCCCATCGCCTGAAACTCGAGCTGCAACCGAAGATCCTTGCGATCCACCGTGATCCCGTCGAACGGCGGTGCGCCGTAGAGCACCCGGTGCCGATCGAGAATGTCCGCGTACTCCATGGGAAATATATCGCCCGACCCACGCCACTCCTCGAGTGTGAGCGTGAGCGGCGGTGGATTGCCGCCCTCCATCCACGCGCGCGCGATCGCCGCCTCGCGCTGCAGCAGTTCCAGATCCAGCGCATCGACGATCACGAGCACGTTGTGATCGGACCAGCGTCCCAACACCTCGCCCGCGGTCGTGGAACCGTAGAGCACCACCGCGCGCAACCCGTTGCCGAAGGCGGCACGGAGCTGCTCCACCAGTTCATCGAGTGTCATTTTCGCCATGGGATCTCACCAGCTCGAGCCGCCGCCACCACCACCGAACCCTCCACCACCACCGAATCCGCCGAAGCCTCCGCCGCCTCCCCATCCCCCGCCACCCCATCCCCCGCCTCCGAATCCCCCGCCTCCCATGGGAATGAAGAGCGGTATGCAGCCACCCCCACCACAGCCGCGGCGGTTCCGCGTGAAGGCATTGAGGATGAAAATTACCGCCAGAATGACGAGAAAGAGGGCGAACGGCGGAATCACGAAGCCGGAGTTCCCGCCGCCAGCGCCACCCGGCGTGGGCGGTGGCCGGAAAGCGGTGTCCAGCGCGAAGTTGAAATTCTCCGCGTAGTGCTGCGCCACCTGCAGCGTAATCTGCTCGATGGCGGGCCCATAGGCCTTCTGCATGAACAGCGGCGTGGCCGCGCGACAGATGGTGCCCGACGTGGCATCGGTGATGAACCCCTCCGCGCCATAGCCCACACCAATGTAGCAATGCCCGTGTCCATCGGAGCTGGTCTCCTTGGGAACGACGAGGATGACCACGCCCGTGTTGCGCGTCTGGTCGCCGGGCTTGCCGAACTTGCCGACCTTCCACGTGCGGCCGATCTGTAGCGTGACGGTGTTGGGGTCGTTCTGTCCGATGTCGGGGAGCGTCACCACGACGATCTCGCCGCCGCTCTTGGCGCGTACGTCGTCGATGATGCGCTGGATCGTCTGCCGGCTGTCGGCCGGGATGACGTTCGCGAAGTCGTTCACGTACCCCTGCGGCGAGGGCAGCTGCAACCCGTGCAGTTGTTGCAGCAACACCAGCGCGCCAACTACCCGCAGGGCGCTATGCCACATCCGCTGGAACGGAGTCCGATGCGATGGACGGTTGGAACACGGTTACTTGCTGAAGACGAAGGAGAAGCTGTACGTCCCGCCTCCCTGCTGCGCTGCGGGGAACTTCCACCCCATGATGCGTTCATGGATGCACGACTCGGCCGCCGAGGCACCGGCACCCGACCAGGTGCGCCGCGTAATGTCCGCGCCCGTCACGTCGCCGCCGCCCGTGAGCGTGACCGCGACCGTGACCGTGCCCGCCAGCGATGGATTGGTCTTGAGTCCGTACTCCTGATAGCAGAACTGCAGTTGCGACTGGCGGCTGCGAACGTAGTTGCCCAGGTCGGATACGTTGCGGCCGGGACCCCCGACTTTCTCGGCGCGAATCACGCTTGGCGCCGAGACGCGAACGGTGGAGAATCCCACGCCACCGCCGCCACCCACGCCACCAATGCCACCGCCGCCGGGCGTGTTGCCCAGCCCCTCACCCAGTCCGCCGCGGCCGGGCGTGCGCGATCCCTGACCGCCCTGTCCATAGCCGATCACGGCCTTGCCGCCGGACTGTCCCGGCGTGGCCCCTGCACCCGAATTCACATCCACGCCACGCAGCACGCCGGACACGTCACCAACCATGCCGCCGCCCGCGTTCGTGGATGCACCACCAAACGCGTTGCCGATCGCCTTCGTGTCGTTCGTCTGCGACCCCGCGCGGCGTCCACCGGCCGCCGGCGCCGGCGTCTTCACGGCTGCCACGGGCGCGCCCGCACTTGGTGTGGGAACCGTGGTCGGCGGCTCGAACTGCACCTCGATGGGCTTGGTGGGCTCCGTGGGGAGCAGCGAGATGAGTGGCGGAATCTTCGGTCCGAAGATGACGAGCAGCAGCCAGATAATGCCCAGCCCCGCCGACAGCATCCACGACGAGATGATCGCCCGCCCTTCCTCGCTGGCGAACTCGTAGCGCATGTTGCGCGTGAAGGACGCATCATCCGGCGCACGTCGGTGCGCGGGGCGCGGCGCGGGCTGCATCACGGGCATGCTATTTCGCCCCCGCCGGCAGCCGGTCTTCCACCTTGTTCACCTGCAGCGACAGATTCTTGAATCCCGCCAGCCGCGCCGTCTGCATCATCCGGGCAAGCAGATCGTAGCGCATGCTCTTGTCGCCCTGAATGGCGAGCGGCGTATCCAGTGGCTGCGCGGCGGCTACGTTCTGATTCTTCCGGATGGAATCCGCCGCCTGACGCAGCGCGCTGTAGAGCGGCGGGATGAGCAGCGGCTGTGACGGATCCGTGGAGCGCACCGCCGCCGCATCGATGGTACTCATGACGGGATGACCCGCGAGCGTGACCGTCCGGCCAATGCCCAGCGTGAGCTGCTGCAGCGCCACTTCCCCCACGCGCGCCTCGGGCAGCCGCACGCCGGGCACCACGGGCGCGAGCTCACCCACGGTGGCCGTAGTGAGCGCGAAGAACACAATGCTCACCAGCGTGTCCACCAGCGGCACCAGGTTGAGCTCCGTGATCCGGAACTTGGCGAACTGTTGGGCGCGCCGGAGCGCGCGGCGATCTCTCGCGCGGCTCATCGGCTACTTCCCTTGTACCGGCGCGGCGCCGCGGGCGCGCGTACCGAGCGAAATTCCCGCGTAGTGCGCCAGGCGCAGCCGTTCGAGCACGTGCACGATGTTGTCGTAATTCACGTCATCGGATGGAATCACCAGCACGTCACTGTTCTGCGGATACTGCTGTCGAATCTGCATCATCACGGTCTGAAACGTGGCCAGGGATGCCGTGTCGAGTCCGGCGATCTCCTGCCGGAATCCACCCCCTCCCGAATGCTCCACCACGATCTTGTCGTTGTCTACCCGCACGGCGAGGAGAAGGTTCAGCACGTCCTGCTCGGATTTCACCTTCGACGCCTGTTCCGGCGTCGTCACCACGACCGGTGGCAGCGCCAGATCGAACGACGTCAGTGACATCAGGGTCGCCCCCTGATACGTGAGGAGACTGAAGAACACGATGGACGTGAGCGTATCCACCAGCGGCACGAGGTTGATGTTCCCCGACCACGTGGCCGATGCGCGTTCGGCACGGCGCAGCTTGGATCGATGAAAGAGAGAGGCCATCTCGACTCACCTGCCGAAGCGAAGACTGATGAACCGCGCGATCACCGGTTGCCGAGGCGAACGTCGGGCCGGTCAATGAGCGCGTTGATCAGCCGCACCTGGAATTCATCGACCTGCTCGATAATGCCTTCCGCCTGGCTCACGAGGTATGCATGCGCCACGGAGAGCGGGACGGCGGTGAGCAGCCCGAAGCCCGTGGCGTTCAACGCGATCGCAATGCCGGACGCCAATGCGGCGGACCGCTCGGATGCCGCCGAGAGCGACACCGATTGGAACGCCGCGCGCAGGCCGAAGATCGTGCCGAGCAGACCGATGAGCGTCGCGACGTTGGCCAGCATGGGCAGGTAGTGCAGCCGCCGCGTGAGCCGCGGGAGCACGCTGAGCGATGCGGCATCCGCCACGTTCTGCAGGTCCGCCTCGTCACGGCTGCGACTGCGGAGAATCAGCAGCCCCATGTCCGGCAGCACCGCGTTCGACTGCTGGCAGAGCTTGATCGCGTCATCGATCTTGCCGGCGCGCACGAGCTGGATGACACGCTCGATGAATTCCCGTCCGTTGATCTTGGACCGGATGACGATCGTGTAGAATCGCTCGATGAATACGGCGAGTCCCGCAACCGCCACGATGAGGATGAAGTACATAACGGGGCCGCCGGCCCGGTAGTATTCCAGCATTTTCGTCAACATCGAGAGCAGTCCTCCACGGGAAGGATCGAGAGAGAGTACGTCAGCGTGGCTTCCGCGTACTGTCACGCGGTGTTCGACTGGTATCCGGCCGTCCGACGTTTTCAACGGCCGCCGAGAGCGAATCGAGACGTTCGCGATGGAGCCGGAGCTCTCGCAACAGTGCCTGGATCTCCTGCGTTCGCGCCGCGTCCGCCGCGTTGGTTCTGACCGCGGCGGTGTCTCCGGCGGCCGCCCTGGCCGCCGCGGACGCCCCGGCGGAGCGCTGCAACGAGTCGAGGCGGGCCTGGGCGCGCTGGATCGCCTCTCGCTGCGCGGCGAGTGCGGCGCTGTCCGCGGCCGCCAGGGGTGCCATGGTGGTATCCACCAGCCGCTGCCCGGTCACCTGGCGCAGTGGCACGACATCATAGCCGGAATCCAGCATGGCCGCGTGCGACTGTTCGTACAGTTCCGGACCCAGTACCTGGCGTGAATATTCGGGCACCGCGCGCGGCCGCACCGTCACCACCTGCGGCGTGGGCACCTGTCCGTGAATGATGATCGTCTCACCGGTGCGCGACTTTTTCGGCTGCTGGCCGGCCGCGCCCAGCGGGACGGTCAGCGCTATCGCTGTAGCAAGCACGAGGCCAGTCCGCCAGTTGCCCATGCGTCTCATCGCTCTCCTCCGACGCGCGCCGCGTGCGGATCGTCACGGAAACTGGTGGGTGGCGATTCATCAACGGTGCCCGCCAGCGCCGCCCGGGCGCGGTCCACCCACGCATTCGTGATGGAGTCCTTTGCTGCCTTGTCGAGCAGGGTCTGCCAGGTCTTCTTCGCCGCCGTGTAGTACTGCTCCGCCTGCTGCGCCGACCCGGCCTGCGCGGCTGCCAGCTGATCCGGCGTGAGTGACCTGGGCAGTGTCACGTTCTTCAGATAGTTCCCATATTCCCACTGCGCGAGCCCCACATAATACGACGACGCCGCCAGCCATTCCGGCGATCCCGTGGCAATGGACGCCGTGAAGTGATCGGTCATGGTCTTGAGGAGATCGCGCTTGGGTTTCGAGAGCCGATCCACTCCCCGGCGCGTGAGGTTGCCCACGTGCGGCACCACGAGCTGCATGGCCTTGTATCGGGAGAACAGCCCGGCACCCAGCCGGAACTCACTCTCCCCCTTCCGGGCCGCGCAATCCGCGCGCAACGCCGCGCTCGGGTGCTGGCACAGGCGGGCCAGCTCCGTGTTGACCGTCGTGATGTCACCCGATGCCTTGAGCAGCGCGACCCGCATTTGCTGCGCCTGTCCCGTGCGGGAATCCTGCGGGAAGCGCGACGCGAACGTGCCGTACGCCCGGGCCGCCGCCGCCGAGTCCGGCGTCTCCAGATACGTCACCGCCGCGTTGAACTGCGCATCGGCCGCGCGCTTGTCCCTGGGATACGCCGACGCAAACGATTCGTACGCCGACGCCGCGTCTTCATGCTTGCCGAGCGAATCCAGCATCACGGCGCGACGCACCATGGCGTCGGCCCGGCCGCTCCACGTCGGATTCTCCTGTACCAGCGCATCCAGCGCCTGCACCGCCTCGTCGCGCCGTCCCAGATCCGCCAGCAACTGCGCGCCGAGCGCCTGGTACTGCACGCGATACTTGTATTTCGGGTAGTCCTTCACGAGCCGGCCGGAGAGCTCCAGCGCACGGGTCTTGGCCTTCTGCGCCGCCGCCGTATCGTTCTTCGCGCGCGCGGCGCTGTCGGCCAGCATGTACGTCTCAATGGCATTGCGCAGCGCGTCCGGCGCGCGGTCCGAGGTCGGGTTGCGATCCGCGAATGCCACGTACACCTCTTCGGCGGCGCGACGGTAGTCACCCGCCTTCACGAGCGAGTCGCCGAACGTCACCGCGGCAGCATCGCGAATGGTGCGAATGGAGTCCGCCAGTTTGGACTTGCCGGACTGCGCCGCCTGTGTCTGCGCCTGCTCCCACTGTCCCTGCGCCTCCACGTAGCGCCCTTCCCGGTACATCGCATCACCCACGAGCTTCTGCGCGGTAGGCGTGTACGGATCGTTGGGGTAGCGCTCCGCGTAAGTGCGGAAGGTCTTTTCCATCACGTCCCAGCGCTGCGCCTCGGAGGCACGCTTCCCCTTCTCGATGAGCGCCTTGGTGGCGGCCTCGTTGCCGGGGAACGCCGCCACGAAGCGATCCACCGCGCTGAACAACGAGTCCTGTGCCGCGCGGTCGCCGCGATTGTGCACGAGCGCGGAATCATAGGAGACGATGGCGTTCTGTCCCGCCTGCGCGGCCAGCTTGTCGTCCCCCTTGCGGCCGTAGGCCGCGAGCGTATACGCCTGCGCGGCGGGCGCATAGTCGCCGGTGCCGAAGAGCGCCTCGCCGTTGAAGAACGCCACCGACTGCGCGCTGTCCGACTGCGGATATTCCGCCAGATACCGCCCGTACAGCTTGGCCGCATCGCTGAAGTGCGAACGGTCCGGCTGCTTCCCCTGCGCCAGCGACAGTTCGTACTGCGCGCTGTGCCGGAGCGCCTGCTCGCGCACGGCCTTGAGTGTGTCCGCCATTTCCGGATTCGCCTTCGCCCACGCCGACTCCGGCGCGAACGTGTTCACCAGCACCAGCCGGGCCTGCTGCGCCCGCGCCGCATCGAGCATCCGGTTCTGATAAATGTCCACGATTTCGCGCTGCACCGAGAGCGCACCGGAATCGGTTGGAGCCAACTGCTCCACGGCCGCATAGGCCGCGACGGCCTTGGGAAAGTCGCCCTGATCGCGCAGGCTCGCCGCCACGCGGCGCATCACCGGGAGCCGGAAACTGGCGTCCGAGTGCGTGGCAAAGTACTGGTCTGCCGCGGGCGCACCGCCGACCTGCGTGAGTGCCACCGCCATGTACTCCAGCGCTTCGCTGCGCAGACCCAGTCGCGCCCGCTGTTCGGGACTGAGCTGGTCGTACTCCGTCGCGAGCTGGCCGAAGACATCCACGGCCTGTTTGTACTCCGGCTGCTCGGGCCGCGTGGCCTGGTTGTAGTACGACCATCCGAGCTTGTAGAGCGCGAGCAGGTGAATGTCGCTCCCGGCCGGCGAGGCCTTCGCCGCGCTGTCATACGCCTGCGCAGCCTGGACGAACATTGCCTTGCGCGGCGCCTCCCGCAGCTGTGAGGCCAGCTCGAAACGGGCATCGCCCAACCGGAAGAACGATTCCGGGCGGTACGTGGACTGCGGGCTGGCTGCTACCAGCTCGAACATGCGCGCGGCGTTCGAGAACTGGGCATCGGCGAAGTACAGGGTGCCGAGCGTGTATGCGGCCGCATCCAGCCGCTCGAACTGTGGATAGCGGCTCACGAGCTCCGCGTACCGATCAATGGCCGCGCGGTATTCCGGATGCACCGGCACGTTGGCGCCCCCGGCGCGTTGCGCTGCAGCAAAGGCATCATCGGCCTGCCGAACCAGCAACTCACCCAGCTCGAACAGGGCGTTCGCTCGGCGCTGGCTGTCCGGATAGCGCTGGACGAACGACTCGAGCTTGGCGATCGCTGTCACGCGAACGGTGTCATCATCCGCCATCGCGCTGGCCAGCCGCGTGGGGCCGGTCGCCTGCGCCCGGGCCGTTGCCGGCCGGAGGCAGGTGAGCGCAAGAGCAACGAGCGCAACCAGGCGAAACCGCTGCGATGGCATGCGCACTACCGTGGTGGAGGGTTCGCGCCGGCGGACGATGCGGCGCCCGTCGTGCTGGACGTGCCCGGCGCTGCCGTGGACGATTCCAGCGCGCGGAAGAACGCCGCGCTCGCCGATCCATACTCCGCGGCTTCACGATCGCGCTGCAGCGCGGCCAGCGCGGATGCGGCGCGGGCTCCAAGCTCGGTTTCCACCAGGCTCACCACTTTCTGTTCGGCCGCTGCCCGCTGCGATTCAGCGGCGGCCAGGATCGCGCGCATCGCGCGGGCCCGATCCGATTCATGTCCCTGGAGGGAATCCAGATTGGCGCTGACCATGCGGTCGTTGTTGGCGAGGAGCGCGACCGCCGAGTCGTGCACGGCCTGCGCGCGCGCGAGCCGCACACCCAGCGAATCCTGCAGGGCAAACACCGGATTGCGCGCAATGGCTGCATCCAGCCCGCTGTCCACCAGCTCGGTAATCTGCTGGTAGGTATGCGCGGTCTGAATCTCGGTTTCGAGCACCGCCGCTTCACGCGGCGCCAGACTGCTGCCCAGCGATGCCTTCACACTGTCCAGCATGGCGACGTTCTCCGTCGCCATTTCCTTCGTGAGCGCCACCTGCTTTTCCAGCGCCTCGTGTATCCGGCGGCGGCTGTCCGTGAGCACGGCCGTCATGCGACCAAGCGAATCACGCACCAGCGCGAGCGTCCGGGCGTTCTCTTCCAGCACCGCGCGGCTGTCCGCAATCAGGTGCTGAAACTCCTGGAGCGCGCCAATCTGCAGCGCCTGCGTCCCCTGCTCCGACTGCAGCCGGAAGCGGGCTAGCGCCACCGCGGCGTTGGCGGCATCGAGGGCCTCGGCGCTCGCGGCGTACGCCGCGCGCGACGCCGGCGTGGACACGCCACGATAGAGGATCCGCCGCGGAAAGTCGGCGCCGAGCGCGGGAGCGACCGAGTCCACGCGCGACTGCACGTCCGCGAGCGTGATGATGCGCGGCGCGGCGCTCGCGGGCGGCGGCGCCGCGCCCGCGTACGCCGCGGCGATGATGGACGGCTCCGCTCCCGCGGCGTCCGGCAGCGCCACGGTGCGCCCATGGTCCGGATCATCCAGGAACAGCAGCCCGGCCGCCCGCTGGGATACGAGCGTCTGCGCGGCACTGCTCCACGGACCCTTCACGCGGGACTGGAGCAGCGTCGCTTCACTCGACACGGAATCCGTGACGGCGTCGAAGTAGCGCTCCGATGCAGCGGACTGTTTGGCTTCCAGCAGCGCCTGGCCGGCCATGATCCGGGCTTCATCGCGGCGCGGCAGCATGGGATAGTGCGTGGCGACATCGGCAAACGCGACGCGGGCATCATCCAGCTTGCCCGCGCGATACAGTGCCCATGCCTTCGTAAGCTGTGCTTGCGCGGCCAGTCCGCCCGATGCGCTGACTCCGCTGGCGGCGGTGATCGCCGCATCGTACTGCCCGCTGAGCAGCGCAAGCTGCGCCTCGGTGAGACGCACCTGATCACCGAACGGGCCGGTCGCCACCTGGCTGAGCGAGCGCAGCACGCCGAGCGCCTGTCCCGCGCGCGCCGTGTCTCCGCCCATCGCGGCCATCGCATCCAGATACTGTGCGTATGGTGCATAGACGCCGCCCGCGGCGCGCGCATCCTGGAATGCCGCTCGCGCCGCGGTGAAGTCACCGGCATCGTACGCCGCCAGTCCACCCACGAGCGATACGAGGCCGTGATCCTCACCGGCGGAGGCGGACTGCAACAGCGAGCGCGCCCTGGCATACTCGCCCTGGCGATACGCATCGAGCATGAGCTCGGTCGCAATGATCCCGGTGTACCGTGCATCCGGCGCCTGCGAGCTCAGTTCGGCCGCGATGGAGCGAAACTGCGCTGACATGCCGAGCCGGTAGTAGCCCTGCGCGAGCAGAAAGAGCAGATCGGCCCGCTGTCGCGGCGAGACGGCGCCCGACCCGCCCTGGCTCAGCGGCGCGGAGCGCAGCCATTCCAGGCGGTCGAGCGCACGCAGCGGCTGTCCAGCCGTCAGGTTGAAGAGGGCCACCCCCAGCTCCGCCGACACGCCCCTGGCCTGATCCTCCACGGGAGTGAGTGCGCTGTCTGCGCGAGCCGCCGTCGTATCCCGCGCGGGCTGCTGCGCGTCGAGTCGCACCGCGAGCGCGACCGCGAGCGCGAAAGACACCGCGAGCCGTGAGGAGATCGGCATGATGCGCAATGTCGTCAGAATGGCGTCGTACCCTTGCTCGTCCACGTACTCGGCACGATCTGCGCCCCACGCACCACGAACTGCACGTACGTTACGGTTTCACCCTGTGCATTGACGGTCACGCTCTGCGTGAGCGGTTCGCCCGACGTCGTGATGGTCACCGCGACCGTGTGCGCGGTGGGCAGCACCGGCGCCCGGTACAGCTCATCCACCGCGCCGCGATGCAGCGCATCCACGGCGATGGGGGTATACGTGCGTGACCCGGCTGTCGCGCCATCCACCTTGAGATCGGCCCCCGCGACCGGGCCGCCATACGCGGAATCGGTGCGCAGCAGCACGACGAGTACCGCGCCCGTGTGCCGTCGCACCGCGTCGCCCAGCGCCTGCATGCGATCGCGCTGCGCGCTCATGTTGTCCTGCGCCGTGGCGAGCAGTCCATCGAGCTGCACGAGGGCGTTCTGCTCCGGGCTCATGAGCAGCATCTGGGCGCGTCCCTGCATTGCGCGCGCCAGGGCGTTCTCCACGTTCGCTTCGAGCTGCACGCGCTGGCTCCGCAGCTCACTGAGCTGATTCTGCGTCTCCTGCAACTGCTTCACGAGTTCGGCGCGATGCGTCTCGTATGCCTGCTGGGAAGCAGAGTCCTGGGCCTGCGGCGACAGGGTGTCAGGCACCTGGGCGCACAGGACCATCGGCGCTGCAAGCAGAAGCGCCAGACCAGTCCACCACGTGCGTCTCGTCGACATGTTCATCGAGTCCCGGAGATGGTGAGCGCCGCCCAGCTTACCGCGGCGGCTTCTGCTCGGCAGGCGGAATGGTCTGCTCGAGGCGGCGCAATCGCTCCTGAAGCCGCTGCAGGGCTTCCCGTTCCGCCTTCAGTTCCTGCTCAGCCTGTGCGCGCCGTGTTTCCAGCTCGAGCAGACTCTGTGCCTTGTACCGGTCGATCTCGAGCTGCAGCGACGCAATCCGTTTTTCACGATTACCCATTTCGGCGAGCAGCGAGGCGCGCTCCTTTTCCAGCTGGGCAACCCGTTCCTGCAGGAAGTTACCACGGAGCAGTGCCAGTACGTTGTTCTGCCATCCCACCGTGAATGCAAACTTGTCGTAGTTGTACGGCGTGGGCGGAGAACTGCCCGAGCTCCCGGCTCCCATCTCCGTCCAGTACAACCCCGCCAGGATCCCCCGATAGTTCAGCACGGCACCCAGATTATAATCCCATGCATTGTTCTCGAACATGAGGGAAACCGCGCTGCGGCTGCTCGGATAGAACTCCACTTTGGCGCCGCCGAACAGGCCCCCGGTGCTATGCCTGGCATACGCCGAGCCCAGCCCGCCGTCGTTCTTGAAGAGGCCGTTCCCATAGCCCAGGGTAAAGCTGAGCCCCACGTTGGGCCAGTTGCGATTTACGTCACTCAGGCTGAACGACTTGGTTGCCACGCCATAAATCGTCTGCGCCGTGGAGAATTTCTGGTGCAGCGAGTCCACCACGTGCTCACGGCTCGGATCCTGGCTCGTGGGCAGACCAAGATGATAGCCAAGCCCGAACCGATCCACCTTGGAATAGGGCCCCACGTTGCGCATGCCGACCGCCAGACTCGGTATCCAGGCCGCCGCACCGCCCTTGAGGCGGTAATCCTCCTCGTTGATGAGCAGCGCGCGGCCGAAGAATCCCCACTCGGGATCATCGGAGTAGAGCGACCAGCCCAGTTCCGCGCGACCCCAGAGTGATGCCGACAGCGCCATGTTCGTGTTCATCCCCTTGCCGAATCCCGAGGCGATCTGCGACCCCTTGATGCTCTTGCCGGAGAATCCGAGGTTGAAATCTCCGGACAGGGGTGACACCCAGGCCACCGGGATGTCCACCAGCCCGGACCCCCAGTACAGGGTTTGCGGATAACTCTGCTGGGCAGACATCGCACTCGCCGCCAGGAACAGCGCCGCAGCAACCGCGTAGCTTCCATGCGTTCTGGACATTGCCATGTCTCTCTGTCAGCGCGGCGGCTGGGTGGTGGACGGCGGAGTGGGGGGCGGCGAAGCCGGCGGCTGTCCTTCCTGCAACTTCTTGAGCCGATCCTCGGCTCGCTGGATCGCGTCCCGCTCCTGCTGGATCTGTGCTTCCAGCGCCTGACGGCGGCGCGCAATGTCGGCCAGTTCGCCGGCCTGCGCCTGCCGCAGCTGTGCCTCCAGCGCCGCAATGCGCTTGTCGCGCGCCGCGATCTCGGCGCGAAGCTGATTCTGTTCCCGCTCCAGCTCCGCAACTCGGGAACGCAGGAACAGTCCCCTGGAAATGTCGTACACATTGCCGCTGTAGCCGAGCGACAGGCTCACCTTGGCGTAGTTGTACACGTTGTAGAGCGGACCCTTGGAGGCCGATTTCGAGCCCTCCTCCAGCTCCGTTCCGTAAATGCCGAGCGAGATGCCACGCCAGTTGCCGACCACGCCGGCATTCCAGTCCCAGCCGTTGTTCTCCGCCAGAAAATCAATGCGCGACGTTGGTGTCGGATTGATCGCGTACCGCCCGCCCAGAAAGAGCCCGCGCGCGATCTGTCCCTTGTCGTTGTAGGTGTCGCCGAGTTTACCGTTGTCGTAGAACAGACCGCTGCCAAATCCCAGACTGAAGCTGCCGAATCCGCGGCCCAGCGTGAACGACCTGGTGGCGACGCCGTACACGGTGGGCGCGGTGTGAAAGTGCGTCGCAAAGGAGGACGTGACGTCCTTCGTTGCTCCCGCCGAGGTGAACGAGATGTCGCACCCGACGAGCAGCCGATCTTCGTGGTCGCAATTGCCCAGGTTGCGGAACCCGACGGCGATGGCCGGCCAGGGTTTGTCCGCCTGCTCCTTGAGCGCGAGCACCTGCCCGAAAAAGCCCCACTCCGGATTCTGGCTGTACAATGAAAAGCCGACCGACACGCGACCGCCCCAGTGGGAATCGATCGCGAGGTTGGTGTTCCACTGCGACGCGAGATTCAGACTCTGTTGTCCGGCAAAATTGTACGGGATGTGCCGGCCCGTGGTGGACAGCCAGATGTCCCCGGAAGCAGGCGACACCCAGGCCACCGGAATGTCAATCAGTCCCGTCCCGTAGCTGAGAGTGGCGGGATAGAGCTGATCGGCCTGTTGCTGCGCCGGCAGCACGGGAATCGCGATCAGCGCCACGCCGAGCGTGCACGCGATGAGGGCAATCCCCGACCGCGTCGTGCGCATGAACTCCTCCAGAGTCACGGTTGACAGGTTGTCTCGCTCAGAATGCGTCGGTGATAATGCAGGATTGAACCGCGTGCGTCAAATATTTACACGTGGATGCGCGAGGCCAAACGCGCATCCCACATTGGCATGACGCCTGGGGGATGCCGAAGTCAACGACCGGATGCCGCTTCACTTAGCAAGACGCGCGCCGCATGTCGCCGAGCACGGCGCGATGGCGTGCGCGCACGGGCGCGCGCGGGCGCAGTGCCGCTGAACGATGAATCGCTGCTACTTGGTTTGCCCACCAGGAGGCGATTGCCGCCCAACGGGACCGCTGCCGATCCCGCCAAGGCGAATCGCCAGCGCGCCGGCCAGCGCGACGCCGGCTAGCAGCCCGGTGCGCCACTTGGAGAGCTTGCGTTCCCGCATGGATGCAATGGCATCTCTCGGCAGCATCACGTGCTCGCCGTTCCAGCGCTGATCGTCGCCGGAGCGAACATCCACGTGGCGAACCGCGAGCGTGATGGTGCTGTCGTCGCTCGCCAGCAGGTCGCCATCAACCGACTGGACGTTCGCACCGAGATATTGCGTGAGCTCACTCGTGCCAATGTCGGTGAGGTCCACCGTGACCTGATCGCCGGCCTGCGGTGCGACTCCGGTGACCGGCGTGCTGAGATAGCAGCCGCAGAGGAGACACGGTATCATCACAAACGGCATGATGCGCATGACGGTCGCCTCGAAAGAGAGAGGATGCAGCATTCGTCGCAGCCGGGCGAGCGAATCGTGATGGATCTGGTCGGACACGCGCGCGCCGGCCCTGACCTGGCTGCAGGATGTCGCTGCAGAAAGCGGGCCCGGTGGCTCGGCGTGTGTCCTGTTGTTGTGGCTGCCGTGAGGATCGGTCGGGTTCGCCGGATGTGCCTGGCTGCCGCGCTGGGTGCTTTACTCGTACAGGGTGCGGCTGCTTCCCGCGCTGTCGCGCAGGATTCGGTGCAGACGGTATCACGGCACGAGCGCAGCACGATCTACGCGATCGTCGGCGCCGTCCTGGGTGGACTCGCCGGCGTGCTCTTTTCGAAGTCTGGTGGATCGTCCGGACATGGCGCATGCGGCATTCCCTGCTTTTCCATCGCGTCGGCGGCCGTCGGTGGTGGAGTCGGCTTTCTCATCGGGCGACAGTCGGACCGCCGCTATGCGCTGCGGTATCGCGGCGGAATCGGTCCGATAGACATCAGAAGTCTCGCCGCACCGCTCGTGGGTGCGCCAACAGCGGTTGCCGTCGCCGCCGGCGACGTGGCGGTGGGTGGCAGCGCGGGCGTGCAGATGTTCGACTCCGACTCCGGGCTCCGGGCGGAGGCACTGCGCGCCGGTGGGCTGCATGGGATTGCCCACGTCGCGCTCGCGCCCGAATCCGGTTGGCTGGTGGTAGGATCGCCCTCGGGACTCTATCTCTTTCCACCCGGACGAGGTCGCGGTGCGCTCGCGCGCGAGGGTGACGTGCGCGCCGTGGCGGCGGCGGCGACGCGCGCGTTCGTCGCCCTGCCGGGTGAGCTTGGCGTCGTGCCCCTGTCCCTCGTGGAAGACACGCTGGTGTCATGGCGCGGCACATCCCTGGTGTCGTCGGCGAGCGATCTCGCGTGGGAGCCGGCGCGGGGTCTGCTGTGGGCCGTGACCGATCAGGATCTCGTCGCCTTTCGTGCGACCAGCGATTCGCTCGTGCGAGTGGGCAGCGTGGCGCTGGGCGGAGCCGGGCTCCGGCTCGCCCTGTCGGGAGACACTGTCGCGGTCGCTCTGGGGACCGGCGGGGTCCGGCTGTTCGACACGCACGATCCCGCGGCGCCCGTGACACTCCTCTCCTGGACGCACGCGCGCTTCGCGTACGATGTTTCGCTGGACGCCGGCCGACTCTTCATCGCGGCTGGCCCGGAGGGCGTGTTCGTGATCGACCTTCGCGCGCGCACACCGCGCGCGCTGGGCGTGGCACGGGGATTGGGGTTCGCGACGGCGCTCGCGTCCGACCGCGGGTACACCTACATTCTCGACAGGCGCACCAACTCTCTCCGCCGCATCCTCTCCCACTTCTAGACCCGCATGACCTTCGCCAGACTTGCCATGATTGCCGTGGGCGCCACCCTGTTCGGCGCTGCCCGCTGTCCGTCGGATGTCGCGCGCTCCAGCCGCGCGGGCGCCGGGGCGTCGGCTGACCGCAGCGCGCCCGCCGTTCGTGATACGGTGCTCGAACGCAAGGCCGATCACGCGCGCATCGAAGGCAGCGACAGCGCCGGCGTGTGGGTCGTCGAGATCAGCGACTTCCAGTGCCCCTTCTGCAAGGAGTGGCACGACGAGACGTACGCCACGCTGAAGCGGGACTACGTGGATACGGGCAAGATCCGTTTTGCCTACATCAACTTCCCCCTTCCCGGTCACCGCAACGCCTGGCCCGCGGCGGAGGCCGCCATGTGCGTGGCCGCACAGGGCAAATTCTGGCCCATGCACGACGCGCTGTTCGCCACGCAAAAATCGTGGGAAACCCTGTCCGATCCCGCTGCGTATCTGGACTCGCTGGCGGTGCATGTCGGCGCGGATTCCGTCGCCTATCACGGGTGCGTCTCGAAGCACGAGATGCGTGCCCTCATCCAGGCTGACATCGATCGCGCCACTGCGTCGGGCGTGAACTCCACACCCTCGTTCAACATTGGCGGCGAGATGATTGCCGGCGCGCAGCCCACGGCGGTGTTCCAGCAGGCGATCGACTCGGCGCTGGCCCGGCACGGCGCGGGCGCGGCCCGCTGAACGGGTTCCACCGGCCCGGCACCAGCTCCGCCACGCCACGAGCCGCAGCCCATTCTCTACAACGCGCTCACCCAGCTCGCGCGTCTGGCCGCCGCGATCGCGCCGGAGCGGGAGGGAAAGACCTGGCGCGCGCTGCGCGCCCGGCGCGGCATTCGGGATCGCTACACGGCGTGGGGCCGGAGCGCACGCGACCCGGATCGGCCGCTCCTCTGGATGCACGCGCCCTCGGTTGGCGAGGGGCTGCAGGCGCGCCCCGTGCTGGAGATCCTGCGCGACCGGCACCCCGACTGGCAGTTCGCCTACACGTTCTTCTCGCCCAGCGCCGAGCAGTTCGCGCGATCACTCGGCGCGGACTTCACCGACTATCTCCCGTTCGACACGATGGGCGACGTGCGCGTCACGCTCGATGCGCTGCGCCCACAGGCGATCGTCTTCAGCAAGCTGGATGTCTGGCCGGCACTCGTGCGCGAGGCGAACGGGCGCGGCGTCCGCCTTGCCCTCATCAGCGCGACGCTGGCCGCTGGATCGAGCCGCCGCGGCCGGCTCGCCTCCGCGCTGCTGCGCGACGCGTATTCCCGGCTGGATGCCGTGGGAGCCATTGACCCGGACGACGCCGAGCGTCTCGCCGGACTAGGGGCGCGCCGCGCGGTGATCACCGTGAGCGGCGACACCCGCTACGATCAGGTGTGGGCGCGCGCGCAGGCGGTGCGCACCGACGATCCGCGCTTCGCGTCGCTCCGCGGCGCGCGGCCCACGCTCGTCGCGGGTTCCACCTGGGACGCCGATGATGCGGTGCTGCTCCCCGCATGGGAGGAGGTACACCGGTCGTTCCCCGACGCGCGCCTGATCATCGCGCCGCACGAACCGCGCGCGGTGGAACTGGGGCGGATCGCATCGTGGGCCGCGCGCGCGGGACTCTCGTGCGTGCGGCTGGGCGCCGCGCCGGATAGCGCGGCCGATGTCGTGCTCGTGGATCGCGTGGGCGTGCTCGGCGAGCTCTACGCGCTGGCTGATGTCGCGTATGTGGGAGGCGGCTTCCATGCGGCCGGTTTGCACTCGGTGCTCGAGCCCGCGGCGTTCGGCGCGCCCGTCCTCGTCGGGCCACGTCATCACGACAGTCGCGACGCGATGCTCCTGCTGCGCTCGGGCGGCGCCAGAGCCGTGTCCGACACAGCCGACACGGCCGCGGCACTCGATGAATGGTTTGCCCGGGAAACGGCGCGGCGCGGCGCCGGAGAGCAGGCGCGCCGGCTCGTGCACAACGGACTGGGCGCCGCGCAGCGATCGGCGGCACTCGTGGAAGCGCTGTTCGACGCGTAGCGCGCCGCTACGCGTTCGCGACCAGCGCCAGGTTGCGCTCCACGAGGGACAGCAGGTCCTGCAGGTCGATGGGCTTGGTGGCGTGATCATCCACGCACATCTCCTCCGCCGCCTGGGCTGCCCCTGCCTCCGACAGCCCGGTGAGCAGGATCACGCGCACGCGCTGTCCGTGCTCGGCGTGCGCCTTCAGGGCCCGGCAGATGTCGCGTCCGTCGACCCCGGGCATCATGAGATCGAGCAGCACGAGGGAGGGCCGCATCTCGTCGAACGACGCCAGGGCGTCGCTGGCGCAGCGCGCGATGCGTACCGCGTACCCCCGCGACTCGAGAAAGCGCTGCAGCAGTTGCGCATAATCGCGATTGTCATCGACAACCAGAATACCCGGCTGGGTCGCACTTTCCTTATCGGGATCCGGCATTCCGACCTCCAGGCCGCTGACGATGCGCGTGCTGCGCGGAACCGATCCGGCCGCGAAGCTACCGGCTTCGTGCCGCCAGTGGGTGATACGCCAGCGACAGACCGAACGAGACGTCACTCCCCGACCCGCCTATGGAGCCCACCGAAATCGCGGGACGCAGCGACAGCGTGTGCGTCATTTCGAAGTCCGCGCCGAAGTCGAAGTTGACGTTCAGCTGACTGTCGCCTCCGCCAAAATCGATGGAGAGCCGCGGGTGCACGTACGGCGTGAGAAACACATCCCCTTCCATGGGGAATCGATGTCCCACGACGACGCCAATGGGGATCCGCCCCAGGCTGCGTCCCGCGAACGACCCGTACAGGCCAGCGGTGAACAGCACGTCAATCGGCGTTTCCTTGCTGGCGCGAACGAGCCGTTGCGTGAAGCCTCCACCCAGCAGAAATCGCGTGTCCGCGTTGTGGCCGGGCGAGGCAACACCCACGTCGAGGTTGAACTGGCTCTGCGAACTCAGTCCTTCCCGCCACTGAAATACCCCGCTCGTGCCCGGATCGCCACCGGCAACGCCAAAGTTCAGTTCGCGAGAGGTGAGGTTCGACGGCTGCCAGGCGGGATAGCCCCAGGCCTGTGCGGACGCACCCGGCGCCGCGAATGCCAGGATCACACCGGACAGCAGCACACCCATCAGACCGGAACGCGTCATGCCCACCCCTCTGAAAAGTTGGTTCCCCCGCACGAGAGTGCGCCGGTCACAGCTCCACACCGCGACCGACGCATCACCGATGCCACACCGACATGCAGGAACTATTCCGCTCGTGCGGTTTCCGTGACGATCCGAACGTGATTGTCCACGACCTGCAGGAAGCCACCCGAGAGCTGGAATCTGCGTTCGGCACCGTCGCTCTGCACGCGCAGTGCACCACTGCCCAGCGCGGTGATCATGGGCGCATGATTGGTCAGAATGCCCACCTCGCCGTCGAACGCGGGAGCGACCACCTGGGTGGCGTCCCCCTCGAACAGCGTGGCTTCGGGCGAGATCAGCGAGACCTTGAGCATGGGCACCTCAGCTCTTCAGCGTCTTGGCTTTCTCGACGACCTCGTCAATGCCGCCCACCATGTAGAACGCCTGCTCGGGAAGTTCGTCGAATTCACCGGCGACGACCCGCTCGAAGCTCGCGACGGTCTCCTCGAGGTGGACGAGCTTGCCCGTGATGCCAGTGAACTGTTCGGCCACGGCGAACGGCTGCGACAGGAAGCGCTGCACCCGGCGCGCGCGCGCCACGATGCGCTTGTCATCCTCCGAGAGCTCCTCCATGCCGAGGATCGCGATGATGTCCTGCAGCTCCTTGTAGCGCTGCAGAATGCGCCGAACCTCGGAGGCCACCTTGTAATGCCGCTCGCCCAGATACTGGGCGGCGAGAATGCGGGAGCTCGATGCCAGCGGATCCACGGCCGGATAGATGCCGATTTCCGTGAGCGCACGGGAGAGCACCACGGTCGCATCGAGGTGCGCGAACGCGGTGGCCGGCGCGGGATCGGTAATGTCATCGGCAGGCACATAGATCGCCTGCACCGAAGTGATCGAGCCGTCCTTCGTGGACGTGATCCGCTCCTGCAGGTCGCCCATTTCCGTGGCGAGCGTCGGCTGGTAGCCGACCGCGCTGGGCATGCGGCCCAGCAGCGCGGACACCTCGGAGCCGGCCTGCGTGAAGCGAAAGATATTGTCGATGAACACCAGCACGTCCTGGTGCTCCACGTCGCGGAAGTACTCGGCCACCGTGAGGCCGGAGAGTCCCACGCGCAGGCGCGCGCCCGGCGGTTCGTTCATCTGACCGTAGATGAGTGCGGCGGACTTGATGACCCCGGATTCCTGCATTTCGAGATACAGGTCATTCCCCTCGCGCGTGCGCTCGCCCACACCGCAGAACACGGACTTGCCGCCGTGTCCCTTGGCGACGTTGTTGATGAGCTCCATGATCACCACGGTCTTGCCGACGCCTGCGCCGCCGAACAACCCGATCTTGCCACCCTTGACGAATGGAGCAATCAGGTCGATGACCTTGATGCCGGTCTCGAAGAGTTCCGTCTTGGGCTCGAGGTTCACGAAGCTCGGGCTGGCGCGGTGAATCGGCCAGCGCGGCGCGTCGGCAGGAATGGCCGGACCGTTGTCCACCGGCTCGCCCAGCACGTTGAGAATGCGCCCCAGCGCCGCCTCGCCAACCGGTACCGAAATCGCCGCTCCAGTGTCCACCACGTCCATGCCGCGCTCGATGCCGTCGGTGGTCGACATGGACACGGCGCGGACCTGATTGCGCCCGATGTGCTGTTGCACTTCGGCCACCAGGTGAATCCGGCCGCCGGCGGCGGAGTCCTGATCCACCGTGAGTGCGTTGTAGATCTCCGGGAGGTGCTCCGCGGCGAACTCCACGTCGAGCACCGGACCGATGACCTGGACGACCTTGCCGATATTCTGCGAAACCATGCGATGATCCTGAAGTGGTAAGTCGGTGAACCCGCGTTGCGACCAGCCCTAGAGCGCCTCCGCGCCTCCCACGATTTCCGCGATCTCCTGCGTGATCTGCGCCTGCCGCGCGCGATTGTACGTGCGACGCAGCACGTTGAGCATCTCCCCGGCATTGTCCGTTGCGCTCTTCATGGCCGTGCGCCGTGCGCCCTGCTCGCCCGCGGCGGTCTCCACGAGTGCGCGATACACGCTGTTCCGGACGTAGAGGGGCAGCAGCGCCGAGAGAATCGCGTGCGCGTTCGGGAACAGCAGATAATCACGCGCCGGACCCTTGCGCTCGGGCGGCGTCACCGGCAGTACGAGTTCCGCCGCCGGCGGCGTGGAGAGTGGCGACACATAGCGCGAATACACGACGTAGACGGCGTCGAGCCGGCCGCTGACGAAGTCGGCCATCATGCCATCCACCAGCTCGTTCGCGTGTCCCGACGCGGGGCGGTCGCCGATATCCACGCGCGAGGATGCCACCGGCGCGCCGATGTAGCGGAAGAAGCCAAGCCCCTTGCGCCCCACGATGTGCAGCTCGGTCTCCGCGCCATCCGTCTTGAGACGGTCGAGCAGCGTGCGCGCCTCGCGGATGAGATTCGAATTGAACGCGCCCGCGAGCCCGCGGTTCGACGTGATGAGCAGCACCCCCGCACGTTTCACCTGCGCGGGCTGGCGCAGCAACGGGAAGCTCTCCGCCAGCGCGGGGGAATAGAGATCCGCGATCACGGCCGACAGCGACTGGGCGTAGGGCCGTGCCGCAACCACGCGATCCTGCGCACGCTTCAGCTTCGAGGTCGCCACCATTTCCATGGTGCGCGTGATCTTGCGTGTTCCTTCGGTGGATTTGATCCGACCGAGGAGCTCCCGCCCCTTAGCCATTGCGTTCGGTCCGCGTGGCGCTTCGGGTGGCCTTGTACGCCGCGATGCCGCGCTTCAGCGCTTCCTCGGTCTCCTTCGACAACACCTTCTCCGAGCGGATGCTCTGCCCCACCTGCGGATACTGCGCCGCCATGAACTCATGGAAGCCCCGCTCCCAGTCACCAATCGCGGCAACTTCCACATCATCCAGATGGCCGTTGGTCACGGCATAGATGATCATGACCTGGTTTTCCACCGGCATGGGCTGGTACTGCGGCTGCTTGAGAATCTCCACGGTGCGCATGCCGCGGTCTAGCTGCGCCCTCGTCGTCTTGTCGAGGTCCGACGCGAAGGCCGCGAAGGCCTCCAGCTCACGGTACTGCGCCAGGTCGAGCCGGAGCCGCCCCGCCACGGAGCGCATCGCCTTGATCTGTGCCGATCCGCCCACGCGCGACACCGAAATGCCGGCGTTCACCGCCGGGCGCGTGCCCGCGTTGAAGAGATCCGTCTCGAGGAAGATCTGGCCGTCGGTGATCGAGATGACGTTCGTCGGAATGTAGGCGGACACGTCACCCGCCTGCGTTTCGATGATCGGCAGAGCGGTGAGCGATCCGCCCGGCGCGAAGATCGTCCGGTCGTCCACCACATCGGGCGACTCACTGATCTTGGCCGCGCGCTCGAGCAGGCGCGAATGCAGATAGAATACGTCGCCGGGGTACGCTTCCCGTCCCGGCGGGCGGCGCAGCACCAGCGAAATGGCGCGATAGGCCGCTGCCTGCTTGGAGAGATCGTCGTACACGCAGAGCGTGGCCTTTCCCTCCTGATACATGAAGAACTCCGCCATGGCGCAGCCCGCGTAGGGTGCGATGTACTGCATGGGCGCCGGATCCGACGCGGCGGCCACGACGACGATCGTGTACTCCATGGCGCCGTACTGGCGCAGCTTCTCCACCGTCGCAGCCACCGTGGACTTCTTCTGCCCAATGGCGACGTACACGCAGATGACGCCCGCGCCCTTCTGATTGATGATCGTGTCGATCGCGATCGCGGTCTTGCCGATTGCGCGATCACCGATGATCAGCTCACGCTGGCCGCGTCCGATCGGGATCATGGAGTCGATGGCCTTGAGTCCCGTCTGGAGCGGCTCCTTCACCGGCTGACGCACGATGATGCCCGGCGCCTCGGATTCCACCTTGCGCGAATGCGTCGCGGGAATGGGACCGAGTCCATCCACGGGATTGCCCAGCGCATCCACCACGCGACCAATGAGCTCGGGGCCGACGGGCACCTCGAGCACGCGCGCCGTGCGACGCACCTCATCGCCTTCCTTGAGCTTGAGATAGTCGCCGAGAATGACGGCGCCGATGTTGTCTTCCTCGAGGTTCAGGGCGAGCGCGACGATCTTCTCGCCGGTCTCGCTGGAGGCGACTTCGAGCATCTCGCCCGCCATCGCCTTGGTGAGCCCGTAGATGCGAGCGATGCCGTCCTTGACCTCCAGGACGGTACCAACCTCCTCGACGTCGAGATCATGAAGGTCCGCGGCTTCGATCTCGCGGAGCAGAATGTCCTTGATCTCGGCCGGACGGAGCGACGTTTGGGAAGCCATGTGAACGCAGGGGTGGGGAGGTTGACGGAGTCTCGGGAGCCGGTGCTGAGTTCGTCGTCTGGGTGCTTGTGAAAAATATCACAAGGAGGAGAGGGGGACAAGGGGAGGGGGCGGCCGCCCGCCCCACGCCACCCCGCCCTTTGGAATGGGCCGCCCCACGCTACCCCGCCCGTGGGAATCGGCAATCGGGAATGGGGGAAGGGTGGCGCGGCGGTGGACGATTGCCGATTCCCACGGGAAGGGCGGCGGGGCGGTGGCCAAATAACGCTGCTCTCACCGTCCACCTGCTCTCCCGCGGCTCGCAAGCATGAATCGCTCGATCACGTCCACTCCTCGCAGCGCCGAGAGCGACGTCAGCCGGGCCGACAACAGCCGCTGCGTCATGAGCGACAGCTGCGCCGCCGTCCTGAAGCCGAGGATACGCGCCACATCCTTCCCGTCACACGCCGGATTCTTGGCCAGCTCGGCAGCCGCCAGAAGGCGTACCAGATCCATGATCCGCTTGAGGCTCGCCGCCGCCTCGCACGCGAACGAACGGCTCAGATGTTCGCGCGTCACCGACAACGCCTTCGCCACCTCGCTGCTGCGAAGTGGCTGCTGCACATGCTCGACCATCCACCGCCATGCCGCAATCGTGAGCGGCGTGTCGAGCGCAAGTGGCGCGGGCGGGTCGCCAAGCGCGCTCGCGAAGCGGCCGCTGAATCCGCGCGCGAACACCGTCGAGGCCAGCAGCCCGTCATCCGGACCATCGGCAAGCACCGCGCTCGCGCCCGCCGCGACGGCCGCGGCGATCTGTCCCGCGTCCGCCGAACGAAAGGGTGTCACGACAATGAACACCGCACTGGGAAAGTGCAGCGCCAGGGAGACCGCGCCAAGCGAATCCGTGTCGGCAGATCCGAGATCCACGATCACCGCATCCACGAGCGATGTGCGCAGCACGCGCTCCACCGCGGACGCCCGCCGGGTCGTGACCACCCGCACGCGTCGCCGCGGGAGCTGGCGGCTCAGCATGGCGCGCGTTCGCGCGCGCGGCGCATGCACCACCACCAGCGGGTGCGGCCCGCTCGGCGCCACGATGGGCATGGTGTCAGGGCGCCGTCGCGGAGTTGCCCACGAGCGCCGCAGCATGCTGCAGCACCTCGCGTGCGTTCTCATAGGAGAGACGCTTCAGCGCCGCGTCCAGCGGCAGCCAGCGGCAGGCGGTGATGCCTTCTTCGCGCTGCGGCGATGTGGCGGCAGACGCGGCCTCCATCAGAAAAAAATGACAGATCTTGTGCACGAGCCGGCCACGAAAGCGGAAGTACCAGTCAATCGTGTCAACGGGTGCGCGCAGCGCGAGTGCGTCGAGTCCGGTCTCCTCGGCCACCTCGCGCAGTGCCGCCTGAGCCGCGGGCTCATCCGCTTCCAGATGCCCCTTGGGGAATCCCCAGTTGCGATAGCTGTCGCGAATGAGAAGGAAGACGGGCTGACCCCGCGCCATGCGGAACACGACGCCGCCCGCTGACACTTCTTCCACGGCGCGCGAGCGGGCGGACCGTGCAGCGCGTGGGCTGCTCACGGCCGGGTTTCCGCACGGCCAGCCGCACCGGCGGTTGCACCGGCTGCCGCACCGGCCGTAGTCGTCGCGCCCTCGAAGCCGTCGAGCGTGGGACGCCCCTCGATGAACTGGCGCACGACCGGATCGCGAGTGTGCTGAATCTCCGCGACCGTCCCCACCTGCCGGACCTTCCCCTCGTAGAGCATCGCGATGCGGCTGCCCACCGTGTACGCGCTCCGCATGTCGTGCGTGATGACCACGCTCGTGACGCCGAGCTTCTCGCGCATGCGCACCATGAGCTGATCGATCACGGCGCTGGTCACCGGATCCAGTCCGGTGGTGGGCTCGTCGTAGAGGATGTACTTGGGACGCAGGGCCACGGCGCGCGCGATGCCGACGCGCTTGCGCATGCCGCCCGAGAGCTCCGCGGGGTATTGCGACTGCACGTCGGGCAGATCGACGAGATCGAGTGTCTCATCCACGCGCTTCGCCATCTCCGTCTCACTCAACTTTCCCTGCTTGCGCAATCCCATGGCCACATTCTCACCGATGGTGAGCGAGTCGAACAGCGCGGCGAACTGAAAGACGTAGCCAATGTGCGCGCGCAACTGATAGAGATCGCGCCGCGACAGCGAAGGGACATCGAGGTCATCGACCACTACGGTGCCCGCGTCGGGCTCGAGCAGTCCGACCACGTGCTTGATCGCGACGGACTTGCCGGAGCCGGAGTAGCCAATGATGACCATGGTCTCTCCCTCATGAACCTCGAGGGAGAAGCCACGCAGCACCTGGTTGGCGCCGAACGCCTTGTACACTCCGTCCCACCTGATCATGCGCGACTCCCGTAGATCCGGGGAACGGCCCGTCCGCCCCCGGCCAGCCACTGCCAGCGCTCGCCATGCATCCCCGCCACGCGGCAATCTGAGGCATTTGCCGTCTCCGGGCAAACTGATCGCCTGGCTCGCGCGCGAATCGAGGCAAGCCGTCAATTCTGACTATTCTGTCCATTGTCTGACTCCGGTCTTCCACCAGGGCCGCTGCCAGCGTCAGCTTTACCGTCGCGAACGTCCGCCGGTTGAGAATTTCGTGTCCGGGTAAGATGATTCAGATTGTCTCTGACCCGATTCCGCCAGAGCACTTCCTCGTTCCGCGTCCGATGTTCCGACTTGCGCTTGCCGTCGTGCTTTCCTGCGCCATGGGCGTCTCGCTGCCCGCGCAACAGCGTCCGAAATCCCCACGGCCATCGCCGGCGTCCACGCCCGCGCCGACTCCCGCATCGCCAGCTGCCGCGAAGGCCGATACGGGCGCGCAGACCGTGCTCTCGGGATTCGTGCTGGACAGCATGACCAATCTGCCGCTCGCCGGGGCCACGATTCTCGTTTCCGGCACCACGTTCAGCGCGGTGTCCGATGCCGGAGGCCGGTTTCACATCCAGCTCGACAGTCTGAAGCCTGGCATCTACGAGGTCGGGTTCTTCCACCCATCACTCGACTCGCTGGGCATTACGCCGCCATCGCGTCGTGTGACGATTGTGCGAGGCGCGAACACGTTTCTCGAACTTGCCGTTCCGTCGGCACGGACGATCGTCGCGGCCGTCTGTCCGGATACCGCCCGGGCGAATGGTGGCGGTTTGATCATGGGCACGGTGCATAACGCGGCGACCGATGCCCCGCTCGCCAACGCACGCGTGGTCGCGATGTGGACCGGCGTGAACGTCGGCGCTGACGCCGTGCTCAAGGTGCCGCGGGCACAGAGCTTCGTCACCGGCAGCGATGGCGTGTATCGCCTCTGCGGCATTCCGGCCGGCACGCGCGTGGCCGTGCAGGCACGCGTCGGCAAGCAGCAGACGGGCTGGGTGGAGATGCAGATCGCCGCGGGCGGCATGGGGTCGCGCAACTTCCTCGTTGGCATTCGCGATACGACCACCGTGGCCGCGCGCTCGACGGCGAATGCGGCGCCGGCTGGTGCGTCTGAAACACCAGGCACGGCCGCTGCCGACACCACGCCTCCACCACTCGGCAATTCGGTGCTCGTGGGCACCGTGACGGCCGCGAATGGCAAGCCGCTCGAGAACGCACAGATCCTGCTGCTCGGATCGCGACTCAGCGTCAAGACCAACAGCAAGGGTGCCTTCCGCTTCCCCGGACTGCCCGCCGGCACACAGAGCGTGGAGATCCGGCAGATCGGCTACTCGCCCAGGCGCTATGCGGTGGACCTCTCGCCGCGACATGAAGGGCGCCTCGCCGCCGTGCTCGACGAGCGCGCGCAGGTACTGGAAGCGATCGAAGTGAATGCCAAGCCGCGTTCCGCCATTCCCGGGTTCGATGAGCGGAAGAAGCAGGGATTCGGCGTGTTCCTCTCTCGGCAGGACATCGAGCAGAAGGCCGCAGTCAGCATGACGGATCTGTTCCGCGGTCTCGCCGGTGTGACGGTCGCGTCCAACGGGAGCGGCTACGTCGTGCAGATGACGCGAACCGCGAGCGTGGGCTACTGCCCGGTGCAGTACTACGTGGATGGCAGCCCGATCCTGGCCACCGCGGATGACATGGACAGCTTGATGCGCCCCGATGACATCGAGGCGATCGAGATTTACAAGAGCGGCACGGCGACGCCGGTGCAGTTCCAGGGGTCCGACGGCGGGTCATGCGGCACGATCGTGATCTGGACCAGACGCAGCATCAAGCAGCCGAAGCCGAGCGGAAACCAGTAGGGCGCGCGACCCGGATGACACGAGAGCCCGCCGCACTTGTGCGGCGGGCTCTCGGAGGTGGAGCGCGATGGCGTGCGCGGTACCGGCGGGCTACGCGGCGAAGCTGCTCAACGCCCGCCCGACCTCTCCTTCACGGAGCCGCTTGAGCGCGCGGTCGCGCAACTGCCGCACCCGCTCGCGTGTGACGCCCAGCATGGCGCCGATTTCCTCGAGCGTGTGCTCGCGGCCGCCGTCGAGCCCGAAGTACAGGCGAAGCACCTTGGCATCGCGGGCCGGGAGCGTGCCGAGCGCTTCCTCGATTTCATCGGTGAGGAAGCGGTTCATGGCTTCCTCTTCCGTATCCGGCATCTCGTCGGCCACGAAGCGCTCGATGAGCGCACGGTCCCCTTCCGGGTCCATGGGCGCATCGAGCCGCACGTCGCCCGTGTTGAGCGCGGCGAGCGACTGCACGACGTCCACTGACAACCCGGTCAGATGCGCCAGCTCCTCGGGATTGGGCTCACGGCGCAACTTCTGGCGCAGAATCTCCGACGCCTTGATGATGCGCGAGAGATCCGCCGTGCGATTGAGCGGCACGCGCACGGTGCGCCCCTGACGCGCGAGTGACGACAGGATGGCCTGCCGGATCCACCAGACGGCGTAGGAGATGAACTTCACCCCCTGATCGGGATCGAACTTGCGCGCCACGGTGAGCAGCCCGACGTTGCCCTCGCCGATGAGATCGATGAGCGGCAGGCCGCGGTTCTGGTACTTCTTGGCCACCGAAATGACGAAGCGCAGGTTCCGCTGCACGAGCTGCTGCAGCGCATCGGGGTCGCCCGCGCGGATCTTGCGCGCGAGCTCGATCTCCTCGGTGCCCTTGAGCAGCGGGTAGGTGCTCACCTCATAGAGATACTGGTCCAGGATATCACGCTCGGGCTCGCTGGGCGCGATCCCCGCTGGGGCGGCGCGGCGACGACGGCGCTTGACTTCGGTCATGATACGATCAGCCTCAAAAAAAGTGGTGCGAATTATCTCGTTAGGTGTCGAGCATGCCTGAATCGCTGGCGGCGCTGCGTGCTGGCCAGCCGACCAACGTGAAGCGATCTTCGGCGCCTTTCGGGCGCCAAGGCGCTGCTAAAATACACTTCCCGGCGCTTTGCGCCAGTCCCATTTGCTTGACAGCCATCCCTACCCCGGCTATCGTTCGTGGTTCCCGGGCACTCGTGCACGCCCGGCGCCCAGGGGGCGTAGCTCAGTTGGGAGAGCGCTTGAATGGCATTCAAGAGGTCAGGGGTTCGATTCCCCTCGCCTCCACCTGGTTCGATCATCAACATGGCGCGGCGCGATCCTCGTGCCACAACCGGTTCACCGGAGCCGCGTGGCTCCCTCGCGGGAATAGCTCAGTTGGTAGAGCACAACCTTGCCAAGGTTGGGGTCGCGGGTTCGAGTCCCGTTTCCCGCTTTTTTTTTCGGCACTCGAAACTCGGATATCTCGCGTCGCTACGCAAGCGATTTTGCCACGAATTCGCGTGAAAGTACTCTAACGTACTCCGACGCGCGCACGATCAGTCCGCTCCATGTTGTAAATCCCTACGCGGCACGGGATGTTTCCGCTGAATGACACCATTGTCGTCTCTGCCGCCCGGGCGGTTAGCTCAGTTGGTTAGAGCGCCACGTTGACATCGTGGAGGTCACAAGTTCGAGTCTTGTACCGCCCATTTTCCCGGTGATCTGCTCGCGTAGGCAGACGGGTCAGCCCCGCATGAAACCGCTCCGTTTCATGCGGGGCTGACCCGTCCGGATACTGGGCACCCACACGACACCCGTGCACGCCTGATCGAGCGCGCTCGGATGGTCTCCGCCATCCGCCGCACTCCGCTCCGTATTATGTCCCACATGGCGACGAAATACGCATCTCGGAGCAGTGTCATGCCCGTCCTGTCGCGCGGCGCTGATGCGGCCTTGACGCTTCTCCGCAGGTCGGCTACAATCCCATTGTTTACGGCGGATGCGTCTCCTAGCTGGAGGCGCGTCCGCCGTCGCATCTGAAAATCAACGGGCGCCCGTAGCTCAATTGGATAGAGCATCTGACTACGGATCAGAAGGTTGGGAGTTCGAGTCTCTCCGGGCGCGCCATGACGCCAGCTTGTTCCAGAGAATTGGCGTCGGCGGGGCGTGGCGCAGCCCGGTTAGCGCGCCTGGTTCGGGACCAGGAGGTCGGTGGTTCAAATCCACTCGCCCCGACCATCCACAAAAGGAGCCGACGCGCTCCTTTTGTGCGTTATGCGCGAGTAGCTCAGCTGGATAGAGCGTCGGCCTCCGGAGCCGAAGGTCGTGGGTTCGAATCCCGCCTCGCGCATTTGCCGGCAGCAACGAGAATTCGGGAAACATGTCGGGAGCAAGGGCCGCGCGCCCCTGCTCCCGTTTCCGTTCCGCGAATCAACGGCGGCCCTCAGATCATCGGCAGCCAGGGCAGCGGCATGAAGGTCGCCACGAAGATCGCCACGGCCAGCCACCCGATGATCTGTCGCCGCCTGTCCAACGGACGTTCCGGAGCCAGCAGCATGGGGTGCGCGAGCCGTCCCCGTCCGATCACGAGACCCAGTACAGCCCACAGCCACCAGCCGTACCACCAGAGATAGCCGAGTGGAATGAGCAGCAGCCAGAACGCGCGCGCGATCCACGTCTGGGCTCGCCCAAACATGGCGAAGGCGACGTGCCCGCCGTCGAGCTGCGCCAGCGGCAGCAGATTGAGCGACGTGACGAGCACACCCACCCAGCCGGCGATGGCTACCGGGTGCAGATGCAGCGGACCGTGCAGCCCGAGCACCAGCCGGCAGCCGCTCAGCAACAGCGAATTGCCAATGAAGAGCGCCCCGTCGGCGTAGGGGATGTACTGGCCGGCAAGCGGCATGACGGGTCCCCGCGGCACGGGTACACTCAGAGAGAGCCCGATGAGCAGCACCGGAATCGCGACGACGAGGCCGGCTATCGGCCCCGCCACGCCAATGTCGAAGAGCGTACGCCGGTCAAACACCGGAGAGCGAATCCGGATGAAGGCGCCCATGGTCCCGATGATGTTCCACTGCGCCGGGAACGGAATGAAGAACGGCGGGCTGGTGTTCACACGATAGTACCGCGCAGCCATGTAGTGGCCCGATTCGTGCGCGAGAAGTATCGCGAACAGGGGGAGCGAGAAGGGGATTCCGGCGCGGAGCTCGGCGAGCGATGGGTGGTACCACACACCGGACACGCCAGCGAGGACGGCTCCGCCGATGGTCATCGTGCCAAGGGTGATCAGCATCAGCGCCGCATGCAACCACCACTTCTCACTCGGTCGCGACGCCTCGCTGACGAGGACGAGCCACCGCCCTTCCGGGGACTCCTGCCAGTAGTGATACCCGTCCCACTCGGCGATCCGGCGCTCGAGAGCAGGTGACGGGGCTGCGTGCCCGGGCGCCACCAAACCTTCGAGAATCCGCCGATCTCCCAGCTCCAGATTACGCCAGTACGTAAAGTATTCTGTTACAGCAAGCTCGGTCACTCTTGACCGCCTTTTTGGCCGACGTTACCTTGGCGACTCCCACAGCACGTCCTTCACCGACTCGCTCCCAACCGCGCCCCGCGCCATCCGGTCCTCCGCGCTTCATCGTGAGCACGGCAGCTGAACCGCGTTGCACCGCGTGCGCACCCATCTCACTCCCGTCGCCTCACGCGGTGCCGCGCCGCTCTCGGAGCATTAGTCCGTGGACATTACCGAGCTGAAGCAGAAGTCCGTGGCCGAGCTGCACACCATGGCCGAGGACCTCAATATCTCGAACTTCTCAGGGCTGCGTAAGCAGGACCTGATTTTCCGCATCGAGCAGAATCTGCTCGACTCGGACATCGTGCTGCGCGGCGAGGGCGTGCTGGAGATTCTGCCCGAGGGCTACGGGTTCCTGCGCAGCCAGGACTGGAACTACCTCTACGGTCCGGACGACATCTACGTGTCCCCGTCGCAGATCAAGCGCTTTGATCTGCGCACCGGCGATACCGTGGCGGGACAGGTGCGCCCTCCCAAGGAAGGCGAGCGCTATCTGGCGCTGCTCAAGGTCGAGACGATCAACAATGAGGACCCTGACCAGGCCAAACATCGCATTGCGTTCGACAACCTGCGCCCGCGCTATCCGGATCAGCGGCTGCGACTGGAGCCAAAGGACGCGGACATCAGCATGCGCGTGGTGGACCTCATTGCGCCCATTGGCAAGGGACAGCGCGGGCTCATCGTGGCGCCGCCGCGCGCCGGCAAGACGATCCTCATGCAGAAGATGGCGAACGCCATCATCGAGAATCATCCCGAGGTCACGCTCATCGTGCTGCTCATCGATGAGCGTCCCGAGGAAGTGACGGACATGCAGGAGAACGTGCCGGCGGAAGTGATCAGCTCCACGTTCGACGAACCGGCGGACCGGCACGTGCAGGTGGCGGACATGGTAATCGAGAAGGCCAAGCGTCTCGTCGAGCACGGGAAGGATGTGGTGATCCTGCTCGACTCGATCACCCGTCTCGCGCGGGCCCACAACGTGGTCGTGCCGCACTCGGGAAAGATTCTCTCGGGCGGCGTGGATGCGCACGCACTGCACAAGCCGAAGCGCTTCTTCGGCGCGGCGCGCAACATCGACACGGGCGGTTCGCTCACCATCATCGCCACGGCGCTCATCGAGACGGGTTCGCGCATGGACGAGGTGATCTTCGAGGAATTCAAGGGGACAGGCAACATGGAACTCGTCCTCGACCGGAAGATCGCCGACCGGCGCGTGTTCCCGGCCATCGACATCCAGCGCTCCGGTACGCGCAAGGAGGAGCTGCTGCTGTCACAGGAGGAGCTCAACCGGGTGTATCTGCTGCGCAACTTCCTTGGCGACATGCCACCGGCGGAGGCCATCGAGTTCCTGCTGCAGCGCATGCAGCGGACGAAGAACAACAAGGAGTTCTTCGCGACGATGGCGCAGGGGTGAGGGAGCCGCCCGCTTCCGGCAGCGAAGCGCTTGCCGGCGGCGGCCAGCAGCCGCCGCTTCCCGCGTCTGGCCGTGTGCTCGCCATCGACTACGGCGAGAAGCGCATCGGTCTCGCCGTGAGCGATCCCACCCGCGTCATCGCGTCACCCGCGGGATTCATCACGCGGCGCGCGGGGAAGCGCGCGCCCATCGCCGAGCTCGTGCGCCGTGCCGCGGCGCTGGAGGCCGTGGCATTCGTCATGGGGCTGCCGCTCGACGATGCGGGCGACGAGACGCCGCGCGCGATCGAGGTGCGGCGCATCGGCGCGGAGCTGGAACGGCGCACCGGACTCGCGGTATCCTTCGTGGATGAGCGATATACCACCGCCATCGCGCTGCGCGCGGTGAAAGAGATGGGCGGCTCGACGCGGGGGCGAAAAGGCGATGTGGATGCGCTCGCGGCGACGATTCTCCTGCAGCATGCGCTCCGGTTGGCGCCGTAGCAGACGCCGGCTCGCGCTCGTGGCGGCGGCCGTGGCGCTCGTGGCGGTGGTCGGGCTCACACTGTTCGCGGCGTACGGCGGCAGGCCGAGCGGCCCGGTGGTACGCGTCACCGTTCCCAGCGGCGCGACCTTTCGCGTCGCCGCGGATTCGCTCGGACGCGCCGGGCTCGTGGCGTCGCCCTCGCTCTTTCGCTGGTACGCGCGCCTCACCGGGCGCGACCGCGACATCAAGGCGGGCACGTATCTGCTGCAGCATGGCCGGAGCTGGAATTCGCTGGTCAACGCGCTGCGCGCGGGACAGGGTCTCGAGCGGCGTCTCACGATTCCCGAGGGATGGTCGCTGCGCGAGATCGTGCCCGCCCTGGCGCGGGTCCTGGATGTGCCGGTGGACTCCGTGCGCGCGGCGGTACGCGACACCGCGCTCGTGCACGAGCTGGACCTCCCCACGCCCACGCTCGAAGGCTATCTCTTTCCCGACACGTACAGCTTCGCCTACAACACCACGCCGCGCGCGGCGGTGCGCGACATGGTCGAGCGCTTCGAAGCCGTGTGGCAACCCGACTGGACCGAGCGCCTGCAGCAGCTCGCCATGAGCCGCAACGACATCGTCGCGCTCGCCTCCATTGTCGAAAAGGAAGCCGTGTTGCCGGAGGAGCGGCCGGTGATCTCCGCGGTCTATCACAACCGGCTCCGGCTCGGCATGCCGCTGCAGGCCGATCCCACGGTGCAGTACGCGATCGGCGAGCATCACGAGCACGTCACGTTCAAGGATCTCGCCGTGCAGTCGCCGTACAACACCTACCGGCACCCCGGTCTTCCGCCGGGACCCATTGCCTCACCCGGCCGCGCCAGCATCGAGGCGGCACTCTATCCGGCGTCCGTCCCCTACCTCTACTTCGTCGCGCGCCCGGACGGACATCACGAATTCCGCACGACCTTCAAGGAGCACACCGAGGCCAAGGAGCAGATCCGGCACGCGCAGCAGCCCAGGCGGTAGCGAGCCGCCACGGGACGGCCTAGCTTTCCGAAGCGAGATCGGGGCGCAGCTCACGCGCTCCACGCAGGTACACGTGCGCGATCGCTTCCCGCGCGCACGCCGCATCAACGTGAATCAGCACCCGGATGCACCGTCGCAGCGCATCGGGTACCGGAATCTCCATCGTGCACAGGAGGGGGACGTCGCTCCACCCCAGCTCCCGCGCCGCGCGCGCCGGAAACTCGCTCCGCAGATCGTCGGTCACCGTGAAGATCACGCTGATGATGTCGTCGGTGTCGAACGCATTGCGGGCCATGATGCATTCGAGCAACTCGCGCGTCGCATCGCGCACGAGCAGCGGCTCGTCACGTTCCACGGTGGTTGCTCCGCGCACGGCGCGGACGCGCGTGTCACCCATGTCGTTGGCGCATGTTTGATCCCGAATCGCTCACGCTGATCGCCATCACGGATCATCTGCGCGATGGACGAGACGGCCTGGTGGCGCGAGCGGCCGCCGCCGTGCGCGGTGGCGCCACGATGATCCAGTTGCGGCTCAAAGATGTGGATGCGCGAATGCAGGTGGAAGTGGCGCGCGCACTGCGTGCCGCGCTGCCGGCCGCCGTGCCGCTCATCATCAACGACCGCCTGGACGTCGCGCTCGCCGCCGGCGCCAGTGGCGTGCACGTGGGTGCCGATGATCTGCCGGTGGCGGCAGTTCGTCGCATTACGCCGGCCGGATTCATCGTGGGCACGTCGGTTGGCGTGGACGCCGAGGTCGCCGGCGCGGCCGGCGCCGATTATGTGGGCATCGGTCCCGTCTTCCCCACGGCATCGAAGGTGGACGCGGGACCGGCCATCGGCGTCGACGGGCTCGCGCGCTTCGTGCGCGCCTGCGCCCTGCCCGCCGTGGCCATCGGCGGCATTGACACCGGCAACGCGCACACCGTTCTGGCAGCGGGCGCTCGCGGCATCGCCGTCCTGCGCGCCGTCTTCGGCGCACCTGACCCGGAAGCCGCGGCGCGGGCGCTGCGTGCCGCACTCGGAGGGATTCCTGCATGAGGCCGCACCATGATGGTCGGCGCGACGACGCGCCAGCAGTCAATCGTCGAGAGTTCATTGAGCGCGGCGCGGCGTTCGGCCTGGCGCTCGGGGCGGGTTCACGCGGCATGCGTGCGCTCGGTGATACGTTCGCCGGACTGCACGCGGCAGCGGTGACCTCCGCCGGGAGCGAACTCACCCTGGCCAATGACGCCATCGAATGCATCTGGACCATGACCGATGGCCACCTGCGCTGCGCGCGACTGCGTGACAGGATCAACGGCGCCGAGCTGCCCGTACCGGAGCATGTGTTCTCGCTGCGCCTCACCGATGGCAGCAGCATGTTATCGGACGCGATGACGATCACCGGCGCTCCGGTCACGACGGCGATCGCGTCCGCGCCCGGCGCGTCACGCGCCGCCGACCGCGTCGGCGGCCGCCAGCTCGCGCTCACGCTGCGCGACAGCACGGGGCGCATCAGCGCGAGCTGGCGCGCCATCCTGCGCGACGGATCACACTACCTGCGACAGGAACTCACGCTTTCGAGCGCCGGCGCCGACGTGCCGCTCCGTGACATCACGCTCATCGATCTGCACGCGCCACAACCCATGGTCACCGGCCTCGTGCGCGGCAGTCCCGTCGTGTCGGGACATGCGTTCTTCGCCGTCGAGCACCCGCTCTCCACCAGCCGCGTGGATGGCGACCGGGTGCAGTGCAGCATGCGCCGCTCCATCCCGCTGCGGCAGGGCGCGGCACTCACGCTGTCATCCGTGATTGGCATCACGCGACCGGGACAGCGGCGCCGTGACTTTCTCGCCTACGTCGAGCGGGAACGCGCGCATCCGTACCGCACCTTCCTGCACTACAATTCGTGGTACGACATCGGCTACTTCGGTCGCTACAGCGAAGCCGATGCGCTCGACGCCATTGCCGGCTTCGGCACCGAATTGCACGAGAAGCGCAACGTGACGCTCGACTCGTTTCTGTTCGATGATGGCTGGGATGATCCCAAGACGCTCTGGCATTTCAACCAGGGATTCCCCGACGGCTTCACGAAGGTTCGCGCGGCGGCGGAGCGGTACGGCGCCGATCCCGGCGTCTGGATGTCGCCGTGGGGCGGATACGGGCAGCCGCGCGAGGAGCGGCTGCAGTACGGCCGCGCGCAGGGCTTCGAGACCAATCAGGATGGGTTCGCACTCTCGGGACCGGTGTACTACCGGCGCTTCCGCGACACGTGCCTCGAGATGATGCGGCGGTACGGCGTGAATCAGTTCAAGTTCGATGGCACAGGCGATGCGGCCAATACGATTCCGGGCAGTGCGTTCGACAGCGACTTCGACGCCGCCATTCACCTGATCGGCGAACTGCGCGACGAAAAGCCCGATCTCTTCGTCAATCTCACGACGGGCACGTATCCGTCCCCCTTCTGGCTGCGCTACGCCGATTCCATCTGGCGGGGTGGTGACGACCATGACTTCGCCGGCGTGGGATCGGACCGCCAGCGCTGGATCACGTATCGCGATCAGGACACCTACGACCACGTCGTGCGTTCCGGGATGCTCTTTCCGCTCAACTCGCTCATGCTGCATGGCCTGATCTACGCCAGGCAGGCGCGCAACCTGAATTCCGATCCGCACCACGACTTCCGCTCGGAGGTGCATTCGTACTTTGGAAGCGGCACGCAGCTGCAGGAGATGTACATCACGCATGCCCTGCTCTCCTCCAGCGACTGGGATACGCTGGCCGAAGCCGCGCGCTGGTCGCGGCGCAACGCCGCGACCCTCGTGGACACGCACTGGGTTGGTGGCGATCCCATGCGACTGGAGCCCTACGGGTGGGCTGCCTGGTCTCCCGCCAGAGGCATTCTCACGCTGCGCAACCCCGGGAACGCGCCCGCCACCCTCGCGCTCGACGTGGCGCAGGCGTTCGAACTTCCCGAGCACGCCTCCCGCCGCTACATCGCGCGCAGCCCGTGGCGCGCGGACTCCGGCAGGCCGCCGCTCACCCTTCGCGCGGGCAGCGAGCACGCCTTTCGTCTCATGCCGTTCGAAGTGCTGTCCCTCGAGATGCTTCCCCGCTAGCCCCTCCCTCTGATGCGTCTTCTCGCCTTCGTCGCTCCGCCGTTCCTGGCCGCCTCCCTGCTCGCCGCCCAGTCACCCGACACGAGCGCCACGCGCAATCTCATGCCGGTACCGGCCTCGGTCCGCTTCGGACCGGGATCGTTCCGGGTTGACAGCACCTTCAGCATCGCGCCCGCGCACTTCCTGGACGGCCGGCTGCGCCGCGGCATCGAGCGCATGCGCGCGCGCCTGCAGCAGCGCGCCGGTGTGCCGATCGCCGATACGCTCTCGCACCGGCCGAATGCCGCGTCGCTCGTACTGGACGTAGCGGGCGCGGGAGAGCGCGTCCAGTCGCCGGCGGAGAACGAGTCGTACACGCTCGATGTGTCGGGCGGCGGCGCCGTGCTGCGCGCGCGGACCGTGGTGGGCGCGCTGCGCGGGCTCGAGACGCTGCTGCAGCTCGTGGAGCTGGACTCGAGCGGCGCCGTGATCCCCTACGTGCACATCGCGGATGCGCCGCGCTTTCCCTGGCGCGGACTGCTCATTGACGTGTCGCGCCACTGGGAGCCGGTGAGCGTCATCGAGCGCAACCTGGACGCCATGGCGGTGGTGAAGCTGAATGTGCTGCACTGGCATTTGAGCGACGACCAGGGCTTCCGCGTGGAGAGCAAGCTCTATCCCAGGCTGCAGGGAATGGGATCCCAGGGGCATTACTACACGCAAGGCGACATTCGTCACATCGTGGAATACGCGCGCGACCGCGGCATTCGCGTCGTGCCCGAGTTCGACATGCCGGGACACTCGGCCTCGTGGTTCGTGGGCTATCCACGGCTGGCCAGCGCACCCGGCCCCTACACGCTCGAGGAACGATTCGGCGTGTTCGATCCGGTATTCGATCCGACACGCGAGAGCGTGTACAGCTTCCTGAACCGCTTCGTCGGCGAGATGGTGAAGCTGTTTCCCGACCGGTACTGGCACGTGGGTGGCGACGAGGTGAACGGTCACCAGTGGAACGACAGTCCGCATATTCGTGCCTTCATGCGCCGCCACAAGCTCAAGGACAACGACGCGCTGCAGGTGTACTTCAACAAGCGGCTCGCGCGCATCCTCGACACGCATCACCGCCGCATGGTGGGCTGGGACGAGATCATGACGCCAGGGTTGCCCAAGTCAGTCGTCGTCCAATCGTGGCGCGGCGTGCAGTCGCTCGTGGAGGGTGCGAAGCAGGGGTACCAGGGGATTCTCTCGGCGCCGTACTATCTGGATGCCATGCGGAGCGCCGGCGAGTACTACAGCGCCGACCCGCTGCCCGCCGATGCGGGGCTCGACGCCGCCGATGTCGGCCGCATCCTGGGCGGCGAGGTATGCATGTGGGGCGAGGTGGTGACGCCGGAAAACATCGACTCGCGCATCTGGCCGCGAACCGCGGCCATCGCCGAACGGCTGTGGTCTCCGCAGCGCGTGACCGACGTCGACGACATGTATCGGCGGCTGGCCGTCACCAACGTGGCACTCGAGCAGCTTGGCAGCGAGCAGCTCACCGGTCCAGCGAAAATGCTGCGCCGCCTGGCGAATACTCCCGACGACCAGGCGCTGCGCGACCTCGCGCGCCTGGTGGAGCCGGTGAGCCTCGGCGGCCACATGCGCGGACGACGCACGTCGCCGCTCACACCGCTCACGGCGCTCGGCGACATCGTGACGCCCGACGCGCCCGAGCGGCGCGTGCTGCGCGCACAGGTGCTGGCGCTGCTGCAGGACGCGCCGTCGTATCAGGCGAACCGGGAGGCGCTGGTACAGACGTTCGCGCGATGGCGCGCACTCCAGACCCGACTCGACTCACTCGCGACGGCCGCGCCGCTCGTGCACGACGCCGACAGTGTGAGCGCGAACCTGGCGGCGCTCGGCGTGGCGGGAGAGCAGGCTCTCGCCTACCTGGCCGGCGGCACACCGGCACCGCCGCAGTGGACCACCGAGACGCTCGCCCTGCTCGAACGCGCGGACCGGCCGGCCGCGCTGCTGCATCTCGCCGTCGTCCCCGCAATGCGCACCCTGGTGACGGCCGCGGGACGCGGCGGGCTCGGCACGCAGTAACGCGATCACGCAGCAGGGCGGTCACGCAGCAGCGGCCACGCGGCGGCGGCGCACGCAGCAGCGCGGCCGGCGCCGTTCAGCGCAAACGGATCACATCGACGAGTGGCGCCGCCGACTGCGGCACTGCGGCGTGATAGTCCTCGCCGAGGAGCGCCGCGAGCGTGGCGGCGATCTGGCTCTGGGTCACCGTCGCGGTGCGCGTGCGTTCACCGAGCGGAGGCGTATCGGGTCCCATCACCGCGATCCAGATGTCTTCGGCGCCCTCGACGTCCTTCCCGTGATCGCGCCAGCTGTCGAGGCCGCTGCCGCGACCGTGGTCGGTCGTGATGATGAATGTCGTGCTGCCGCGATATTCCGGCATGCTCTGCATGGTGTTCCAGAGATCAGCGATGAACGCATCCACCTGGTGCGCGGCACGCAGATAGTGATCGTAGCGCCCCATGTGCGCCCATTCATCGGTCTCGCCGTAGCCCACGAACAGCGCGCGCGGAACGTGCCGCGTGAGATAGTCCATGGCGGACACGTGGCCGAACGAATCGTAGGCGAGATCACTCCAGAGCTGCGTGGTGCTGCCGTAGAGTCCGTTGATGAGCCTTTCACGCGGCGTGAGCGTGCCGTCAAAGGGCTGGTCCCATCCCGCACGGACGTAGATGCCGCTGCGCGCGCGATTGAAAATGTCATCGAAGGCGGACCACGTGCCGAAGGCCGCCTCTTCGCCGCCGAGCGTGGGCCGGTGGCTCAGCCACTCGAACACCGTGACGTTCGGATTCGGCCCGGCGCTGTTGCTGTTGATGCGCGGATCGGCGTGACCCGTGAGCATCTCGTTGTATCCGGGATAGGAGAACTTGAGGCCGTTGGTGACGGTGGCGACGCTCCCCGAGTCCACGTCGCCGTAGATCTGCCCGTGCTGGGCGATCTCATTCCAGAGGAACGGCATGAGCAGCGCGCGCCGCTCGGCGACCGTTGCGCGCCAGAAGTCATGGCGGAGCGCCGTCGTATCATCCACGCCGCCGTGCGCGTGGTGCATGAGGGCCGAGTCCGCGCCGCGGAAGACATCCTGCCAGCGCATGCCATCGGTGACAATGAGTACGACGTTGCGGGTACGATGCCCGGGCGGGCCCGGGGACATGACGGGCGAGATCCGCGGCGTGGCGCAGGCGAGGGTGAGCAGGATGATCGCGGCCCAGATCACGATGGCGGGGATGCTCCTATACGAGACGTGTGTCATTTCCGGGGGACGAATCGAACGACGACTGTGGAAGACGAAAGCATCTAGTGCGCTTCAAAGTTGAAGGGCTGCTCGACCAGACTCGGGGTCACGCAGCCGCCAACGATCTCGGGGAAAAAAGTCCAATGCTGAAGCGCGACGTGTACGGCATATGCGAAGTCCGTGTAGAAGTCAGCGGGGCTCCCAGGGCGATGAGGTAGCGAGGAGTACGACACGTCCCGAATGGATCCCGGCTCGGCAAGGCCAAGCGTGTCTACGACGAAGCGGACCAGAAGTTTGGCGCCTGCCCGTTTGCTCTCGGCTCGCGACGGATACTCCGGCGGCATCGTCCTTCGCACTCGAGCCGGCTCTCTCCATGGAACAGCGAGCGTGAATGCGGGGACCTGAACTGGATCGACCAGGGGCTCCGCCACATGCGACCGCCGCACGACCGGCGCGGCAAGATTCAAACGGAACGACAACGAATCCGCCGTTGAATCTGGCCAGACGAAACCAGCGCCCGCGCTGAGCGCGCCGACGAACGCACGAGAAAGAAAAGCGGATCCTTTCGTGTCTCCGGTGTCACGCTGCGGCCGAAACGTCATATGGCCATCTCGCGAGGCGGTGACGATGATCGGCGCATCGAGGTCCGGCCAGCCGAGCGCTGGTGCTCCCGCAGGGAGCGTGTCGCTCCGGTGACCTAGCATGGTCCGTATCTGTTCGGCAACGGCTTGCACCACCGCGCTCACATTCATCATGCCCTGATTGTATCGCGCGATCGCTCGTGCGGATTCAGCCAGCGAGTCCGCCGTGACATACACCACCTCCTCGACCATCGAATCGGCGGGAATGGACATCAGGCAGGATGTCGTCGCAGCGGCGGAGGTCGAGGAGGTCTGCGCACGCAGTCCATGCGGGTGCGCGCTCGACGCCAGCACCAGCGCCAGCACGCACGACAGCGGCGGCCCGTGTCGCGTCACACTGGCAAACCTGGGCATCCGGATCACGGCCACGGTTCCATGTGCCATGGCACACCTCCGATCGTCGAGAACCCGAACGAGAACGATTGCGCCATCTGCTGGGGCACGGGACAGCCGCCAACACGCGCCGGAACAAAAGTCCAACGGACGAGCGCGGCCCGCGCAGCCTGAAGGAACTGCACGTAGAAATCACGAAGCCGCATGCTGGGCGGCAGCCATGCGAAGTCTCTTGCGTCCCGGACCGTTTTCATCTCAACGCGCCCGGTTGTATCCACGACGTACCGAAGGAAGATCGTGGCCCGGGCGCCCTCCATCACGGCATCTCGAGGATACTCCGGCGCACTCGTCGTACGCAGCCGGACTGGTTCTACCCACGGAACGGAAAGCGTGAACACCGGGACCTGAACGGGATCAAGGCGCGGGGACACCCGGTGCGAACGACTGACGACTGGCGCGACCAGAGCCAGCGTGAAGGTGACCGAATCCGATGTGGAATCAGGCCAGACAAAGCCCACGCCCGTGGCACGTGCCGCGGCGAACGCGTGCATGAGCAGTGCGGACCCAGTCGTGTCTCCGCTGTTGCGTTCCAGCCGCGCGACCATTCGACCATCGCGCCACGCGCTGACATCGATGGGCTCGTCGAGGGCGCGCCAACTCACCAGTGGCGCGCCGGCGGCCAGGGTATCGCTGCCAGCGCCAAACATTGTCCGGATTTGTTCACCTACCGCCTGCGCCACGACGGCCACATTCGGCATGGCGAACCGGTTGACGTGACGCACGGTGTCGGGATGGTCGAATGGATGCCTGACCGTGTCAGCGGCGACATATACGACAACGCGTACCATGGAATCCGCCGAAATCGATTGCAGGCACGCTGGCGGAGCCGTGAGATCGACCGCAGAGAACTGCGCACGCAGTGCGTGCGGCCAGGTGAGTCCGGACAGCGCGAAGACAACCCACAGCAGCGACTGCGACCCGGGAGATGGTCTCATATGAATCGCGCGGCGTGTCGGAGTCGGAGATCTGATACTGACGCGGGGATTCAGCACGGCGGGCGTCCGATATTACAGGTGCGTGGCACATGTCGCCAGATGCGTTTGGCGCCAGACCACGAACGGAGAGAGAACAGGCACTACCCTCTCCTCTGACGATTCGGGACCCTGCGGAGTTTTCCGGCGCTGGCACCGCCTGCGACTACTTCGCTATCGCCTGCCGCGCGAAGTACTCACGCTTGAATGCGTCGAAGACCTCATCGGTGAAGAGCTCGTCCGCGATGGCCGCAATTTCCTCCGCCTCGCGCCAGGCATCGCGCAGCGCCTGCAGCTCGCCCGCGAGGGCGCGCCGCTCGTCATCTTCGTTGGCGGCCATTTCAAGAGCGAGCCGATCGGCGACAGGCAGCCTGTACAGTGGAGTGCGCAACTCGCTCCCGGTTCCACCGCGCGCCCAGAACGATCGGCTGGCGAGCCGCACGGCCAGACGTTCCGCGAACGAGTAGCCGGCGGGGAGCTCGGCCTCGCCGTTGCGGACATCGGGCACACGCCCCCACGACGTGCGCAGCGTGAGCGAGGCCACGCGGGAGAAATAGCCGTCGGGGTTGCCGGCGTCATCCAGCTTGCCGATCGCCGTGCGCACGTCGCCCGTGCCCGCGACGCCGCCATTGAGTGTCGCCAGCAGCTTGGCCGCCGTTCGCAGACTCGCGCTCTCGCCGAGGGTGGCGACGCCGTCATCGTGCTCCACGACGAGCCGCCACGGCGCGTCGCGATCCGGGCGCAACAGCTCCGCGTGACGGAGGTGGCGATAGCGAATGAGCACGGGCGCTCCCTGCGAAGTCCTTGCGCGCGCCAGCACCGAACCCTCGCGCCCGAAGGTGCGCATGCGAAGCAGTGTGTCATCGCTCAGGCCGAGTGACGAGGCATAGCTCGCGAACGCCTGTCCCGCGTGGCGGGCGAGGAATCGCCCCCCTCGGCGCATCAGACCGCGCCGTGACGCCGTACCGGACAACTGGACGCGCGCGCCGTAGCGCCACGAGGCGATTTCGGGGAACAGCGCCGGCCCGATGCGAATGAGCTCGAATCCCGGCTGAAGATGCGCGAGGCCAATGTTGTCGGTGGACACCCGGAGCCGCGTGCCGCGATAGAGTCGCTCGCAGCAGTCGAGGGCTTCCCAGCGTTCGTCGAGCGGAGTCAGGTTCCAGCAGCCGCACCGCGTGCACACGACCCAGAGTCGCCCTCGGGCGGGATCGAACGCCAGGCGTCGCCCCACGGGGCACTCGGGGACCGCGTCGTTCGTACCGAGATGCGTGTTGCAGAACAGACAGGTGGCGTACATGACGATGCCCGAGTGCGCGAGTCGCGACGATGGTGGACGCCGGCCTCGTTCCGTCCACGGCCGGCGTCGCATCCATGATGCATGACAGTACGGTCGTCGTGCCAGCCGGGTTCCCGCGATGCGGCGCGGCGGTGAGGCGGACGCGCACGCAGCGTGGGTACCTTTCTCCGGGCCGGTGTCGCACCATGCGCGGCGGGCCGGCCCGCACCAGTCATCGCGCCGCGCGCGGCCCGCACCGTACCTCCCATGTCATCCTACGCCATCGTCACCGCCAGGGGCGCGCGCCGCTGGGCACACGGCCACCCGTGGATTTATCGGAGTGATCTCGCCGCTCGCCCGTCCGGTCCGGCAGGCGCCGTCCTCGTCATGGACGAGGAGCGCTATCCGCTGGGACGCGCGCTCTGGAGCCCGCAATCGGAGATCTCGCTGCGGCTTCTCGAGCGCGATGCAGACATCGCCATCGACGCACCATGGTGGCGCGACCGGCTGGCGCAGAGCATCCAGCGGCGTGCGCCGCTCGCCGCCCGCGCGAACGCGTATCGACTGGTGCACGGCGAAGCGGACGGATGCCCATCGCTCATCGTGGATCGGTACGATCAATGGATCATCGTCCAGCTCCTGAGCGCCGGGGTGGAGCACTTTCGACGTGACATCGTGGTCGCGCTGGAGGAGCTGCTGTCGCCCGCCGGCATGCTGGCGCGCAACGACGCCGCGGTACGGGAGAAGGAAGGGCTGGCGCGCGAGACGGTGCTGCTTGCGGGCGACGTGCCGCGCGAGATCGAGGTGCGCGAGGGGGACGTGCGTTACCTGGCGGCGCCGTGGGATGGCCAGAAGACCGGCGCGTTTCTCGATCAGCGCGAAAACCGGGAAGTGGTGGGCGGACTCGCGCGCGGGCGGGCACTCGACTGTTTCTCGTATCACGGATCGTTCGCGCTGCATCTGGCCCGGCGAGCCGAGCAGGTGATCGCGGTGGACTCCTCGGCTGGCGCGCTCACGCGCGCGCGGGCGAACGCTGCACTCAATGGGCTGGGGAACGTCGAGTTCGTGGAAGCGAACGTGTTCGACTATCTGCGCGCACAGGAGAGCGCCGGCGCGCGTTATGAGACGATCGTGCTCGATCCCCCCGCGTTCGCGAAGACGCGTGCGGCGCTCCCCGGCGCGCTGCGCGGCTACAAGGAAATCAACCTGCGCGCCATGCGGCTGCTGAGCCCCGGCGGCGTGCTGTTCACGGCGAGTTGCAGCTTCCACCTCACGCTGCCGCGTTTCCTCGAGATGCTCGCCGCTGCCGCGGCCGACAGCGGCCGGCGCATCGCGCTGCGTGCCGTAACGGGACAGCCGCTGGATCATCCGGAGATTCTGACGATTCCGGAGAGCGGGTACGTCAAGGGGGCGGTGGTGGAAGCGATGGCGTAGTCGTCGCGCGGAAGCGACGACTACGCCATCGCTTCCACCACCGCCCCCGGGAATCGGAAATCGGGAATGGGGAATCGGGGAGGAAGACCTCCCCACCCCGCACCCCACCGCCGTTTTTTCACCGCCGCCTCCCCCCGCTCCATCATTCCCCATTCCCACGATTCCCCATTCCCGATTGCCGATTCCCAAGGGCGGGGCGGCGGGGCGTGGATCATTCCCCATTCCCACGATTTCCCATTCCCGATTGCCGATTCCCAGGGGGAGGGTGGTGGGGCGTGGAAGATTCCCCATTCCCGTTTGCCGATTCCCAAGGGCGGGGTGTTGGCGAAGTGCTGATTGCCGAATCCCCGAGGGCGGCGGTCGGAAAGGGCTCGCCTTCCCGCGTCCGTCCGCCATCATTACACTGTTTCCGTGCCTCCCCTCCCCGCCGCTGCCGCACGCATGGCCCCAGCAACGAACGAATTCCGCGCGATCCATGCCCCCGCGGTCCGGCGCACGCTGGCGGT
>DATNDS010000102.1:0-5054 GCA_035553215.1 Gemmatimonadaceae bacterium
CCGCGCCCGGACTCGTTGTTCAGCGGATACAGCGCGGTGTCGCCGCACTGGCCGCACATTCGCACCATGATGACGGACTTTTTCGGAAAGTGGGCGCCGAACGAGCGCTCGTGGGCGGCCGGGCACTACGACTACGTGATGTCGGGAGATGCCGCCGCATGGAAGAGAGAAAATTCCGGCATCCGGCACTATCGCTACGTCTTGCTGCAGGCGACCACGCTGCCGCGCACACGCAGTGCAAACAACATCGTGTCGGCATGGTACGACGACATGGTGCGCTGGTACGCCGTCCACCCACACTTCAGGATCGAGAGCGCGTTTCTGCATCAGGCCCGGCAGCCCGCGGACTCCGCGCATCGTCTCAAGCCATGGGGGTGGGACACCTATACCTGGATCATCAACCCCGCGGACTCGGGACTCATCGCATATTCCGAGAACCGTTTCCAGTACGCGGCGAAAGACGAGGACGGTCTGTTCATCGACAGCCAGGGCTCGGGCGACCTGTCGAAGAACATCAAGGGGTCCGCCGAGTTTCCCGCCGACACGGCGTGGCCACCCGAGTCGGGCGCATACTACAGCGCGTATGCCAGGCTGCTCTCGGATCTCGCTCAGGCGCTGAGGCCCAAAGGTCTCATGATCAACACGGCCGGATACCGATTCAAATCCGATGTCGCGGACATCAGGGCGGCGGGCGCCACCCATATGGAGAAGGCCAACAATCCGCTCAGCTCCGATCTCCCCGCGACGTGGACATTCATTGATACGCTGCTCGGCGACGGGATTTTCGTGGATCTCGTGAACGCGCTGGACTACGCGGACATGAAGGCCGTGGTCAGGAAGGATTTTGGCGGCACTGTGGACAGCGCCTACCACCGCATCAAGATAGCGGAGCTGGCGAGCTACTACATGGTCGTTCCGCCGACGCCTGTTCGGCTCGCGCTGCAAACCGTCAACATGTGGGACCGGCCAATGTCATCCGTCTGGATACGAGCGCAGGAAGCGAACATCGGTCACCCGTCGGGCCGGCGCGCGCAACTCACCCAAGGCGTACCCGCGGCGGACCCCACTGGTCAGAAGGTGCTGCTCTTCGCGCGCGACTTCGATCGCGCGCTGGTGCTCTTTCGCGCGCAGACCGGATGGGGCGCGCAGCGCTATGGCGACTCGACCGCGATCCGGGTCGCGTTGCCGTCTGGAGAGGTCTGGCTTCCGTTGAACGCCGATGGCTCATGCGGTGCGCCGGTGACGAGCGCGTCACTGCGCAATGCCGAAGCAGCCATCTTCATCAAGCAAGGGACGATCCGGTAGCCCCGGATTTTCTCGCGGTACCGAGCCGGTCGAGCATCATCCTCAGGTAATACGACGCGATCTGCTCGCAGTGCAGGTAGCGGTCGAAGAAGTCGCGACCCGCGCGCGCGATCCGTTCACGCTCGTCGTCGTGCGCCAGGTAGTACCGGCAGACGTCCAGCAGATCGCTCATGTCACGCGCAATCGCCACATAGTGTACGCCGGGCTCGAGAGGTACGTGCAGGGCGGTGGGATAGCGCGGCGTGAGCATGCAGCACCCGAGACCCAGGAATTCGACCACGCGAAAGGTGAAGGCACCATTGCCGGGCAGTCCCAGGCAGAGCCGCGCCGACGCCGCTTCGCGGAGGAAGCGACTGTAGCGCACGCGTCGCCCCGTGCCAACGAAGTGGATGTCGGGTGCGCCGGACAGCAGCTCCGCGGCGCGGCGGCGGAGATCTCTCTCGAACCGGTAGCCGAAGCGTCCGAATACATCGATGGTGCGGTCACCTATGGAGCGCTCGCGCAGAGTCCGATAGCAGCGGTAGTAATGCATTCCGGACGCCACGTAGCCGCCTGGAATGATTCTGGGATCAGCGTATCCGTCAGCGCGAAATTGCAGCTTGATGTAGAGGCTGCACGTGGCAAGGGCGTCCTGATTGAGGAACTCGGCGTGGTCGGAGTAGTCGAGCACGACGCGGTGCCGCCGATCATCCACGACGCATTCGAGCATGATCGCACCAGCATACGTCTGACGCGTGGGCTGGACCTTCAGGACGTGCTGCCGAGCCAGCGCGGCCTTGAGCGTTTCCGTGATGCCTGCCGCGGGTGCCCACTCATATCGTGACGGCCAGGCGATGCTGACCCTTCCCCGGTCGCGCGCCGTGATGGTCCAGGAGGGCGAACCCGCATGACCGGGACGTCGGAGGCGACTCGGGATCTCTGCAAGACGGCCCGGCAGGTCGAGTGCAATCATGATGTGAACGTATGACCGCCGTCTGACAGTACCACAAGATCGCCATCACGAAACAACACCCGTGTCACCCCGTAGTATGGCAAGCACCGTCCCGCGATTCCACGAGGGCACGTCCATGGATATCCTCCGCAACGATCTGCGTTACGCGCTTCGCCGCCTGCGCGGCAATCCCGCCTTCACCGCTGTCGTCGTCCTTACTCTCGCGCTCGGCATCGGCGCCAACAGCGCGATCTTCAGTGTGGTGGATACGGTACTGCTCAAATCGCTTCCGTATCCCAACGCCGACCGGCTGGTCACCATTTATCACGACTATCCGACTCTGAAGCTCGAAGCGCCGGTGAGCGCGCCGGGGTTCCGCGACTACCGCGACAGGACGCATGACTTCGAGTCTGTCGCGGTAGAAAGAGGGTGGAGCGCGAATCTCACGGGCGTGGGGGATCCGCAGCGGCTGAGCGGCGCGCGCGTGTCGGGACTCTTCTTCCGCACCATGGGCATCGCGCCCGCACTGGGGCGTCCGATTACGCCGGCGGAGGATGAGCCGGGAAAGAACCACATCGTCGTGTTGAGCGACGGACTCTGGCACCGGTTGTTCGGCGGCGATCCGCATGTCATCGGCCGCACCATGTCGCTCAACGGCGAGCCGTACGAGATCGCCGGCGTGATGCCGGCGTCGTTTCATGACTTCTGGACGCGCACGGTGGAGTTGTGGACGCCACTGGCGCTGCCGCCGCAGGCGTTCGCCCCCGGCAATTACACGAACGAATCGCTGAACGTCGTCGCGCGCCTGCGCGGCGGCATCACGCTGGAGCAGGCGGGACGGGACATGCAGGCCTTCGCGCAGCAGCTCAAGCGCGACTATCCGGACCAGTTCCCGCCCGACTGGACGCTCGAGACGCGGGCGCTCTCCACGGTATCCACGGGAAAGATCCGGCCGGCGCTGCTCGTGCTGCTCGGCGCGGTGGGGTTCGTGCTGCTCATCGCGTGCGCCAACGTGGCGAACCTGCTGCTCGCTCGGGCCGCCGGGCGTTCCAAGGAGGTCGCGATCCGGACCGCGCTGGGTGCATCGCGGCGTGACGTGGTGCGACAGCTTCTCGTGGAAAGCGTGACACTCTCGCTCGCGGGCGGCGCGCTCGGACTCGGTCTCGCATGGTGGAGCCTTCGCGCGCTCAGGGCGGTGAATCCCGAGAACGTGCCGCGCGTGCAGGACCTTGGCCTCAACGGCACGGTGCTGCTCTTCACGCTCGCGATTGCGCTGGCCACGGGCGTTCTGTTCGGACTCGTGCCGGCGCTGCAGATGTCGCGCAGCGATCTCAATGCCACGCTGCGCGAGGGAGGCCGCAGCGGCATGGCGGACCGGAGCGGGAAGGGTGTGCGCCGGGCGCTCGTGGTGGCGGAAGTGGCGCTCGCACTCATGCTGCTCACCGGCGCGGGGCTGCTGCTCAGGAGCTTTGCGCGGCTGCAGGGGGTGGACCCCGGCTTCGATGCCCGCAACGTGCTCACGTTCACCCTGTCGCTGCCGCAGGCAAAGTATCCCAGCGATACGGCGGTGACGTCCTTCTTCGATGCCGTGCTGCCGCGCATTCGAGCCGTACCGGGCGTGCGCAGCGCGGCGGCGATTTCGCCGATTCCATTCAGCGGCCAGTGGTCCACCGGGAGCTACAACGTCGAGGGCTACACACCGCCGCCCAACGGCAACATGCCCTGGGGCGACATTCGGGTGGCAAGTCCGGGATACTTCTCCACGCTGCGGATTCCCGTGCGGCGCGGACATGGCATCACGCAGCAGGACGGCGAGGGGGCGCTGCCCGTGGCGGTCGTGGATGAGGAGTTCGTCAGGCGCTTTCTCAAGCCCGGTGACGATCCGATCGGGCATCGCCTCTGGTTCGGCTCGCCCACCGCGAGCGACAGCACGAAGTACATCACGATCATTGGCGTGGTGTCGCATACCAAACAGGAAGCGCTCGACGCAGATGCGCGGCCGCAGCTCTATCTCCCCTACCAGCAGGCGGGCCGCCTGAACGGCATGGACATCGCCGTGCGGACAACCGGCGATCCCAGGCAGTACGTGGGCGCCATTCGGCGGGCCATTCAGTCAGTGGATGCGGACCAGCCCATGTCGAGCGTTCGTGACCTCGACGAGATGGTGAGCGCTTCGCTCGGGCAGCGTCGCATGTCCACGGTATTGCTCGGCACCTTCGCGGGGATCGCGCTGGTGCTCGCGTGCATCGGACTCTACGGCGTGATGGCGTACTCCGTGTCGCAGCGCGCGCGCGAAATGGGCATCCGCATGGCGCTCGGCGCACGGCATCTGGACGTGATGGGACTGGTGCTGCGTCAGGGGATGACACTCGTGCTGGCGGGCATCGCCATCGGCGTGGTCGCCGCGCTGCTGCTCACGCGCGTGATGGCCAGCCAGCTCTACGATGTGCGTGCCACAGATCCCGCCACGTTCGTGGGCGTCGCGCTGCTGCTCGCTGGTGTCGCGTTTCTGGCTACGTATCTACCCGCCCGCCGCGCAACGCACGTGGACCCGGTGGTCACGTTGCGGGAGGAGTGAGGGCGGGGTCAGGGATCAGTGGGGTCCGGGTCGATTGCGGTGCTGACGGGAATCGCTCCACGCCCCCACTACCCCTCCCCTTGCGAATCGGCAATCGGGAATCACTACTGTCCGGTTATCGTGCCGGAGGTGCCCGCTAACCCACTTTGAGCGAACGCCTTACCAGCGTCGGCGTCCTGCATCGATTTCAATTCGCCCTGTAGCATTGAGCCATCTCACCGTCTGGGGGTGGTTCAATGC
>DATNDS010000103.1:0-21511 GCA_035553215.1 Gemmatimonadaceae bacterium
TTCTCGCCGGACGAGCTGAGTCTCATTGCGCAGGCCGCGGCGCGCGTGCGCGCGCTGGGCGATCCGCTGCTGGCCGCGGATGCCGACTCGGCCCTGCGCAAGCTTGCCTTCGACCTTCCGGTGGATGCGCTGGCACGCGACGCGGAGCGGGATGAGCGCGTGGTGGCGGATCAGTCGCCGGCCAGCCGCGCCACCTTCGCGCTGCTGGGCCAGGCGCTGCTTGCCCGCAAGCGCGTGTCATTCACCTACCACGCGATGGGTGTGGACTCCGTGCGCGAACGCGAGGCGGAGCCGTATGGACTGGTGTTCCTCGGCTCGCACTGGTATCTCGCGGCCGCGGAGCGCGGCGATGATGTCGTTCGCAACTTTCGCCTGAACCGCATGAGCAACGTGTCGATGAACCACGCGAAGATGCGGACTCCGGATTTTGCGGTGCCGGATGACTTCCGGCTCTCGGAGCATGCGCGATCGCGGCAGGCGTGGGAGCTCGGCGATCAGGAAGTGGAGGAGATCCTCGTCGAGGTTCGTGCGCCGACAGGCGCCGCCACCGCGGCGGCGCAGTTGGGCGAGCCGGTCGCGGGTCATCCGGAGCGCCGCTGCTTTCGCGTGCGTCGCGCGGACACGTTTGCCCGATGGCTCCTCGGCTTCGCGGGTGATCTGGTTCCGGTGGCACCGCCGGACATGGTGCGGAAATATCGCGAGCTGGCTCGCGAGACGCTGCGCCGGTACGAGGAGGGCGCATGACCCAGGACGCCGCGCAGCAACTGCGCCGGCTGCTGCATCTGATTCCAATGCTCGCGGACGGTGAAGCGCACTCGCTGCACGAAGTGGCCGAGTTGACCGGAGAGGATGCCGACGACGTGCTCAAGGACATGCGGTCGCTCTCCCTGCGCTACGGCGACCCGGGAGGATTCGTCCCGGATCTGGAGATCTACCTCGAGGCGACGCAGGTGAGCATGCGCACGAACCACTTCACGCGTCCGATGCGGCTCACCGCGCCGGAACTGTGTGCGCTGCAACTCGGTCTTGCCATGCTGCGACGGGAGCAGGTGCCGGAGGAACAGGACACGGCTGACGCCGCACGCCGGCGCCTGAGCGCCGCGCTCGCGAAGCTGCCCGCGGAAGGGCCGGGGGCGGGGCCGGTGGCGGCGCCGATGGATCGCGTGCACCATCTGGATTTCGCCGCGCCCGGCGACCGGGCGCAACTGGCGGCGCTGCGGCGCGGCGTGCGCGAGCGGCGCAAGCTCCGACTGACGTATCGCCGCGCCGATGCGGTCGAGTCCACCACGCGCGTGATCTGCCCGTACGGCCTCGTCGCATCACACGGTGCCTGGTACGTCGTGGCGCACTGCGACGATCGCAACGCGATACGCATTTTCCGGCTGGATCGCATAGAGCGGAGCGAGTTGCTCGACGCGCGCTTCGAGGTACCGGCGTCGTTCTCGCTGGATGACATGGTGCACGACGGGAAGGTGATTGACGTGGACGAGCCGGCAACGCTTCGGGTGCGCTATTCGCCGCGTGTGGCGCGGTGGATCGCCGAACGAGAACACATGGCGCTGGACGCCGACGGATCGTTGACGCTCGACCATCCGCTCGCGGATACGGCGTGGGCGGTGCGACATGTCCTGCAGTACGGCGCGGACGCGGAAGTGCTGGAGCCGGAGCGCACGCGCCGGGAGGTCGAGCGCCGGTTGCGCGACATTGTCGCGTCATGACGTGGTGAGAGGTTCATCGCGCGGCATCGGCTGGTCGAGTCCGGCACACTGGTACGCGCTGTGCAGCCACGCGCGCCCGTAGCGGAGCGCACCAGGACACGCCATCTTGTTGCTTCCGCTTGGCGGGAATCCTGATGAGCGGGCGTCTTCAGGCAGGGACGGCAGGCATGCAGTCATATCGCACATCGCTTGGCCATGCGCATCTGCGCGTGCGCGACCTGGATCGCGCGGTTGAATTCTACACCCGATTCCTGAAGCTCGAGCTCATCGAGCGACTGGGTGGACAGTTCGCGTTTCTTTCCGGGAGCGGGGCGCATCACGATCTCGCGCTTCAGGCGCTGGGCGCCGCGGCCCCGAAGCCGCCGCGTTTCGCTACGGGTCTCCAGCACGTGGCGTTCGAGGTGGCGGACCACGGCGCGTTCGCGGCGGCGTTCCACGAACTCGATGGCGCCGGTGTGCCGGTGGCCGCGGTGGATCACGGCATCAGCTGGGCGATGTACTTCGCCGATCCGGATGGCAATGGACTCGAGATCTTCTGGGACACGCGCCGGGAATCGCACGGCGCATGCTCGTGGGCTGGCCGCGCGGAGCCCCTGACGGTGGATCGCATTGACGCAGGGTCGATGAGCAGCGCGTTGTCGTGACTGCGCGCCGCGGTCTGTCGACCGCGGGCGTGCTGGCGATCGCGTTTGCCGGCTTCTGCACCTTCTTCGATCTGTACGCCACGCAGCCGCTGCTCCCGATGTTCGGGCGGCTCTTTCACGCATCCGAGGCGCATGTCGGGCTCACCGTGAGCGCGTCGACGGCGGCCGTGGCGCTCGCCGCGCCGTTCGTTGGCCTGCTCGCGGACCGCGCGAGCCGGAAGCGCGTGATCGTCGTCTCCATCGTGGCGTTGTCGCTGCCGACATTCTTTTCCGCCGCCGCGAACGGACTCGGTGAGCTGATTGCGTGGCGCTTTCTCGCGGGGCTGGCGGTACCCGGCGTGTACGTGCTCGCGATCGCGTATGTCACGGAAGAAGCTGGTGCACGCGGCGCCGGAAGCGGAATGGCCGCGTTCGTGGCCGGGAGCGCACTCGGTGGACTGACCGGGCGCGTGCTCGCGGGCTTCGTCACGGAGCTCGCCGGCTGGCGCACGGCCTTCGTGCTGCTGGGCGCGGTGACGCTTGCCGGTGCGCTGGTCATCGAGCGCTGGCTGCCGCCGTCGGCGCACTTCACCCCGCGGCGTCCTGATGCCGGCGCGCGAGTCGGTCGCCGCGCGGCCATGCGCGATCCGCGACTCATCGCCACGTACGTCATTGGCTTCAACCTGCTGTTCGTGCTGGTGGCGGCGTTCACGTACGTCACCTTCTATCTGTCCGCCGCGCCGTTTCTGCTGGGGACGGGCGCCCTGAGCGCGATCTTTCTCGTATATCTGGTGGGCGCGACCATTACGCCGTTCGCGGGCCGCTGGATTGACCAGGCCGGCTCGCGCGTCGTGCTGCTCGTGTCGCTGGGCGCGGGTGCCGCGGGGATGATGCTCACGATGATTCCGCTCCTGCCGGCGGTCGTGTTCGGCCTCGCGACCCTGTGTACCGCGGCGTTCGTCTCGCAGTCGTGTGCCACGAGCTACCTGCGTGTGGCGGCGCCGGCGCCGCTCCGGTCGCTGGCGTCAGGGCTCTACATCACCTTGTACTACGCCGGCGGCAGCGCGGGCGCGGTGGTGCCGGGGCTGACGTGGGTGCGCACGGGATGGGGCGGCTGCGTCGCGCTGGTGGTCGTGGCGCAACTGGTGGCAGCACTGCTGGCGCTCGGCTGGTGGAGGGCGCGGGACACGGCGGCGGACGTACGTCTCGAATCGACGGGGTAGACGGGCATGGGCTATTTTCGATTCTATCGGCGCGCCAGGATCTTCCCGGGGCTCTCGCTCAACATCTCGAAGTCGGGGCCGAGCGTGACGATGGGCATGAAGGGATTTCACTGGACGGTGGGTCCGCGCGGAGTGCGACGAACGATCGGCCTGCCGGGCACGGGACTCTACTACACCTCGCAGTCGGGGACTCACACCGGTGTGCACTCGCGGCACAGCGACCTGCCGCTCACAGCAGCGCAGCAGGGGCACGCGGATCGGGCGGTCGGATGTCTGGTGATCGGCGTGGTCATCCTGGTCGTCCTGGTAATCGGCATCATCATTGGCGGAGCGCTCTCGGCGGCAGGTACAGGGAGCGGCGCGGCGGCGCCGCCGTAGCACGAGCGGACCGCGCGCATCGGCGGCGCGCGAACGTGCGACGCGCGAACCCGCGACACGCGTACCGCTGGCCGCGGGCCCGCACACGCGGCATATTCGCGGCATACGCCTGACATCAATTGGAGTGCATCATGGCCACCGAAACGTCCGCCGAGCCCACGCCGGTTCAGCTTGCCGCATCGCTGCGCGACACCGTGGTCGGCTGGCGCCGCCACCTGCACATGCATCCCGAGCTGTCGTTCCACGAGGAGCAGACCGCGCAGTTCGTGTACGACACGCTCGCGGGATTCGGCGAGCTTGTGCTCACGCGTCCCACGAAGACCAGCGTGGTCGCCCGCCTTGCCGGACTGCATCCGGGGCCGGTGCTCGCGCTGCGCGCGGACATGGACGCGCTGCCGATTCTCGAGAAGAACGACGTGGAGTACGCGTCGCGCACGCCCGGTGTGATGCACGCCTGCGGGCACGATGGGCATACGGCCATGCTGCTCGGCGCGGCGAAGATTCTCGCGGCGCATCGCGAGTGGCTGCACGGCGAGGTGCGCTTCTTCTTCCAGCACGCGGAGGAGGTATTCCCCGGCGGCGCGCAGCAGATGGTGGATGCGGGCGTCATGGACGGCGTGGACATCGTCATCGGCGCGCATCTCTGGGCGCCGCTGGCCACGGGGAAGGTCGGCGTGCGGACGGGCGCGCTCATGGCGTCGCCCGATGTGTTCCGGCTCCTGGTGAAGGGCGCGGGGGGCCACGCGGCGGCGCCGCAGGAGACGGTGGACAGCATTGCGGTGGCGGCACAGATCGTGACCAATCTGCAGCACATCGTGTCGCGGAACGTGGACCCGATCGACAACGCCGTGCTGTCGGTCACGAAGTTCATCGCCGGTACGGCGGACAACGTGATTCCGGAGCGGGCGGAGCTCGTGGGGACGATCCGGACGTTCGACGTGGCGCTACGCGACCGGATCCCGCGGCTCATGGAGCGCATCGTCGCCGGAATCACCCGTGCGCACGGCGCGTCGTATGAGCTCACGTTCGACCGCGGCTACCGGCCGGTGGTGAACGACGAGCAGGTGACGGAGCGGCTGCGCCGCGTCGTGACGCGCACCCTGGGCGCGGATGCGCTCGTGGAGACGCGCCCCAGCATGGGTGGCGAGGATTTCTCCGCCTTCCAGCAGCGCGCACCGGGGTCGTTCTTCTTCATTGGCGCACGGAACGAGGCGCGCGGCATCCGCTATCCGCACCATCATGAGCGCTTCAACGTGGACGAGGAGGCGCTGGAGCGCGGCGTGGCGCTGTTCGTCGCCGCGACACGAGACTACCTCTCGGGTCCAGCGGCACGGTGAGGTGGTACCGATGGCTGGCGCTGGTGCCCGCCATCGGGATGCTGGGCGGCGTGCCGTTCGTCAATCGCGTGGAGCCCTGGGTGTTCGGACTCCCGCTGCTGCTGGCGTGGGTGCTGGTGTGGGTCCTGCTCACCAGCGCCACCATGTGGCTCATCTACGCGCTCGACCGGCGGCATGAGCGACGCGCGGAGCAATCCGGCGCGTGAATCCGGCGCTCCTCGTGATTGGCGCGGTGCTGGCGCTGGCGCTCGCGCTGGGCGTGCGCGCCCGGCGCGGCCGCACGATGACCCTCGAGGAGTGGACGGTGGGCGGGCGCGGATTCGGCACCGTGTTCGTGTTCCTGCTCATGGCGGGGGAGATCTACACCACGTTCACCTTCCTGGGCGGGAGCGGGTGGGCCTACGGCAAGGGCGCGCCCGCGTTCTACATCCTGTGCTATGGCGCGCTGGCCTACGCGCTGTCGTATTTCCTGCTGCCGGTGATCTAGCGCTATGCGCGCGAGCATCAGCTGCTGTCGCAGGCGGACTACTTCACGAGCAAGTTCGGGAGTCCCGGGCTCGGCGTGCTCGTGTCGGTGGTGAGCGTCATCGCCATCGTGCCGTACCTGGTGCTGCAGCTCAAGGGGCTGGGGATCATCGTGTCGGAGGCATCGTACGGCGCCATCACATCGAACAGCGCGGTGTGGATCAGCAGCGCGGTGCTGGTGGTGTACGTGGTGGTATCCGGCGTGCGCGGCTCCGCCTGGACCGCCGTCGTGAAGGACGTGATGATCCTGGTCGTGGCGATCGCGCTTGGCCTGTATCTCCCCCTGCACTACTACGGCGGCATGCGCACCATGTTCGAGCGCATCGAGGCGGCGAAGCCGGGCTTTCTCACGCTGCCCGCGACGGGAATGAGCCCATCCTGGTTCATTTCGACGGTGATTCTCACCTCGCTCGGCTTCTACATGTGGCCGCACACGTTCGGAGCCGTGTACACCGCGAGGCACGAGAACGTATTCCGGCGCAATGCGGTGGTGATGCCGCTCTATCAGCTCGTGCTGCTCTTCGTGTTTCTCGCGGGGTTCGCGGCCATTCAGCAGGTGCCGGGGCTCACCGGGAGCGCGGCGGATCTGTCGCTGCTTCGGGTATCCAGACAGACCTTCGGGCCGTGGATCGTCGGGACGATCGGCGCCGCGGGACTGCTGACAGCGCTGGTGCCTGGCTCCATGCTGCTCATGACGGCGGCCACGCTGGTCGCGAAGAACGTGTACGGCAGACTGGCCCCGGGCACACCGGAGGTGCGGGTGACGCTGCTGGCGAAGTGGCTCGTGCCGGTGATCGCGCTCGTCAGCGTGTACTTCACAATGCGCGGCGGCGAAACGCTGGTGACGCTGCTCCTCATGGGGTACAACTTCGTGACGCAGCTCTTTCCGCCATTGCTGTTCAGCCTGGGGCGGAAGCCGTACGCGACGCGTGCGGGCGCGTTCGCGGGCATTCTATCGGGCGTCGCCACGGTGGCGTGGCTCACGCTGTCCGGCGTCACGATGGCTACCCTCGTGCCATCGTGGCCGGACGTCGTGAAGGATCTCAATGCCGGCATTATCGCGATGCTGGTGAATACGGTCGTGCTGCTGGTGGTGAGTCTGGCCACCGGCCCTCGCGGCGCGACAGATGCGGCAGTCACCTCTCGGCCGGTTTAAAGGCGCTGATCTGGAGCATCATGCCCAGAATGCCCAGGGCCAGACCGGCGATGCTCAGCGTGCCGCCAGTCGTTCCACCGGGAAGCCACTGACTGCCATACAGAATGAAGCCGACCCCAATCAGGAACGAGCCGAGCGCGGCGATGGGTGCGAGCTGGCGCGTGAGGTAGCCGACGACGGCCCACACCAGATTCCAGGCGCCGCCGAAGCCCATGAGAGCAAGTGCTACGCGTGGCAACCATCCGGGTTCACTGTGCGGGGCGAGCAGCGCGATGGCGATGACAACCAGAAGCGGGAGCGCCCACAGGAGCGTGCGAAGTTGTCGGAACATGGATTGCGGGGTGAAGGGTGCTCAGTGGACAACTCGTGTGGGTGCCAGGATGATGGGAGGGCCGCCGCCGCTCGGCGGCGCGGAGCTATGACTGCCGGTGCACAGGAAGAGATTGTACTCTGCGATGGAGTACGCGGCGAGAGCCAGCAGGTAGTTCGTGGTAGCCGCGGCGATGACACCGGGGTTTGCGGTCATTATCGCCGCCTCGAGTGCCTGCGTCGCGGCGGCGACGTACCCGGATGCCATGATGTAGATCTGCCACTCCCGGCTGCAGTCCCGCGTCTGTGCCGCCGCATCACGCGGCGCGAAGACGCGGGCGGCCCGCGACGCGAGCATCACGAGCGCGCGCGATCCGGCGGAGCGAGCGGCAATATTGACGCTTTCGGCGGTTACGTGCACCTCCAGTCCCGCAGAGTCGCCCCTGAGGTTCCGGACGCGAAGATCGCGCTGCACCCACGCGCCGGCGCGTCGTTCCCACTGCATGGTGGTGGTGCTCACGAGCTTTCCATCGATGTAATGGCGGAACTCGCGTGGCGGACCGCCGGCGGCGTTGGCTTCCACCACGAGCTGATGCAGTCGGCCCTGCGCATCGCGGAACGTGCCGCCGTCGCTCGCCACCTGCGCTCCTTCCTCGCGCACGATGAGGAGGGGCAGAACGGGTTTGCCTCCGTTGCTGGTGCCGGCGCGATCGAGCGACAGGCCCTTGCCGAGCGTACCGTGCGATGACGCCTGCAGCGTGTCCGAACGGCCGAAGCCGGTAATGACGACGCGGCCAGACGCGTCATAGGTGGAAACGTCGTGCTGCTGAATGCCGGTGGGTGGCGGCGCGCTATCCGAGCATGCCGCGAGTGCCAGGCATGTACCCCCTGCCACAACCAGTTGTCTGAACATGTTTGCCCCCTGGAAAAGGTTGAACCGGTGCTGCGTGGTCCAACCTGTCGGATTGCCAATCCGGGAGCGGTACCGTTCTGCGACAGGGATGAGCGATTCAACTCATCACCGGAACGTGTTCGTGGGCGCGCACGATGGGTCAGTCCTGCTTCACGGCGATCGCGGCGAGTGCGTCGTACAGCACGGCACCCAGTGTGGGACGCGTCCAGTAGCCGGTGTGCGCGCGCACGGGGTCGAGCGGCGCGCGCGGTTCGCGGAGGTTCTCCACGGCGCGTGCGGCGAAGAGGGGCGGTACCGGGCGCGCGTCGTAAAAGTCGAGCGACCCGCTGACCCAGTCGCGTCGTGACCAGATGTTGATCCAGCGGCGCGGACGATTGGCATAGCTCACGATCATGGGCTGCACGGCCGCGGCAAGCGTCTCGCGCACGGGCGCGTCGTCCTTCTGCGTGCGAAACAGGAACGCCGTCTTGTCGAGCGGCGAGCCGATCGTCAGCAGGAGCGCGGTGCGATCGACGACGTTCATTGGCGCGGCGCCGCCCGGAATGGACGCGAGCAGCAAGTCGCGGTTGATCGCATCGTTGAGCATGTCATAGGCGATCACGGAGCCCAGCGAGTGGCCGACGATCACCACGTCGGCGTACTCGTACGCGCTGCGACCGGGAATGCGTGAGCCGTACACGTTGCGCGCGAGCTGCCGCGCCATGGCGCGGATGCGGCGGCGGATGTCGGCAAACTGGCTGGCCTCGTGCGCCGAAATGTAGGCGCAGACATCGCCGACCGACTGCACGAGGCACCAGCGGAGCGCGGCGAACATCATCAGTCCGGCGGCGAGCGCGGCGAGGGTGACGGGCGGCGTGTCGAGCGTGCCGATACCGCCCAGCGCCAGGAGCTGTCGCAGCGCGAACACGGCGAAGAGCGCGCCGCTGGCCACCACCGCGGCGAACACCGCGCCCGCCGTGACGAGCGGCAGCAGCGTGCGCCGGGGCAGCGCGAACGGTTGTCGCGCGCCGAACATCCAGCGATCGAAGGAGCCGCGCACCACGTAGCGCACACCACGCACGAGCGCACTGGCCAGGAACGCGAGTACGCGGCCGAGCCGCACACGCCCCTCGGTGAGCGGTGCCCAGTAGGCCTCGTAGAAGTGCACGTCGCGCGTACGCCCATCCGGCGTGCAGAGGGTCATCTCGACGCGCGGATGCCACTGGTCATCGAAGGCTACGTAGCGTACGCAGATGGGCGCCTCCGCGAGCGGCTCGGCGGACTGTCGCCGCCAGACCGCGTCGGCCACGAGACTCAGTGTTTCGAACTCCACCTGCTGGCCCATGCCATGACAGACGATGACGGCGGCCGGGCGGTGGGGTGGCAGGTCGCTGCGGACTGTGTGCGCGGTGGCGTCGGACTCGTGGTGATCAGCGCCGTGACGCTCGAGCGGGATGCCGATGCCGGGAAGAACGCTCACGCTCACTCGCTCCTCGAGAGGTCTGAGCTGCCACCAGGTCCGCTTTCACGGGCCCTGACCGGCGGCTACGTTGATGAAGGAGACGCCGCACGAGCCAGGAGCCAACGGATGAACTTGCCATGACCACGATAGCGGGCGCAACAGGAACGCGCGATGCCGAGAGTGTCGCGGCGCTGAACGCGAAAGTGCGGGAGGCCAGCGCGTTCGTGGCGGAGCTGCGGGCCGAGATGGCGGCGGTGGTCGTGGGGCAGACGGTGATGCTCGACCGGCTGCTCATTGGCCTGCTCGCGGACGGGCACGTGCTACTGGAAGGCCTGCCTGGGCTGGCCAAGACCCTGGCGGTGCGGACGCTGGCGGCGACCATCGACGCCTCGTTCCAGCGCATTCAGTTCACGCCCGATCTGCTCCCGGCAGATGTCGTGGGCACGATGATCTTCGACCAGCGGACTGGTGGCTTCACCGTGCAGCGCGGCCCGGTCTTCGCGAATCTCGTGCTCGCCGATGAGATCAACCGCGCCCCCGCCAAGGTCCAGAGTGCGCTACTGGAGGCCATGCAGGAGAAGCAGGTGACGATCGGCGGGACGACCTATGCGCTCCCGGACCCGTTTCTCGTGCTGGCCACGCAGAATCCCATCGAGCAGGAAGGGACGTATCCGCTTCCCGAGGCGCAGGTGGACCGCTTCATGTTGAAGCTGATCGTGAGTTATCCCGGGCGCGTGGACGAGAGCGCGATGCTGGACCGCATGAGCACGGGGCACGAGCCGGTGCCGCGCCGGGTGGTGGACACGGCGCGCATCCGCGCGGCGCGGGAAACGGTGAATGGGATCTACCTGGATCCCCGCGCGCGGGAGTACGCGCTCGACATCGTGCGGGCCACGCGCGATCCAGGCGCCGCCGGGCTGGCGGAGCTGGCTCCGCTCATTGCCTTCGGGGCGAGCCCGCGCGCGGCGATCGCGCTTGTGCGCGCGGCGCGCGCGCATGCCTTCCTCGCGGGACACGGCCACGTGCTGCCGCCCGACATCAAGCTGCTGGCGCACGATGTGCTGCGTCATCGCGTAATTCTCACCTACGAGGCGGACGCGGAGAGCGTGTCGGTGGACCAGGTGCTCGACCGCATTCTCGACGCGCTCCGCGTACCGTGAATCTGTCGGAGGTCCTGAGCCAGGTTCAGCGACTCGAGATTCGCAGCCGCCACCTGGTGAAGGACGTGCTGGCGGGCGAGTACTCGAGCGTGTTCAAGGGTCGCGGCGTGGAGTTCGAGGACGTGCGGCCCTACCTGCCGGGGGATGATGTTCGCAGCATCGACTGGCGCGTGACCGCGCGCACGGGCGCGCCGTACGTACGCCGCTACGTAGAGGAGCGCGAGCGAACGGTGCTGTTTCTCGTGGATCACAGCGCGTCGGATGCCTTCGGCACGCGGCGCCAGACGAAAATCGAGCTGGCCACGGAGGTGTGCGCGGCGCTGCTGCTCGCCGCGGAGCGCAACCACGATCGCGTGGGCGCGCTGCTGTTCACCAACCAGGTGGAACGCTATCTGGCGCCCGCCAAGGGCAAGCGACACGCGATGCGGGTGATCCGCGAGCTGGTGGCGTTTCAGCCGGAAGGGCGCGGCACCGACCTCGCGGGCGCGCTGCAGTTCACGGATCGCGTGCTGCGCCGCCACGCCGTGATTTTCATCCTCTCCGACTGGATGGCGGAGGGATTCGAGCGCCCGCTGGAGATGGTCGCGCGCCGGCACGACGCGATCGCGGTGCAGCTCGTGGATGCGCGCGAACGCGACCTGCCGGACGCCGGGCTTCTGGTGCTGCGCGATCCGGAATCGGGCGCCTGGCGCTACGTGGATACGTCGCGTGCGCGCGTACGCGCGACGCTCGCGCAGCAGGTGCGTGAACGGGACGAGATGCTGCTGCGCACCCTGCGGCGCCGCGGAGTGGACCTCATCCGGCTGCGCACGGGCGAGAGCTACGCGGGCCCGCTGATGGCGTTCTTTCGCATGCGCGAGCGCATGCTGCGGCGATGAGGCGGCTCGCCAGTTTCGGGGCATGGGCACGTGTGCGGGTGCGCGTGGTCGCGCTCGCTGCAGTGTACGCGGCGGGCGGATGCGCGGCGGCTGCCGGCGCGGCTGCTCTCGGGATGGCGACGCTGGATGTGGCGTTCGCGCCGCCACTTCAGGCGCAGCGCATCGAAACGACGAGCCATGCCGAGCATCCCACGGTGGGCGATCCGATCGTCGTCGAGTTGCGCGTGGTGCTGCCAGCGGGCGCCGTGACGCTGGATTCATCACCGCGGTTGCACGCACCGTTGAGCGATGGCGTGCGCGTGCTCGATCCGGGCGCCTGGCGTGCGTCGCGCGGCGCCCTCACCGCGCGCGTGGTGCTGGCGTTCTTCCGCGCGGGCTCCACCAGCACGCCTTCGTTCGATCTGGCGTACCGCCGGTCTCCGGGTACGACCGCGGATACGGCGCGCGGCGTGGCGCTCGCCATGGTGATCGTGCCGACGCTGCCGGAGAACGCGGCCAGCATGCGTGACATCAAGGACGTCATGCCCCTGCCCGGTGCCGAGCGCTCGCGCTGGATCGCGCTGGCGATCGGGGTCGTGGCGCTCGTGGTGCTCGTGTTCCTGGCTGCGCGGTCTCGCGGCCGCGCCGCGGAACACGGCAATGGGGCATTCGTGACGGAGCCGGCGGTGGATTCCGGCGCCGTCGCGCTGCAGGAACTCGACGCCATCGAGCGCGCCGGATGGGCGACGAGTGATGTGGCCCGATACTACGAGCAGGTGAGCGCCACCCTGCGCCGGTACCTCGAGCGCGCGCATGCGCTGCGCGCGCTCGACCGCACGACTCCCGAGATCATCGGCCTGCTGCCGGAGATCCTCGCGGGCGACAACATGCAAGCGCAGTTGGCTGAGCTGCTGGAGGACGCCGATCTGGTGAAGTTCGCGCGCTGGCGGCCGCACGCGCCGGAAGCGGCGGCCTATCTCGCGCGCGCCCGCGCGCTGCTGGGTGCGTGGCGCGATCGCGCGAAGTTGGATGTTGCGGAGGAGCGCGATGCGGTTCGCTGACCCGCTGGCGCTGCTGCTCCTCGTGTTCGTGGGCGCGTATCTCTGGCTGCGCTGGCCGCGCCGCACGAGGATGCCACGCGTGTCGCTTCCGCTGCCGACTTTCGCCCTCCTGCCGGACGCGGCGCGGTCGGGGCGCGTCCGGTGGCTGTGGCTGCCGGTGGCGGTACGCGCCGCGGTGCTCACGCTGCTCATCCTCGCGCTCGCGCGTCCGCGGACGCCGGGCGTCGTCCGCACGGAGCACCTTCGCGGGCGGAACATCGTCTTCGCGCTCGACATCTCGAGCAGCATGAAGGCGGAGGACTTCGCGCCGTCCCGCCTCGGAGCGGCCAGGCAGGTGCTCGCCGACTTCGTGCACGCACGGCAGGGTGACTTCATGGGACTGGTGCTGTTCGCGAGCCGCCCCTTCACGCAGGTCCCGCTCACGGATGACGAGAGCGTGATGCTGCAGATGCTGCGCAACGCGGACATCGGGCTGCTCCCCGATGGCACGGCGATCGGTCCCGCGCTCGCCATGGCGGAGAACCTGCTCAAGGATCTGCCGCGCAACAGCGGGCTGATCATCCTCGTGACCGACGGCGGCAACAACACCGGCACGCCGGACCCGCTCACCGCGGCCGCGCTGGCACGCGCCATCGGAGTGCGGGTGTACGCGGTAGGGATGGCGGCCGGCGGGGCGCACGCCGCGCTGCCCGATGAATGGGTGCGCGGGCGCGGCCGGCTCTATCAGACGTCGGCGCCGTCGCTGTCGTCGCAGGATGAGGATCTGCTGCGCGCGATCGCGCGGGAGAGCGGCGGCGAATACTATCGCGCGTCGGACGCGAACGCGCTGGCGGGCATCGTCTCCCACATTGACGGGCTCGAAAAAAGCCGCATCGAGGTACGCGACATCCTGAGCTGGCACGAGTACTACCTGCCGCTCACGGTCGCCGCGCTCGTGCTCTTCGCCTTCGAGCTGTCGCTGCGCTCGGTGTGGCTCCGCACGGTGCCGGGCACATGACGTTCGATCATCCGGTCTGGCTCATCGCGATCATCGTCGCGGTGCCGGCGCTCCTCTACCTGCTGCGTCAGGCGGACCGGCGCCGGACCGCGGCGCTGGAGCGCTTCGGCGATCCGGCCGTGCTGCATCGCTCCGCGCCGCTGCCCACGGCGCGGTGGCGCATGGCCGGGCGCGCGCTGCTGGCCGTGGCATGCATGGCGCTGCTGGTGGCGATCGCGCGCCCGCGCTCGGGGAGCGGCGAGCAGACGCTGCACGAGTCGGCGCACGATGTGCTGTTCGTGCTCGATCTCTCGCGCTCCATGCAGGCGCGCGACGTGCTGCCATCGCGACTCGATGCGGCGAAGCAGGCGGCGCTCGCCATCGCACGCGGGCTGCCCCATGATCGCGTGGGCCTCGTGATCTTCGGCGGCAGCGCGTTTCTGCAGTTGCCGCTCACCCTCGATCATTCCGCGCTGTCGCGCTTCGTGGATCAGGCGGCGCCGAATCAGATCCCCAGCGTGTCCACGAATCTCGAAGCGGCGGCGGATGTCGCCGCAACGTCGCTGGTGCGATCCGGCGGCCAGGGCGCGCGCGTGGCCGTGTTCCTCACCGATGGCGAGGACGTGGCGGGCAAGCTCGAGGGCGCGATCGGTGCGCTCAAGCACGATGGCATTTACGGCTACGCGGTGGGAACAGGCACGACCGCCGGGTCCAGGATCCCCGACGCGGATTCCGCAGGCATGGTGCGATACCATCGCGACCGACTGGGCAACGAGGTGGTGTCGCATCTCGAGGAGCAGAACCTGCGCGACATCGCGCGGGAGACGGGCGGCGTATACACACACTGGTCGGGCGACGCCAGCGTGACGCCGATCGTGGCCGGCATTACGCAACTGGCCACCGGTGCGGCGGAGTCGAGGGCGCGCGCCGCGATTCCGGAACGCTTCCAGTGGCCGCTCGCGCTGGCGATCCTGGCGCTTTTCCTCGAATCGGCGCTCGGGCTGCCGCGGCGCGCCGGCGGCGCGATGAGCCGGCGCCGGCGGCGTGCATTCGGGGCGAGCGCTCGGGCGAGCGCTCGGGCGGGCGCTCGGGCGAGCGCTCGGGCGGGCGCTCGGGCGGGCGCAATCGTGCTCCTGGCCGCAGGGCTGTTCGCCGCGACTGGCGCGCAAGGCGGTGGCGACGGGCACGGAGGGCCCGCGGCGCTGTATCACGCCGGACGGTTCCGCGAGGCGTATGACGCATTTCGGGCCAGGCTGCAGGCGCTGAGCCCGCGCGCCAGCGCAGCCGAACGCGCCACGCTCACCTACGACATGGGAAATGCGCTCTATCGCATGGGCAGGTTCCAGGATGCCATGAATGCGTACCGTCTCTCACTCGTTGGTTCACGCGACGTGCGAGCGCGAGCGAGCTTCAATCTGGGCAACACCTACATGAAGTACGCGGCGGGACAGACGGACCGGAAACCCGGCCTGCGGGCCGCGATCACGGCGTTCGAGGATGCGCTCGTGGCGGACCCGCACGACGCCGATGCAAAGTGGAATCTGGAGCTCGCGGTGCGCACACTCGCCTCGGAGAATGACCGCTTCGGGACCGGCCTCGCGCACAAGGCGGAAGGGGGTGGCGGGAATCTCACGAAGGCAGGGTACGCCGGCCAGCCGCAGACCGGTGCCGGAGCGTCGCCTGGCGGAGGATTCGGCTCATCCCAGAGCGGCGAATCGGTGAAACAGATCACCGAATCGCAGGCGCGCCGGGAGCTCGATGCCATCCAGAAGGCGCAGGTCATGTCCCAGAACAGCAACCCAATCAGTGGCGAGCACTCCACAACTCCTGGCAAGGATTGGTGATGCATGCGCGCCACGGCAGCCGACCCCATCTTTCAAGCGGTTGCACTGATTAGACTTGTCCAATAGCAACCGGAGGTGTTGCCGGGCGCGCCGCTTGCGTTAGCTCCGGGCGTGGTCTCTCACCGGCCGACGCGGGCCGGATCAGCTCCGAAGCCGAGGTCGTCCTTGAACGGTGTGTCCGCAGCGATTGTCATTTTCTGGGCCATGATTGGCGTGGTGGTCGGCGCGCTGATCGCGGCCTTTGTCGCGCGTGTTCAGCTCACCGGCCTGCGACGCGTGCTGCTGTCGCGGATTCGCGGGCGGGACCGGGTGATCGAGCGTATGAAGGGCATGATCACCGAAATGTCATCGCGCGCGCAGCAGCACGATGAGGTGCTCGCGGAACTCGCGGTGCTGCGCCGCGACCGCCCGGCACTGGCCGCGGACCTCGACAAGGCACAGCGGACCATCACCGCGCAGCAGCAGGCACTCGACGCGGCACGCGCCGCCGCGCGCGACATGGACCTGCGGCTGACGGCCGCGTTGGAGACGGAGCGGCACGAGAACATTGCGCGTCGTGCCGCCGCGTCGTCCGAGCTGGCCGCCGCACAGGAGAGCGCACTCAACCTGCGTGCCGAACTGGCCTCGATGCGCGATGCGAGCTCGCGCACCACAGCACGACTCGAGGCAGACCTCGCCGCGGCGCGCAATCTGTTCGAGCGCACGACGGCGGAGCTGCACGTCGAACGCACCGCCGCATCGGAGCTGCGCGCGGAGCTCATGGGACGCATCAAGGCACTCGAAGAGGACCGTACCCGGCTCGAAGGTGCGCTCACCGCGGCGCAGCGCGACGTCGCGGAGAAGAGTGCGTCGCTGCGGTCATACGTGGCGACGCTCAAGGAGCAGTACGCGCTCGCCACCACGGAACGCGATGCCGCGGCGCGGGAAGCGGACCTCCAGCGCACACGCGCGCGCGACATCCAGGAGCAACTCGACGCCGCGCGCGGCGAGTATGCGAGCCGGTTGGATGAGGAGCACCTGGAGTCGGTGAATCTTCTCTCGCGCGTCTGGGACTACGTCCACAACTATCCGCGGTTGCGGGAGCGCCCGGTCACGCCTCGTCCGGAGCCGGAGGTTTCGCCGCCTCCCGCGGCGGCGGCCGCCGCCGCAACACCTGCAGCAGATGCGCCAGCGTCACCGGAAGCGACAGCTGCAGCACGAGAAACCGCTCCCTCTCCGGCCGACGCGTCTGATGCAGAGGAGCCGGTGGCGCCGCCACCACCCGCGCATCACACTCCGGTGGAGCGGGAGGTGCCGTCTGCGCCAGCCGTCCTGGCCGACGCGCCGCGCAAGGAAGATGCGTACGACATCGAACAGGCGATGTCGGAGCCCGGCACCGCGCCCGACGAGCAGCCCGCGTCGCCCGAGCCGCCGCGATCCAATTCGTCGCCTGAGGGTACTATTCAGGTCCGTCGCCCGGTATCCGCGATGAGACGCGACAATGAGGTACTCGTCATCTGTGACGACGGAACGATGTGGGCGCGCCGGACCAGCGGGTGGGTCCAGGAACCACCCATACCGGGCGCCGGGCAGTAGACCCGGGCAACGACGGAGCTGGAGTGTGGTGCCTGGAACGAATTGACCGGAACGTGCCGCCCGCTCCCCTGTGTCTGTCGCCCAGCCTGTATATTACGCCATATCCGTTTCCCCATCCCTGACTGATATGAATCGCACCAATCCCGCACTCAAGGAATCCGTCTTTCGTGGCGCCAGCGCCGATGTCGGCGCGGCGCGGATGACGATCTCGGGGACCATCTACAAGTCCATCCTGCTCGTCGCGCTGACGGTCTTTTCCGCCGGCTGGGTCTGGGTGGCCACCGAGGCGAATCCCGCGATCGTGGGGTCCGCCACGCTCGTGGGCGCGCTGGGCGGGTTCGTCGTCGCGCTCATTGCGATCTTCAAGCCGAAGACGGCGCCGTTCACGGCGCCGCTCTACGCGGTGCTCGAAGGGCTGGCGCTCGGCGCCATCTCGGCGATCTACGACATTCAGTATCACGGCCTGCCGCTCATGGCCGTGGGACTGACCTGCATGGTGCTGCTCGCCATGCTCATCTCGTATCAGACGGGGTTGATCCGTGCGACGGACACGTTCCGGCGCGTCGTCATCTCGGCCACGCTGGGCATCGCGCTCTTCTACGTGCTATCCGTGGTGCTGTCGCTCTTCCACGTGGGCATGCCGCTGCTGCAGAACACGGGGCCGCTCGGTATCGGGCTGAGCATCGTGTTCGTGGCTGTCGCGGCACTGAACCTGGTGCTGGATTTCGACCTGATCGAGCGGGGCGCGAAGCAGGGCGCGCCGAAGTACATGGAATGGTACGGCGGCTTCGCGCTGCTCGTCACGCTGGTGTGGCTGTATCTGGAAATCCTGCGGCTGCTGGGGAAGGTCAGGAGCCGGTAAACAGGCGATGGCTCAGGGGCAGCCCATGGGCTGCCCCTGAGCCATCAGTTGCCGGATCGGGCCGCGTTCCACGTTCCGTTGAACGGGTAGGCCTGCCCGCCCTGGTTCACCGTGCAATTCACATCGCCCGAGATCGCGTTCGCGGGGGTACCGCTGACCGTCCCGCTATAGTGGCAACCGCTGTTCGTGTACGTCACCGTACGGCCGACAATCTGTCCGTCCGTGATGTCACCATCCACGCTGGTGGCGGTCGTGTCCGTGGGTAGGTCGCAGCTTCCGGAGGAGCCCTTCACCTCGCCGGTGAAGGTCGCGCCGCTCTGTGTAAAGCTGGCCGGACCAGCGGCCTGACAGCTCATCGCGAGCGCGTTGTTGTGCACGGTGACGCTGATCTGCCAGGCGCCGGCAATATCGAGCGGTGGATCCGGCGCCGTGCCGCCATCACCGCCGCATGCCGCCGCCGCCATGCAGATCACGACGGCTCCATATCGAGCTATGCATCGCGCGTAGGCTTGCATTTGGGCATCTCCCGCGAAGGACCATATTCCGGCGACTGCGAGGTCGCGTGGCGGATCGCTCATGCGCGTTTTCAGAGACCCGCCCCGGCGGGAAAAGTTTCGCCATGTGGCGGCCTCAGGCGGTCATGCTATTCCGCCATTATTTCCGCGTGACCTTCCATCGCCCGCTTCTGCAACAACATGACCAGCGGAACGGCGATGATGAAGAGCAGGGTAATGAGCTGGAAGACGTGATTGTACGCCAGCACGGTGGCCTGGCGGATCACGCGGATGTTGAGCAGGTCGAGCGCGCGCGCGTGCGCTTCGGCGGCATCCAGTCCGAGATGCTGCATGGCAGCTATCGTGGAGCGCAGCACGCCGTTCGCGATGAGCTCGCGCTGATTCAACTGCGCGGCCAGCACATCATGATAGCGCGAGGTGGACGACGTGAGCACCGTCGCCGCGGCCGCAATGCCCACGCTGCCGAACACCTGTCGGACGACGTTATAGAGACCCGTCGCGGCGGTCATCTTCGCCCGGTCGATCGTCGCGAGCGCAGCCGTGCTGAGCGCCACGAAAATGAGACTGAAGCCCACGCCCTGCCACACCTGGGGAACGAAGATGTCCCAGAAGCCCGTCTGGGTGGTGAGTGCGCTGAGCTCCCAGAACGAATAGCCGCTGATGACGAGGCCCAGGCCCACGAGCAGCCGCGGTCCGAGCTGATTGTAGAAGCGCCCGGCGATCGGCATGATCACCGCCATGGCCAGGCTGCGTGGCATGAGCGCGAGGCCCGACGTCATGGCGGGGTAGCCGAGCAGCTCCTGCAGGAAGAGCGGAAGGAGAAAGAGACTTCCGTACAGCCCCATGCCGAGCACGCCGCCAATGGACGTGGCGGATGAGAACGACTTGTTCCTGAGGATGCGGAGGTCCACCGCGGGGTGCCGCGTGGCCAGCTCGCGCCAGATGAAGAACACGAGCCCCAGTACCGCGATGACGGCGAGCAGGATGATGAACGATGAGTCCCACCAGTTGTCCTGCTGCCCTTCCTCGAGCATGAGCTGCAGCGCGCCCAGGCCAATCGTCATGAGCGCGAGCCCCAGCCAGTCGATCACGCTGCGTTCGCGCACGAGATAGGGCGGATCCTGAATGAAGCGGCTCACCAGAAAGAGATTCAGGATCCCGATGGGCACGTTGATGTAGAAGATCCACGGCCACGAATACGTATCCGTGAGCCAGCCGCCCAGCGTCGGACCAAAGGCAGGCGCGAGCACGACGCCCATGCCGTACACGCCCATGGCGAGCCCCTGTTCCTCGGTGGGAAAGCTTTCGCGCAGAATTGCCTGGGACACCGTGATCAGCACGCCGCCGCCAAGCCCCTGGATCACGCGGAAGACGATGATCAGGGGGAGCGTCCGTACGACGCCGCACGCCATGGAGGCCAGCGTGAAGGCGACCACGCTCGCCATGTACATGTTCTTGCGACCATAGCGCGAACTGAGCATCGCGATGATCGGCATGATGATCACGTTGGCCAGGATGTAGGCCGTGATCACCCATGTGATCTGCTCGATCGTGGCGCCGAGCGTACCACTCATGTCGGGCAGTGCGACGTTCACGATGCTCGAATCGAGCACCGCCATGACCGTGCCGGTCATCACCGTGCCGGCAATGAGCCATTTGCGCGGGTCGCCGTCGGCTGGGGCGTGCGTAGTCGTCACGTGAGTTGCTCCACTACATTCTTGATATCCAGCGGAGGCGAGGGTCGCAAGATGAAATGGTCATGGAAGCTCGGGCGGTTCGCGGGCATCGACGTACGCGTGCATGCAACGTTCCTGCTGCTCGTGGCGTGGGTCGCGTGGATCGGATTCCGGAACGGGGGTGGGGCGGCAGGCGCGGTTGCCGAGGTGATCTTCATCCTGCTGGTCTTTCTCTCGGTCGTACTGCACGAGTACGGGCACGCGCTCACGGCGCGACGGTTCGGGGTCCCGACGCGGGAGATCACGCTGCTGCCCATTGGCGGCGTGGCGCAGCTCGAGCGCATGCCGCGGGACCCGAAGCAGGAGTTGCTCATCGCGCTGGCGGGGCCGGCGGTGACGGTGGTAATCGCGGTGATCCTCTGGATCGTGATGGCGGCACTGCACATGCCGGCGAATGTGAACGCGCTCGTGGAGGAGAACGCTCCGCTGCTGTCGCGTCTGATGTGGGTGAACGTCTGGCTCTTTCTCTTCAACGTGCTTCCCGCGTTCCCCATGGACGGCGGACGCGTGCTGCGCGCCGCGCTCGCCATGCGTGTGGGCTATGGGCGCGCGACCGGGATCGCGGCGGAAGTCGGCAAGGGATTCGCCCTGCTCTTCGGCATCGTCGGCCTGTTCAGCAACCCCTTTCTCGTGTTGATCGCGCTGTTCGTGTGGCTGGGCGCGGCGGGCGAGGCCGCAACGGTGCAGACGCAATCGGCGTTCGCCGGCGTGCCCGTGGAGCGCGTCATGATCCGCGACATCCAGACGCTCGCGCCGACCGATCCGCTCTCGCGCGCGGTGGGCGCGGTACTGGGAGGATTCCAGCAGGATTTCCCCGTCGTGGATGGAAACGGAGTGGTGGGCGTCCTCACGCGGAACGGAATGGTGAAGGGGCTGTCCGAGCATGGCCCCGACTCACCCGTCGCCGACAGCATGCAGCGTGAGTTCGAGACCACCTCGCCCGCCGAGCCGCTCGACGACGCCTTTGCGCGGCTGCAGGCGTGCCGCTGTCGCACGCTGCCGGTGATCGACCGTGGCCGCCTCGTGGGCGTGTTGACCGCGGAGAACGTGGGGGAGTTCGTGATGATCCGGAACGTGGTGCATGGGAGCCAGGGGTGAGGCGCTGGTGATCGCGGGCGGGATTCGCTGATACCGGCGTCACGCCATTCGGGCCGCGTCTTCGGACGATACGCGATGGTGTGTGCGTCCAAACAGCGTGTCCAGGCTGTAGAAGCCGCCGCCGAACGCGGCGAAGAACAGGAACGAGAAGCAGAAGACCACCGGCAGCTCGCCGTGATTCTGAATGGTCCAGAAACCGTGCGG
>DATNDS010000104.1:0-7517 GCA_035553215.1 Gemmatimonadaceae bacterium
ACGGTCACCGGCCACATGAGCGCGGCGGCGTGGACACGTCGCATGACATGCGCAAAGATCATGGCGTGAAGGGCGAGCACCATGACGCAGAGCTCGGGCATGCGGTGCAGCCCCAGGAGCACGACGACGGCACTCGTACCGACCGCGGTGGCGAGATGCAGCCCGCGATCGCGTACGGTGATCGCCGCACCGGCGAGCGCCACCAGCGTCCAGACCGCGGCCACGGCCACACCTGCAGGGCTGTCGGGATGACGGAGCGCGACCTCCGCGCCACCGAGAAAACCCAGCGGCAGCACTATTGCGGCGAGTGGGCGCGCCAGCGACAGGGATCGGAGAAATTGCGACACGCCGTCGCTCGTGAGTGTCCCCATGAGCGCGAGCGCGATCGCGACACCGGCGATGCCCTTCCACAGGCCGGCGCCGGCGAGCGCGAACGCGGCCAGCACCAGATACCAGAGCGCGAGGTGCCATCGCGCGGACGTGCGACCCCACACCAGGACAGTCCACGCGCAGACGAGACCGAACGCGGCGGGCACGTGGTGTACCGGCGTCGCCGTCGTCCGGCTCGCCATGCCGAAGATGGCCATGAGATAAAGCGGTCCACCAAGCCCAAGGATCGCCAGCGCAACGCGCCACCGGTCCTCGCGCAGGCCGAAGATGCCGGCGCCGATCACCGTGCAGCCGTACACGGCGAGCACGTACGCGCTCCCCGCGTCGCTCGACGCAACGAAGGGCGCGAGCAGCGCGCCGCCGAGTCCGACGGCGAACAGCAGCTCCTCCTTCTCACGCAGCGCGAGCACGGCGAGGGCAACGGACGCGATGCCTGCGATGGCCAGTGCCACGTTGGTCGGCAGCACGTGCAATCGCGGGCCGGCTCCCCACATGTCGAGATGCAGCAGCGCGAGCGAGAGCGCGAGCACCACGTTCCCGAAGCGCACAGTCCCTCGCTCGCGGAGCCGCCATCCCGTGAACGCCACCGCCAGCGCGCCGAGCGCGCCGAGCGCGACCCGCATCCCGGGACCAAGCAACCCGTGCGCAATGGCCCACGTCAGGAAGGCGCCGACGCCCACGAGGATCGCGACGGTCGCCAGCACGATGGCTCCGTAGCGCCCCACAATGGCTTCGAGATCGAGCGCGGCGGCTGCGCGCGGCGCCGGGGGCGCGGGCCCGGATGCTCGCGCACCGGGTCGCGCCGGGTCGGGGGCGGCTGGCGCAGGCGGGGTTGCGGGAGGCTCGGGCACCGTCGTGTCGTGTCGCAGTGCCGCCAACTCCCCGCGCATCTGCACCATCTGCACTTCCATGCTGCGGAAGAGTTGTTCCAGCCGCTGCAGCCGTTCGGCGTCGGACATGTCAGCCTCCGAGCACCTCGAGTGCTCGCATGACTTCGTCCTGCGTGTTGTAGCAGTGCGGCGCCAGTCGGATCGCGCCCTCGCGCAGCGAATGCGAAATGCGCGCCTGCCGCAGTCGCGCCGATGCCGCGGCCGGCTCAGGCGGCGCGACCGACACGATGCCCGCGCGATGCGCCGGATCCGCCGGCGTCACCAGCCGCATGTCGTCGCGGGCACACGCCCACTCCACGATCAAATTCGCCAGCTCCGCATCGTGCGCCGCCACCGCAGCCGGTCCCAGCTCGTGCAGCAGTTCGAGGCTGGCATTGAATCCTGCAAAATCCTGGAAGGGCACGGTGATCACCTCGAAGCGGCGCGCATCGTCGTGCAGGACGTATTCGTAGTCCACCAGGCGCGTGAAATCCTCCGACGCGCGCATCGCCATCCATCCTACATCGCCCGGCTGGAGCGCCTGCACCAGGTCCTCGCGAACGTAGGCAAAACCCGCCCCCCAGGGAGACAGCAGCCACTTCTGTGCGCCGCAGGCCAGAATGTCAATGGCGCATGCCTTCACGTCAAGCGTCGCCGCACCGAGTCCCTGAATGGCGTCCACCACGAAGTAGCGACCGAGCTCACGACAGAGCTTGCCGATCCTGGCGAGATCCGTGCGATAGCCGGAGGCGAACTGCACCCAGCTCACCGCAACCACCTTCACCCGTGGCTGCGCAATGGCGTCCGCGAGTTGCTGTTCATCCGGCAGGCCGTCGGCACCGCATGGAATGCGCCGCAACGTCACTCCACGCCGCTCGAGCGCCATCCACGGGTATACGTTGGCAGGGAACTCACGATCGAATCCCAGCACCACGTCCCCCGGCTGCAGGGGCAGCGACAGCGCGGCGAGATTGATGCCGTACGTCGTGTTCACCATGCAGGCGATCTCGCGCGGAGATGCGTTGATGAGCCGTGCGACGAGTTCGCGTGTGTGGCGCAGCGTGTCGAACTGCAGTTCATCCGACAGTCGGAACGGCTCCGCGCGGAGCGCATTGAACTCCGCCAGGGCACGCAGCGTCCGCGCCGGGAGCGGGCCGGTAGACGCATTGTTCAGATAGATGTTGTCGCCGCGCTCCGCCCATGGAAATTCGCGGCGTCTGAGCGCCGCCACATCGTACGTCATCGGTGTTCTCCCTTGACCGCGCCGGTCTCCGACGCCATGAGGAACCGCGGATCGAGCGCGTCGCGCAGTGAGTCGCCCAGCAAGTTGAACCCGAGCACCGCGGCGCCAATCGCGAGTCCGGGAAAGACGGATGTCCAGGGCGCCGACCGGAGCTGGATGAGATCGCGGGCATCCGAGATCATGGAACCCCAACTCGGCGTGGGCGGCTGCACGCCCAGGCCCAGAAAGGAAAGCGCGGCCTCCGCCATGATCGCACCGGCAATACCCAGCGTCGCCGCAATCACGACCGGCGCGATCACGTTGGGCAGCAGATGCCGCGCGAGAATGCGGCGGTCGGTCGCGCCCAGAGCACGCGCCGCCTGCACGAACTCGAGCTGACGGGTCACCAGCACCTGGCCGCGAATGAGGCGCGCCATGGCAGCCCACCCCACCACGCCGATCGTGATATACACCGTCGAGAGCGACGGCTGCAGCGCCGCCGCCATCGCGATGAGCAGCAGCAGCGTGGGAAAGGCCAGTGTGATGTCGGCCAGCCGCATGATCAGTTCATCCACCCAACGGCCGTAATAGCCCGCGATGAGTCCGAGCGTGACCCCGATCGCGAGCGCGATGAGCTGCGACACCACGCCCACGGTGAGTGAGATGCGCGCGCCGAACAGGACGCGGGCCCAGATGTCTCTCCCCTGCACGTCGGTGCCCATGAAGTGCGCCAGGGAGGGCGGCTGGAACTGATGGACGAGATCGATACGGGTTGGATCGTACCGGGCGATGAGGGGCGCCGCGAGCGCGGCGGCCACGAGCAGCCCGATGATCGAGAGCGCGATGCGCGCGCGCCCGTCCAGTCGCAGGCGCTTCCACAGGAGCCCGATCACGCGTGCGCCACCATCACCGGGAGTCCGTGGGGTCGCGCAGCTCCGGCGGCGTGTCGGCCGGCTGCTGCTTCCAGCGCCGATGATGCCAGAAGTATTGCGCCGGCGCGACGCGGACCCAGCGCTCGAGCGCGCTCGTGAATCGGGCCACGATCGCATCGACATCACGGTCGCGGTCGCCCGTGTCGTGAATGGGCACTTCCTCGAATGTGAGCTGATAGCGTCCGTCGTCCTGACGGAGCGCCACGCCGAACACCATTGGCGCGCCGAGACGCAGCGCGAACACCGCCGGGCCGCGCGGCGTCTTCGCGGGACGGCCGAAGAACGGAACGAACGTGGAGGCCAGGTTGAGTCCCGCCTGGTCGGTGAGGAACGCCACGGCACCGCCACTCTTGAGCGTGCGCGGCACGCGTCGCACCGCGTCGCGATCGGGAACGACGCGCACGCCCAGCCGCGAGCGCGTCCGGGTGAGATAGGCATCGAACAACGGGTTGCCCATGCGGCGCACCACGCCATCGAGACGAATGCCGCGCGCCGCGATGTAGGCCGCGCCCAGCTCCCAGTTGCCGAGGTGCCCGCCGCACATGAGCAACCCGCGCCCGCGCGCACGGAGCCGCTCCACGACGTCCCACGTCGGCACGTCCTCGAACAGGTCGAGGACCTGGTCGCGGCCAATGCGGGAGAGCAGCGCCGTCTCCGCCGCGACGCGCCCGAGGTGCTCGAACGCGCCGCGCGCGATACGCCGCACGCCGTCGCGATCGAGCTCGGGGAAGGCCGCGGCGACCTGCCGCTCCACGACGCGCCGCCGGATGCCGAAGGGCCGATATCCGAGCGCGCCGAACCGCGCGCCCATGGCGACGGCGTGCGGCCAGGTCATCGTGCCCAGCGCGCCGATCATGAGACGCAGCGCGCCGTATTCCACGCGATGTGAGACCGTCGCGACGGGTGCCGGCGCCGGCACACGGTGCTCCGCGGCCGGTGCATCCGCGGCGCGCGACGCCGTGACCAGCGGCTCTACCATTGTGTCCGGTCGCCGGCGGTCACCACCGCGCGCTCGAACGCATCGATCATGGGCGCCTCGCCATGGTCGCGCACCACCCGCGCATGGCCGGCGCTGCCCATCGCGACACGCTGATCCTCGTGCGCCAGAAGCCGCGCGATGACCGCGGCGGCCTCGTGCGCGTCGCCGGGCGGCAGAATGACGCCGGTGATCCCATCGGGCACATACGGCTGCGCCGCGGATCCCCGCTCCGCGATGACGGGCACGCGGCATCCCGACAGATCGATTGCCCCGTATGCGCCGTCGTCACCCTGGGCCACCACCCATCCCAGCTCGGCCAGCGCCAGCACGGACAGCGCATCATCACGCGGTCCGAGAAAGCTGACGCGCGGCAGGATGTGCAGCGCGGCGGCGTGCATGCGGAATTCCTCGTTGTCCGATCCGGGTCCCACGAAGACCAGGTGCAGATCGGGATGACGCGGCGCCAGGAGCCCCATGACACGAACAACGTTCGCGGCCGCGGCGCGACCGGCCGGATCGAACACGCAGACCAGCGCACCCGCGGTGGTCGGCGCCGCCACGGATGAGAGCGAAGCCGCGCGCAGGCTTTCGTACCGCGTCGCGTTCACGCCGATGGGCACGATCGCGGGGGCGAGGCGGCCGGATGACGCAGCCGCCGCGCGACGCCGGTCGTCCTCCGTGGCCAGGACGAATCCGGTCGCCGTGAGACGCATGCTCGCGCGTGCCGCAGCGCCGAGCGTGAGACAGCCGCCGGATGGGATTCGCCGCAACACCGCCGCGCGTTCGGCCATGCGTGCGGCGGCCGCCGCCGTGATCTGCTCCGCCTCCGTGTGAACGCACACCACCTGGATGAATCGTTCGCGCAGTGCGCGCCGCAGCCGCTGCAGGGTGACCAGCGCCGACGCACCCGCTTCGAGTCCAAGCACTTCGTACACGCCGAAGGCCAGCCGCTGTTCGGCCGGACTGTCGGCAGGACAGGCGAACGTGACGGCATGGCCGCGCTCACTGAGCCCGCGCGCGAGCGCGGCGAACGCGCGGGTGCTGCCCGTCCAGTCCGCGGACGCATGGTAGAACAGGATGCGCATTCAGGTCGTCTCCGCACGCTCCCGGCTGGCGACCTGCAGTGCGTTCAGCCGGAAATAGGCACCGCGTTGCGCGAGCAGTTCGGCGTGCGTGCCGCGTTCGACGATGCGTCCCCGCTCCAGGACGAGAATCTCGGTGGCATGCCGGACCGTGGACAGTCGATGCGCAATCACGAGCACGGTCCGCCCCTCGAGCAGGCGGTCAATGGCTTCCTGCACCAGGCGCTCGGACTCGGTGTCCAGCGACGAGGTGGCCTCGTCCAGAATCAGAATTGGCGGGTCCACCAGGAGCGCGCGTGCGATGGCGATGCGCTGGCGCTGGCCGCCGGACAGCCGGGTGCCGCGCTCGCCCAACGCGGTGGCGTAGCCGTGCGGCAGTTCGGCGATGAACTCGTGTGCGTTCGCCGCGCGTGCGGCCGTCGTGATCTGTTCGTCGGTGTACTGATCGCCGCGGCCGTAGGCGATGTTGTTGCGCACCGTGTCATTGAAGATCACCGTCTCCTGGCTGACGATGCCCATGATCGCTCGCAGCGACCGCAGCGTGATCTCCGTGGTGTTCACGCAGTCCAGCGTCACGCGGCCGCTGGTGGGCTCGTAGAAGCGCGGGATGAGATCGGCAATGGTCGTCTTTCCCGCACCGCTGGCGCCCACCAGCGCAATGACGTCGCCCTTGCGCGCCGTGAAGCTGATGTCCGAGAGAACGGCATCGGGTTCGCCATCGTAGGTGAAGGAGACATGCTCGAAGGCCAGCGAATCGGTCAGGTCTCTCACCGTCCGCGTGCCGCCGTCGAGCGACTGCTCGGTGGGACGATCGAGCACATCGAAGAGGCGTTCTGCGGCGGCAAAGGCGTTCTGCGCGATAGCCGGAATCTGCGAGAGCTGCTTGAGCGGCTGCAGCAGGCGCATGACGAACGTGAGAAACACCAGGAACTGTGATGCCTGCAGGCTGCCATCCACGAGCACGAACCGCGCGCCGATCCAGAGGAGCAGCACGGTGATGCCGGTACCCAGCGTTTCGGTGATGGGCTGCGCGATGAGCGCGATACGGGCCATGCGCACCAGCCCGCCGGAGTACGTGTGGCTGGCGCCGACGAACCGCGACGCCTCGTACGGCTCGGCGCCGTACGCCTTCACGAGCCGAATGCCGCTCACGCTCTCCTGGAGCACGCTCATCATCTCGCCATGGTCATTGCGCAGCCGGCGATAGCCGCGGCGCAGGCGCTTGAGCAGCGGCTGGAGCGCGAGCGTCAGCAACGGCGCCACGACGAGCGCGATCAGCGTAAGCCGCCACGAGATGCCGAACAGATAGGCGATGTAGATGATCACGAGCGCCGCAGCGGACAGCGCCTGGGTCACGAGCTGCGTGACCAGCGTCCGCGTCTGCTCGGTGTCCGACAGCACGCGCGAGAGAATCTGCCCCGTCTTGGTGCGCGTGAAGTAGCCGAGCGGGAGGAGCTGCATGTGCCGGTACACGGCGTCGCGCAGGTCGCGCGTGACGTACTCCTGCAGTTCAGCGCCCAGCGTACCCGCCAGCCAGATGAAGAAATTCTTGGCCGCGACCGTTGCCAGAATGATGAGAATGACGTTCCGCAGCGACCGCATCGGATTGGCCGGATCCAGCAGGGCGCCAATGGTCGCGTGCAGGAAGTCGTTCACCCAGCCGTGACCCAGTGGCAGTGCCGGCTGGTCGAACAGCGCGTTGAGGAACGGAATCAGGAGCGCGAACGAATAGCCATCGAGCGCGGCGCCAATGAAGTTGAAGGCGATGTTCCCGGCCATCCGCCAGCGGTGCGGACGGAGGAAGCCGAACAGGCGGCGGTAGAGGCGCACTATCGCCGCGGGGTGAGCAGGGCCACGGGAAGAATCACTTCCTCGGGCGTGACGCCGCCATGCAGGAACGATCCGCGATAGCGCGTCTGATATTCGCGCAGCTTCGTCGGGTACACGAAGAACGTGTCACCCACCGCGAAGAGCGAATTGGCGCCCAGCCCCCGGCGTGGCAGCCGCAGCTCATCCGAATTCGTGAACAGGAGCGCGTGCTCC
>DATNDS010000105.1:0-37674 GCA_035553215.1 Gemmatimonadaceae bacterium
CTTCACCGCGCCCGCGCCGCCAGGATGGCACGCCCTCCTCCACCGACGCGGTGCACAGCACGCGCGTCGCGCCGAATGCGATGAGGCACGATCCCTCCGCATACGGCGCCGCGCCGCGCTCGATCGTGATCGCTCGCAGCACACCGGGGGAACGTCCGGTGCGAGGGGTCGGTGCGATGTGGTCAGGATGGTCCACGCAGTGCCTCGATGATGTTCGTTGTCGACTCTCCCGCCGTGAGGGGGACGATCGCGACGCGACCGCCCCAGCCTTCCACTTCGCTCCGGCCCACGACGGTAGCGGGAACGTAGTCGCCTCCCTTCACCAGCACGTCAGGGCGCAGCGCGCAAATGAGCTCGAGCGGTGTGTCCTGTGGAAAGAGCACGACGGTGTCCACCATTTCGAGTGCGGCGAGCACGTAGGCGCGCGCTCCCTCGGAACGCACGGGGCGCGCTGGCCCCTTGAGGCGCCGCACCGACGCATCCGTGTTGACGCCAACCACGAGGGCCTCGCCCATGCCGCGCGCGGCCAGGAGGAGATCGACATGGCCGGGATGCAGCAGATCGAACACGCCATTGGTGAACACCACCGGGCCGCGCACGGCCGCGCGCCATGCGGCCGCATCGTCCCAGCCGAGCACCTTCCGCGCCGGCGGGCGTACGCTCAGAACGTCCTCTCGGCGTGCGGCGTGAACGTGATGTGCGTGGAGTAGCCCGGGAGATCCACGGGCTCGATATACGTCGAAGCGATGGAAATGCCGGTCGCAGTGCGCTGGATCTGTACGGCGCCCGCCGGATCCGGCAGCCCGAGCGAGTCCGCCACGGCCTGCAGCCGTCCGGCGATGTCGGCATCCGTATGGGCCTGCGCGAAATTCGCTTCCTGCGTCATGGCGTCGCGAAATTGATAGTAGTGCAGATAGATGGGCCCGACATCGCGGCCAAAGTAGGCCGCCGCGACGAGCAGGAGCAGCATGAAGAGGCATCCGAGCCGGGTGGCCCCGCGCGGCGCCCGCTTCACCATTGCGACTGCGCTCCGGCGACGATGTCGTTGACGATCTTCTCGATGGCATCCTTGCGCCCCTGGTCTTCACCACGCTCGGCGTAGGTGCCGTCGCGCATCAGCCCTTTCTGCGACCAGAGCGTGCGACCCGTGCTCTGATCGACGATCTCCACGTCGATGGTGATCTGCAGCTTGCGCTGCGCGCTCGTGGCCTGCGCCGGATCGGCGCTGTAGGCGATGGGGATGTCCGCATCGTAGCGCGTGATCGTGCCGCGCACGACGGCATCGGCCTTGCTTTCCGACGCGTCTCGAAGGCCGAGCCGGCCTTCGAGATCCTTCTTCATGCGATCGTAGAGCTCCTGTTGGAGCGTGGAGGAGGACGTCTGGTTGTCGAAGGGAAGAATGGCAACCGAGTGAATGTTGGGCGGCAGCCCGCCGCCCGCGAAGCCATAAATGCACCCCGTGAGCAGCGCGGCCAGCGCCAACAGCATCAGTCTACCGCCAGATACTCGCATCGAATGCCGGGACAGTGTCCACCCGCTCGATCGTCAGTTGCAGCGCGCGGCGCGCGCGGGAATACTCATAGCGCACGGACCCGGTGGCTGACCGATCCAGCCACTGCGGAATGCGTCCGCCCTCGACGAGTTCGAGCCGCCCGAGCTGCCGGTGCACGAACGTCGCGCGCCAACCGGGATCGTGTCCAATTTCGACGCGCAACGTGTCGCCGTCAACGCGCGCGGCTGTGTCCGGCGCCGAGGGCACGGCGAGACGGCCGAGCGCGGCCCAGAGCAGCGGAACGGGCGGAAGATAGCGGCGGACGGCATCGCCGGCTGGCGTACGAACGCTGTCGCCCACGAGCAGCGCATAACCACTCCCCATTCCGTTGGCGACGAAAAAATCCAGGCGCACGCTGTCGGGCGGCGCGACGCGCGCGGCACCGTCACCGCGTACACGAACGTTGTCATCCGTGAAGCTCCACTGGAACACTATCCGGCGGTGCATGGGCGGAAGTGCGGTGGCCGGGATGGCGGCGGGAACGACGGCACCCGCAAGCGGCGGCGCCTTGGGCGCGCAGGCGCCGAGCAGCGTGATCAGCGCGACAGGCGCCGTCGCGACTGCACGACTCACCGGACGGAAACGCTGCGGAGACTGTCTCCCTGCACCAGCGCATCCAGCGCGGCATAGCCGCTCACGACGTGTCCGAATACCGTATATCCTCCATCCAGATGCGGCTGTGGCGAGAGCGTGATGAAGTACTGGCTGCCGCCCGTATTCGGACCGCTGAGCGCCATGCCCACGGCGCCACGGTCATAGAGACGACGATTCAACTCATCGCGAATGGTCCACGAGGGTGCGCCATTGCCGTCGCCACGGTGGTCGCCGTCCTGCGCGACGAAATCGGGAACCACACGATGGAACGCGATGCCGGTATAATAGCCGCTGCGCGCCAGCGTGAGGAAATTCTCCACCGTGAGCGGCGCATCCGCCGCATACAGCTCGAGCTCGATGGCGCCCCGCACGGTCTCGAGCGTGACGTGTGGCAGGGTGCCCCTGAGCGCGGGCAGCACGAGCGCGCGCACCCGGTCGGCGTACCACGCGAGCGGGTGCGGCGCCGGCGCAGGCGGCGCCGCGCGCCACGCCGCGAGCAGCGACACATCACCCGCGGCGTCGCGCACCAGCGGATCGGCCGGCACGGGCAGCGCGCGAATGGCGGCGATGAGCGAATCACCAAAGGCCGCACTGTCATGGCGCCAGGCACTGGCCAGAAAGTGCGCCACGGCAATGCGCGCATCCGGAACGGTATCATTCGCGGCAAGTTGCAGGCTCAGGAGCACGCGCGGCACTTCCGCGGCCGTCGCATGGTGCACGAGGGACTCGATGCACAGTCCGCGAACGTAGGGATCCCTGTCGTGCATGCCGAAGTACATGAAGGCCCGCCGCCATGGATGCTCCTGAGCCGTGTCCGCGTGCGGCGCCATGGCCTCGTATCCTGACATGCGGACACGGGGGTCGGGATCGTTCGACAGCGGGAGGGCGATCTGCCGCATGCGCTCGATGCTGGGCGCACGCGCACCGGCCGCCGCCACGGCGGCCCGATAGCGCCAGTCGCTCTGATGGCGCCATCCATCCGGGTTGTCGTTGTCCGCCGCCGGGAGGACGACGTCGAGGTGCATGGCCGACGCGAGAATGGCGGCGCGGTACGCGAACGCGGTATCCGCCTGCCACGCCGCGAGCCATGCACGGCGGTCGGCGTTCAGTACCGAAGCCAGCGACTGGGCAGCCGTGAGGCGAACATTCGCGTTCGCGTCATGCAGGGCTGCGACCACCCTGGCACGCGCGCGCACCCCATATCCCGCCAGCGAGCGGATGGCGTTGACGCGCACGTGCGGCTCCGCGTCCACCGCGAGTGAATCGAGCGCGGCGATGGCAGCGTCGGCGAGCGAATCGCCGGCCGCGCGGAACGCGAGACCGCGGGCGACCTGCGCGCGAACGAGCGCGCTCGAGTCGTGCACCACCGCAAGGAGCGGTCGCACACCTGCGGCCTGATACGATCGGGCGAACGCATACACCGCGCGCCAGCGCAGCCCGGGGTCGCGCGCCGCGAGCCACGCCATCACTGGCTTCGCCGGCACCGGGTGCAGACGCGACGCCGCGAGGAGCAGCGCGCCGGTCACCGTGCTGTCGGCGCCGGGGCGGCCCAGTGCTGCCGTGATGGTCGGCGCCGCGGCCGTCCCCATCTGGCCAAGGGCCCACGCTGCCGCTGCGCCAACGGTCGGCGCATGCGGCAGTGTGGCGCCGAGCGCCGCCACACTCGCCGTGTCATGGAGCAGTCCGAGCGAGAATGCTGCGGTGGCGGCCACGGCGCTGTCGCGATCGTCGAGCAGGCCGCGCAGCTCCGGAATCATGGCGGCGCCGTGTACCTGGCCAATCGCGCGAACTGCGTCGACTCGCAGGGCCGGCGATCGCGATGCGATGGCCTGTCGCACGAGGGCCGTGTCCAGCGCGCGCATGTCGGCCATCCGAAGCAGCCGTGCATACATATCCACGTCGGCCGGCCCGGGCGGTGCACCGCGGATCGCGCCGCGCGGCGTGGCGCAGGCCAGCGCCACCACGACACACAGCGCGATGCTAGGCCGAGGCGAGCGCACCCGCGGCGAGCAGCGCGCGCAGATCGCGCGGAAGCGTGACGACGCGCTGTGCGGCATCGAGCGAGATGAGGACCGTTCGCGCGGTCGCCAGTACCTGGTCGGACTCGGCATTCGACACCGTATAATCAAAGGTGACGGACCGTGAGGCCACGTCGCTGAGCGTGGTGGCCACGCGAATGAGATCGTCGTACCGTGCCGGGGCCCGGTAGCGGAGGCTGGCATCCGCGACCGCCAGGGTGACGCCCCGGGCCTCCATGTCCCGGTACGACATGCCGCCGCCACGAATGTGGTGGGTCCGTCCAATCTCGCACCAGACGAGATAGTGCGCGTGATACGCCACACCCATCTGATCGGTCTCGGCGTAGCGCACGCGAAATTCCACGGTGGAAACGCGTAGCGACATCAGAGGCGGGAGAATGAACGCTCGCGCGCGAGCGCACCGCGTCGAACGCGGGCGAACATGCACGGCGCTGTCCGGTTTGTAAAGGGCATGATGGGAAGGTAGAATGTGCGCATGCTCGCCGCTCCCTGCTTCATCGTGTCGGACGCGCATCTTGGCGCCGCGCCCCCTGAGGTCGAGCACAATCTGCTCGCCTTTCTGCGTCACCTCCCCGGCCGGGCCGGGTCCCTGCTCATCAACGGCGACCTCTTCGACTTCTGGTTCGAGTGGCGCCGCGTCATTCCCCGCCCGACCTTCCGGGCGCTGGCGGCGCTCGCCGAACTGCGCGACGCGGGCGTGCCGATTCTCATGATTGGTGGCAACCACGACTGCTGGGGTGGAGAGGTGCTGACCCACGACGTCGGCGTGTGCTTCCGTCTCGGCGCGTGGGACGGTTCGATTGCGGGGTGGCGCGCCCACGTGGAGCACGGCGACGGGCTGCGCGAGCGCGAAGATCGCGCCTATCGCCGCTTGCGCACGGTACTGCGGCACCCGCTGGCCATCCGCGCGTTCCGCCTGCTGCATCCGGACTGGTCCAGCGCGCTGGCGAGCGGCAGCTCCGACGTGAGCCGTGTGCACGGCGCCGGTGATGGCGGCGCGGGACTGCGCCGGATCGCGCTCTCCCATCTGGCGCGGCCCAGCGCGGTGGAACTCGTGGTGTTCGGTCACTCGCATGTGCAGACGCTGGAGCGCGGGGAGAATGGCGGCGTGTACGCGAATCCGGGTGCCTGGTTCGATGCGCCGACGTATCTCGTGGTGAGTCCGGAGCGCGTCGAGCTGCGCCGCTGGACGGCATCAGCCGAGGGTGAGCTTCTCCACGCACTCGATCGACGCGCCGAGAAAGCGCTGCCCCTGGCGTAGAAAGTGGTCCGGCGCGTCCGACGCCACGAAGCGATGCGTGCGGGTGCGGCCGTCCGGCGCGCACAGGTCGCGTTCGATGAGGATGCGACGCGTCTCGGCAGCGGTCTCCTCGGCGCTGTCGATGAGTCGCACGCCGGGGCCGGCGAGTTCCGCGAGCAGCGGCTTGAGCAACGGGTAGTGCGTGCAGCCGAGGACGAGCGTGTCGACGTTGCCGGCGAGGAGGGGACCCAGGTATTCGCGCGCGATCAGTCGGGTGGGTTCCGTATCGAGCCAGCCTTCCTCCACCAGCGGGACGAGCAGCGGACAGGCGCGCGCCACGACGTGCGCGTCCGGATCGATCGCATGAATGGCCCGCACGTATGCACCGGAGGCGATGGTCCCCTCGGTGCCGATCACACCAATGCGGCGTGCCCGCGATGCATGCGTGGCCGCGCGCGCGCCGGGATTCACCACGCCGATGACCGGCATGGCGAAAGCGCGCTGCAGCGAGTCGAGCGCGTGCGCGGTGGCCGTGTTGCAGGCGACGACGATGGCCTTGACCCCCTGCTCCGCGAGCCACTGCGCAATCTCGTGGCTGTAGCGTTGCACCGTAGCCGGACTCTTGGGGCCGTACGGCACCCGGGCCGTGTCGCCGAAATACACGAGCGATTCACCGGGAAGCTGGCGCAGCAGCTCGCGCGCGACCGTGAGGCCGCCGATGCCGGAGTCGAAGACCCCGATGGGGGCATTTGCCGCGGTCACCATTCGATGCGTGCGCTCACTTCAGCCTGTTGTGTCGTGGCATGCCCCCGGACCTGCACCGGCACGTCCCAGAGATGCGCTGCCACAAAGGCATCCGCGGCGGAGAAGAGATGCGTGAAAATCAGCAACGCCGTCCAGTCCTCCACCGCCTGACGTCGCGGATCGATTTGAGTCGCCAGCGGATTCGCCACGTACACGCCGCCGTCGCCCAGCACGCTGTCGCGTGACGCCGCGCGTGCGTCGCGCAACTCCCGCCTGGACTGCACGAGCATCGCGATGGATGTCATCTCGACGGCGGCGTAGATCGCGCCCGCGGTGGACCGGTGCAGGGATGCCTGCCCCCAGCCGGGGATGAGGAGCGATTGCAGCAACGCGCGCTTGGGCGTAATGGGCGGCCGGGTGAGCGAGTCCGGGATGACGCGCCCGGTGTCGTGCTGCGCAGGCTGCGTCGTCGCGCCGACGCGTGCGCTGTCGGCCACCTGGGCCGGCAGCGCACGTCCCAGCATCGAGACGCTCAGGACAACGAGTGGCACCGAGCGGACCGACCGCCGGACGCGGCGCAGGGCGTCGTGGCGGGAACGTGTGGGAATCGAACCCACCCAACCCGACGTGGTCAGGTCGCACCAGTTTTGAAGACTGGGGAAGCCACCAGGCCCCATCCGCCCCCAGCGTGTCACGAGAGAATGATGTCGGTCGCGCCATGCGGCAGCACCGCGCCAATCGCCACGGCACCGGACACGCGTGCCAGGTAGTCGGCCAGCGCGGGAGCGGGCACGCTGAGCAGCAGCCCGCCAGACGTCTGTGGGTCGACCAGCAGCGCGCGCTCCGTGTCGGTGGTCTTCCCCCAGGAGACGCGTGAGTCCAGGAAGGCAAGATTGCGCCGTGCCCCGCCGGTGCCGACGCCCTGTTCGGCGGCTTCGCGCGCTCCGTCCAGAACGGGCACGCGCGACACGTCGATGTCGAGCGTCACGTTGCTGGCGCGCGCGATGTGCGATGCATGGCCCAACAGGCCGAAGCCGGTGACGTCCGTGGCGCAGCGCACACCAACGGCGAGCGCCGCGCGGCTCGCGTCCCGATTAAGGCGCGTCATCACGGCGATGGCTGCACGCAGCGATCTGGCATCACCGCGGTCTTCCTTCGCCGCCGTGGTGAGCAGTCCGCTCCCGACCGGCTTGGAGAGCACGAGCACATCGCCCGGCCGCGCATTCGCGTTGGACAGCACCGTTCGAGGATCGCCACGACCCGTGACCGAGAGCCCGTACTTGGGCTCCTCGTCCACGACCGTGTGGCCGCCCACCAGCACCGCGCCGGCTTCGCGCACCTTGTCATAGCCGCCGCGGAGAATGTCGGCGAGCACATCCAGCGAGAGCGTTCCGGTCGGGAAGGCGACGATGTTCATTGCGGTGAGCGGTTCGCCACCCATCGCGTAAACATCCGAGAGCGCATTGGCCGCCGCGATCTGCCCGAAGTCGTACGGATCGTCGACAATGGGCGCAAAGAAATCCACCGTCTGGATGAGCGCCAGAGAATCGGACAGCGTGAAAACGCCCGCGTCGTCAAACGTCTCCGCGCCGATGAGCAGGCGAGCATCGTGCTGCCGCGGCAGTGGCAGCAGGACGCGTGACAGGTCGGCTGGGCCCATCTTGGATGCGCATCCCGCGCACCGGGCGAACGCGGTGAGTCGGACTGCCGTCGCGCTCAGGGGCGAGGCACTCATGGGGAGACGACGCCGGCGGCGATGCCGCCGTTACACCGGAATACTGGCAATGACATCGATCTCCACGACGGCACCGCGCGGCAGGGCCGCCACCTGCACCGTGGAGCGAGCCGGCCGCGCCGTGCCGAGATGGCGGCCGTACGCTTCGTTGAAGACGGGAAAATCGGCGAGGTCCACGAGATAGACCGTGCTGCGCACGACATCGCTCCAGGAAGCACCCGCGGCGGCGAGAACCGCTTCGAGATTCTGCATGACGCGATTCGTTTGCTCCACGATGCCGCCCTCCGTCATGCGCCCCGTGGCTGGATCGAGTGCGATCTGACCAGCGGTGAACAGCAAGCCGCCCGCCATGATTGCCTGCGAGTAGGGACCGATGGCCTGCGGAGCGTGCTCGGATGCGACAGAGGTGGTTGACATGGCGTGCGGGTCGTGGGTTGCGGAGTGCGGGGTAGCGGGCTCGCGACGTCCGGCTGGCGATGGCCCATTCCCCCAGTGCCTGCTGTCAGCTTATCGCGCTTCCCCCGTGGCGACAAGTCGTCACGACAAACCCACGATACTGCCATCCGCTTCAATGGCCATGCGCTCGGCGGCAGGCTCGCGCGGGAGGCCGGGCATGGTCATGATGTCGCCCGCCTGCGCGACGACGAATCCGGCGCCGGCCGACGGACGCACTTCGTTGACCGTGATGCGAAAGCCGCTCGGGCGACCCAGACGCGCCGGGTCGTCGGTGAACGAATACTGCGTCTTGGCCATGCAGATGGGCGTCTGGCCGAGCCCGATGGATTCCAGATAATCGATCGCGCGATCAGCCTTTGCCGAATAGTCCGCGCCGTCACCACCATACACCTTGCGCACGATGGTGTCGATCTTCTCGCGGATGGGCAGCGCGGCGTCGTACAGGGGGTGAAAGTTCGATCCGCCGCGTTCGAGCGCGGCGAGAATCTCGCGGGCCAGCTCCTCACCACCGGCGCCGCCCTGGGCGTACACATCGTTGGGCGCCACGCACACGCCCTGTCTGGCCGCGAAGTCGGCAACCATGTCGAGCTCGCGATCGGTATCCGAGGCGAATCGGTTCACGGCGACGATCACGGGCACGCCGAACTGCCGGACGTTTTCAATGTGCGCGGCGAGGTTGGGCAGGCCGCGCTCCAGGGCGCCCAGGTCCTCGGTGTCGAGCTGCTTCTTGTTGGCGCCGCCATTCAGCTTGAGCGCTCGCACGGTGGCCACGAGGACCGCCACCTCCGGATTGAGCTGCCCGAAGCGACACTTGATGTCGAAGAATTTCTCGGCGCCCAGATCAGAGCCGAAGCCTGCCTCGGTGAGACAGACGTCGGCGAGGGCCAGCCCGGCCCGCGTCGCCATGATACTGTTGCAGCCGTGCGCGATGTTGCCGAAGGGTCCGGCATGCAACAGCGCGGGACCACCTTCGAGCGTCTGCACGAGATTGGGACGGAGGGCGTCGCGCAGCAGGAGCGTCATGGCGCCGACGGCCTTGAGGTCAGCGGCCCGCACCGGGCGCGGCGATGCTCCCGTGGTGTTGCCAACGATGATCCGGCCCAGACGCTCACCGAGATCGGTGACGCTGGTCGCCAGCGCGAGGATCGCCATGATCTCGCTGGCGGGCACGATCACCCAGCGCTCCTCGCGCGGTACGCCATTCCCCACTCCGCCAAGTCCGATGACGCAATCGCGCAGGGCGCGGTCGTTCATGTCCACCGTGCGCGGCCAGGTGATGCGCCGAGAGTCCAGCCCGAGCGCATTCCCCTGCGCGAGGTGATTGTCGATGAGCGCCGACAGCAGCCCGTGCGCGCTGGCCACCGCATGGAAATCGCCGGTGAAGTGGAGGTTGATGTCCTCCATGGGCACGACCTGCGCATAGCCGCCGCCCGCCGCGCCGCCCTTCACCCCGAACACCGGGCCGAGGCTCGGCTCGCGCATGCACATCACGGCGCTCTTGCCGAGCCGCCGCATCGCCTGCGCGACGCCCACCAGCGTCGTGCTCTTCCCTTCGCCAGCCGCCGTGGGGTTGATGCCCGTGACCAGCACGAGGCGGCCGCGCGGGGGCCGCGCCGAGACCTCCAGCGGAATTTTTGCCTTGTACTTGCCATAGAGGTCGAGCTCGTCCGCGGACAGGCCGAGATCGGCGCCGACGTCGACGATGGGCCGCATGCGCGCGGCCTGTGCAATGGCGATATCGGAAGGTACGGTTGTGCTCACTACGTCCTCGCTCGAAGGGTGCATGGGCTCTGCGCGACAATCTTACGCGCAAACGGCACGCCGTCGCTAGCCGACCGGAGAGGGCAGCGCCAGACCGAACAGTGAGCGTGCGTTCCGCGCGGCAGCGGCGCCGAGCCGTTCCGGCGTCGTCGTGCGCCGCTGCGCCAGCTGCTCCACGGTGACTGCGACATACGCGGGTTCGTTGCGCTTGCCACGGTGCGGCACCGGTGCGAGATACGGCGCGTCGGATTCCACGAGGATCCGATCATCCGGCACGAGGCGCACGACATCGTCGCGGTCCCACGAGCGGAAGGTGACGATGCCGCTGAAGGAGATGAACCAGCCCGCGTCGAGCGCGGCGCGAGCGAGTGCCGCCGACCCGGTGAAGCAGTGCATCACTCCGCGTGCGCCAGCCCGGCCGAACTCCTCGACGAGCGCGCGGGTATCGTCCTCGGCCTTGCGCGTGTGGACGATCACCGGCCGGTCGTGCGCGACGGCAAGGGCGAGCTGCGCCCGGAAGGCCGCGAGCTGGCTCGCGCGCGGCGCGTGATCGTAGTGGTAGTCCAGTCCGCATTCCCCCACCGCCACCGCGCCCGCCTCGAGATGGGCGCGAATGGCGGGAATGGCATCGGCCTCGCGGAACGCGGCCGCGTAATGGGGATGGACACCCGACGTCCACGCCACAAAGCCGGGATGCGCCGACGCGAGCGCGCGGGCCTGCTCCGCCGCCGCGAACGATTCGCCAATGCAGATCACGGCCGCGGCTCCGGCCGCACGTGCCCGCGCCACGACGGCATCGCGGACGCCATCGAAGGCGGCGTCCGCGAGATGCGCGTGACTGTCAATGTATGAGAGCATGCGTCGCGCCTCTTCGTCAGATCGCGCGACGCACGCGGGAACCCGTCAGCGGTGCGCCGCGACCGGCGCGTCGTCCTTGCGCGGCGTGTTCTGCTGGCTCGACCGGACATTGCGTGGGCCGACGCCGCCCTTGGTGCCCACGGCGCGCGGCCACCGCTTCTCGATCCAGAGCAGGATTGGCGGCGCGACGTAGATGGAGCTGAACGTGCCGGTGACGACACCAAAGAGCATCACGAGGGCGAACGGACGAATCACTTCACCGCCGAGCACCGCGAGTCCGATAAGCGCACCCAGCGTGGTGGTGTGCGTCAGCACCGAGCGCGGCAGCGTCTCGTTCACCGCACGATTCACCGTGTCGTAGAGTGTCTCCTTGCGCTTCTTGCGGAGATCTTCGCGGACGCGGTCGAAAATGATGATGGTGTCGTTGAGCGAGTAGCCGATCATCGTGAGCACGCCGCCCACCACGATCAGCGAGATCTCGAGATGGACATACTTGATGAACGCCAGCGTGCCCAGAATGTCATGCGCGGTGGCGATGACGGCCGCGACGCCGAAGCGCCACTCGAAGCGATAGGCCAGATACACCAGCGTGACGAGAAACGACACGAGAATGGCGTAGAACGCCTTCTGGCGCAGTTCGCCGCCAACCTTCGGACCCACCGTGTCAACGCTCCGGACCGTGTAGCTGCCCGTGCCATAGTGCTTCGTGAGCGCCGCTTCGATGACCATGGCCACGGCGTTGGCGCCGTGCGCCTGCTGCGCGACCTCTCCCGCATCCTGCGCGCGGATCAGGAACTCGCTGGATGTGCCGAACTGCACGATTTCCGCGCCGTGCACGCCTGCCCGGTCCAGGGTGGAACGCAGATCGCCGGCGTCGGGCGTCTTGTTGAACGCCACCTGCATGAGCGTGCCGCCGGTGAATTCAATGCTGTACTTGTAGTTGCTGACGGCGATCCAGATGAGCCCGGGGATCGTGAACGCCAGCGTCACGGCCGTGGTGATCTTCCAGAGCCGGATGAAGTCGATCTTCGTGTCGTGCAGGATGCGAAACATTCAGATGCTCAACGTCTGGGCGCCGCGCGTGCGGGTGAGCCACAGGAGATAGAAGGTCCGGACGACGAAGATGGCACTGACCATGGATGCCGCGATGCCCGCGATGAGGGTCACGGCAAATCCCTTCACGGCACCGGTGCCGATCTCGAACAGCACGAGCGCGGTGAGCGCGGTCGACACATTGGAATCGATGATGGCGCTCATGGCGTGCCGGAAGCCTTCGTCGATGGCCGCACGCACGGTTTTCCCGCTCACGAGCTCCTCTCGTATTCGTTCGAAGATCAGCACGTTGGCATCCACCGCGATGCCGACGGAGAGCACGAACCCCGCGATGCCCGGCAGGGTGAGCGTGGCTTCAAAACCAGCGAGCAGTGCGAGGGTGAAGAGCGCGTACAACCCTAGCGCGGCCACGGCCAGCATGCCTGAAAAGCGGTAATACCCGATCATGATGAGCACGACGAGTCCGACGCCCAGGATGCCGGCGCGAATGCCGTCCTTGATGGCATCCTTGCCCAGGCTTGGATCGATCTGCCGTGACTCCACCACCTTGAGCGGCACCGGCAGTGCGCCGGCCCGCAGCACGAGCGCGAGGTCCTGCGTCTTTTGCAGCGGCTGCCCGCGCATGGTGATCTGGCCGCGTGTGCCGATGGCGCTCTCGATCACGGGTGGGCGACCCATGACGCGATCGTCGAGCACGATGGCCATGTAGTCGTTAATGTGCTTGGCCGTCTCCTGGCGGAACCGCCGGCCGCCTTCGGCGCTCAGCGTGAACTGTACGATGTTGCCTTCGAGCGGGTCCGTGGCCGGCTTGGCGTCGGTGAGATATTCACCGGTGATGATCGGCTTGGAGTCCACCACGTAGAACGGCGTCACGTTCGCGGCCTCGCCCTCATCCGGCGTGCCCCAGTGAATGGTCTTGCCGGGGGGCAGCGCCGCCTTCACCGCCGGATCGTCCAGATACTTGGCCACGGTGGGGACGTCCGCGTTCGCGACGAAGAATTCGCCGGGCATCTGTCCCGACTGAATCTTGCTGCTCAACGGGCCACCCGTGGCACCCATGAGCAGGCCGGTATCGGGCGCAGCACTGGTATCCGGCGCTGCCGCCTTTCCTTTTGCCTTGGCACCCGTGTCGGCACCGGCCTTCGCCGCGCTGGTGTCCGTGGAGAAGAGCGAGCTGATCGCGGCATGCGCGGTGTCGCCGCCGGGAGCAGCCTTGGCCCCCGTCGAACCCGCCGAGGCGGCGGTGATCCCCTTGCTCTTGATGATCTGATCCATCCGCGGCAGGACCTTCTCCAGCGCGTTGGTCTTGTCCGTTATCTGGAACTGCAGAAAGGCGGAGCGTTCGACGAGCTGTCTTGCCCGCTCGGGATCGTCGACCCCCGGGAGCTCGACCAGGATCCGGTCGTTGCCGACCTTCTGCACCACCGGCTCGGCGACGCCGAATTCGTCAATACGGTTCCGCACGACCTTGAGGGCGCGATCGATGGCCTCCGACTTGTTCGCCACCACACCCTTCGACTCATCCACTTCGAGCGACATGTGAATGCCGCCCTGCAGATCGAGCCCCCGCTTGAGCGGCACTCGCGTGAACGTCGTGTCGTGGAATACGCCCTGGGCATTCCGCTCACGCACGGTGGTGGTGCGGGGGAAGAGCGCCCAGATCGACACGGCAACCAGGGCGAGGATAGTCAAGAGACGATAGCGGAGATTACCCATGCGACTTCGACCAGGTGAGAAGATTCCAGTGCAGTTATGAAGGTTACCGGACTACTCCAGTTCAGTCAACGCGCGCCGCGCGTGCTCGGCGTCGCGCTCAAGCTGGTTCACCAGCGCCACAACGTCGGCGAAGGCCTGCGTATCGCGCAGCCGGCGCACGAACTCCACCTTGACGTTCGCGCCATACAGATCGAGCGCCGCGTCGAAGAGATGGACTTCGAGGGTCAGCTCGGCATCGGCGAAGGTGGGCCTCGGGCCCAGATTCATCATGCCCGCGAACGCGCCGCCGGGCGTCTGTGTGCGCACCGCATATACCCCGACCGGCGGCAGGAGTTTGCGCGGCAGTGGCGGCGCGAGGTTGATCGTGGGAAAGCCGAGGAGGCGGCCACGGCGCGCGCCGTGGCCCACGACCCCGGACACGGAATACGGGCGCCCCAGCGCATCTGCCGCACGATGCAGGTCGCCGCCGGCCACCGCGCGGCGAATCAGCGTGGACGACACGGGTCGCCCGTCGTCCAGCGTGACTGGCCCCACCACTTCCACACCGAAGCCACGGTCCTGGCCGAGTTGCCGGAGCACATCCACATCGCCCTCGCGCCCGCGTCCGAAACCGTGGTCGTAGCCGATGATGAGGTCACGCATGTGGAAACGCCGCAGCAGCACATCGTCCACGAACTGGGCGGCGGAGTAGCGCTGCAGCGCCGTCGTGAAGGGCACGATGGCCAGATAGTTGACGCCGCTCTCCGCCACGACCTCGAGCTTCTCGTCTCCGACGGTGAGCAGCGGCGGCGCCGCGGCGGGATTCACCACCTCCAGCGGGTGCGGCTCGAACGTGACGAGCACGCTGGGCATGCCCTCGGCGCGCGAGCGCTGCGCGAGGCGGCTGAGCACGTCGCGATGGCCGCGATGGACCCCGTCGAAGGTGCCGACGGTCACGATGGTGCCTGGCGAATCGGGCGGAAGGCCGGAGTCGCGCCAGCCACGGAATTCCTCAGGCATCACGCATCACCAGGCGCGGATGCCAGTGCTCGTCCGCGCGATCCGCCAGTGCCACGAGCGCCCCGGCGTCATCCACCAGCGCCGCCCGTGGGCCGGCCACGCGTGCGGGGATGCGCTGCCCGTGCGCGACGCGGGCAGCCTCGTCCGCCGTGACGACCTGCGCGGGAAGCGATGGCACGGCCGCGCGCGGCGGCAGCAGCGCGGGCGCGGCGCCCAATGCATCGAGAGGAGACGCCGCATCCACCGAGAATCCGCCGCACTGCACGCGGCGCAGCGCGGCGAGATGCGCGGCGCCATCCGCGAGTCGTCCCAGGTCGCGCGCCAGGGCGCGAATGTACGTTCCTCCCGCGCACGTGATGCGGACGTCCAGCTCGTTCGCGCGCCACGCGCGAACCGTCCACGCTTCCACACGTACCGCAACCGGCGGCAGCGCCAGGGCCGTGCCCCGGCGTGCCGCGACGTAGGCGCGCTGCCCATCACGCTGCTTGGCGGAGTAGGCCGGCGGGACCTGCAGAATGTCGCCGGAGAGCGCCAGCATGGCGCGTTCCAGCTCCGCGCGCGGCGGCACCGGCGCGGTGCGCACGACCTGGCCCGTCAGATCATCCGTGTCCGTTTCCGCGTCGAGCCGCACCGTCGCCTCGTACGTCTTGGGTTCATCCTCGAGACAGGAGGCCAGTCGCGTCGCGCGCCCGATGAGCAGTATCAGCAACCCCGTCGCGAAGGGGTCGAGCGTGCCCGCATGACCGGCCCGGCGAACGCCGAGCACCCGTCGCACGACGTTCACGACGTCGTGCGAGCTGCGTCCAGCGGGCTTGTCCACGAGCAGCAATCCGTCAGGTGCCTGATTCTCCATGGCCCGGCGTGGGCTCGTCCTTGAGCTGTGCGAGAAGCGTTTCGATGCGCGCCGCCTGTTCGACGCTGTGATCCAGACGGAACATGAGGTCAGGCGCGAGACGCAGACGCAGCGCGCGCGCGACGCGCGGGCGCAGGTGCGCCGCCAGGCTTTCGAGTCCTTCCAGCGTCTGCGCGCGCTCCGCGTCGCTGCCCATGATGCTCACGTAGACGCGGGCGGTGCGCAGATCGCGCGTGACATCCACGCCCGTGACCGTCACGAATCCCACGATGCGGGGATCCTTCGCGCCTTCGGTGAGAAAGCGCGCGATTTCTTCGCGAATGGCCTCCGCCACGCGGTCGGCTCGTCGATGAGGAACAGGCATGCGATGGAGCGTCGCTGGGGCGGGCCGGCCGCGCTGCACGCGCGGCCGGCGAGCACGCCTACAGCGTTCGCGCCACTTCCTCCGTCCGGTAGCACTCGATCACATCGCCGACCTTGAGGTCGTTGAAGTTCTCGATGCCGATACCGCATTCGAATCCCTCGCGCACCTCGCGGACGTCGTCCTTGAAGCGGCGCAGCGAACCGATCACGCCGTCGTAGACCTCGACGCCGTCGCGAATGATGCGCACCCGGCCGTGCCGCGACACGGTGCCGTGACGCACGAAGGATCCGGCGATCACTCCCGCCTTCGGCACACGGAACAGCTCGCGGACCTCCGCTTCGCCCAGCGTCACCTCGCGTTCCTCGGGGCGCAGCAGTCCGCTCAAGGCGGCGCGCACATCGTCGACCGCCTCGTAAATCACGCGATAGAGGCGAATGTCCACGCCCTCGCGTTCGGCCGCGGCGCGCGCGTTGGTGTCGGGACGCACGTGGAAGCCGATGATGATTGCGCCCGATGCCTTGGCCAGCAGGATGTCGCTCTCCGTGATCGCGCCGACGCCACGGTGCACGATATCCACCTTGACCTCGGCGTTGGAGAGTTGTCCCAGCGCGTCGGCCACGGCTTCTGCCGGCCCGCCCTGGTCCGCCTTGATCACGAGATTGAGCGTGCGCACCACACCGGCGGCCGCCTGGGACATGAAGTCCTCGAGCGAGACCGACACCCGCGAGGTGCGGCGGCTCTTCGCCTCGCGATCCAGCCGCTGGCGCCGCTGCGCGATCTCGCGCGCCTCGAGCGCATCGTCCACCGCCAGCAACTGGTCACCAGCCATGGGAACGCCTTCGATGCCGAGCACCTGCACCGGGATGCCCGGTCTCGCGTCGGGCGCGGTCTTGCCGCGCTCGTCGAGCAGGGCCCGGACGCGCCCGGAGTACATGCCGCAGATAAAATCGTCTCCCACGCGCAGGGTGCCGTTCTGCACGAGCACCGTCGCCACCGGGCCCTTGCCCGGATCGAGCTGCGCTTCCACGACCGTTCCGATGGCGCGCCGATTGGGATTCGCCTTGAGGTCGAGGATCTCGGCCTGCAGGAGGATCTGATCGAGCAGCTCCGACACGTTCGTGCCCTTCTTGGCGGAGATCGGCGTGGAGAGCGTCGTGCCCCCGAACTCCTCGAGCACCACGCCCTGCTGCAGGAGATCCTGCTTGACCTTGGGCACGTTGGCCGATGGCAGGTCGATCTTGTTGATCGCCACGACCAGCGGCACGCCCGCGTTCCGCGCGTGCGAGATGGCCTCGACGGTCTGCGGCATCACCTGATCGTCCGCCGCGACCACGAGCACGACGATATCGGTGACCTGCGCGCCGCGGGCGCGCATGGCGGTAAACGCCTCGTGTCCCGGCGTGTCGAGAAAGGTGATCTCGCGGCCGTTGGCCAGCGTCACATGATAGGCACCGATGTGCTGCGTGATGCCGCCTGCCTCGCCGGCAACCACGTTCTCCTTGCGGATGTAGTCCAGCAGCGAGGTCTTGCCGTGATCGACGTGTCCCATGATGGTGACGACCGGCGATCGGGAGACCAGATCTTCGGGACGATCGGTGTCCGGCTGCTCCTCCATGGCCGCGTACTCTTCCTCGCGCACGGCACGGAAGCCGAATTCACCAGCGATCAGCTCGATCTGATCGAAGTCCAGCCGCTGGTTGATCGTGACCATGAGTCCGAGATTCTTGAACGCGAAGGCCACGATCTGCGTGGGCGGGATCTTGAGGATGGACGCGAGCTCGCTGACGGTGATGAACTCGTTCACGCGCACCGTCGTGCGTTCGCGCTCCGCGTCCGCGGCGCGCTGTGCCTCGACCTCCTCGCGATAGCTGCTGTCCTCGCCGCGCCGTGGGCCGCGCCGCGACGGTGCTCCGCGCAACGCCGTCATGGTGCGCGTGATGTTCGCGCTCACGGCTTCCTGGTCCACCGTGCCACGCTTCCCTTTCTTGCGCTTGCCGCCCCGCTTTTCCTCCCGGCGGCTGGGCAGACTGGTGCCGGCGCCCGGTGCGGCAGATGCAACCGGCCGAGGCTGCGAGGCCGACGGTCCGGCGGCAGGTCTCGGGCGAGGCGGCCCGGGAACCACCGAGCGCGGACGCTGCCAGTCCGACCCGGCCGGCGTTGGGCGTGGCGACGCCGGGCGGCTCGTCGCCGGCGCAGACAACGGAGCCGCGGGGCGTATCGCGGGAGCGGCCGGCGACTGCGGCGCGACGCGACCGACATCCGGACGCGGCGCAGCGGGCTCGGACTGTGCCGGTGCTTCTGCGGGCGCCTCGCCGGGTGGTCCGGTACGGCGGCGAGCTGGAGCGGCCGGCGCCCCAGCCGTCTCCGCTGCGGCCGCCTGCTCCTCTTGAGCCGGCGACGCCGGCGCTTCCGGCTCCGCTGGCGCGGACTCGGCCACTTCCACCTCTGCGGCGACGATATCCGCCGCCTTGCGACGCCGGCGCACGACCGGCTCGCTACCGCCGCCCTGTTCGGCAGGAGCCGACGGGGGCGCCGCCGCCGTGGTCCGCCGCCGCCGGCTCGTGCTGGTGGCCGGCTTCTCCTGGCGCGCCCGCTTCTCCCGTTCCCAACGCGCCCGCAAACGCGCGACCTGATCATCCGCAAGGACGCTCAGGTGACTGCGCACCGGAACGTCCATAGAACGCAGCAGCGTCATCAGCTCGTCGTTGCTGATGCCGAACTCGCCAGCCAGATCATGTACCCGAAGCTTGAGCAAACCAACCCTCCTATGCGGCCCCCACGGGGCCAGACCTCACGATCGCGCGAATTCCCTTCGCCAGATCACGATCTGTAATGCCAACTACCGTTGTCTGCTGCCGTCCTACCGCGTGGCCCAGCGCCGCCGCCGACGGCGCCGACACCATCTCGATGCGCCGGGCGCGAAGCAGCGGAACGATCTTGTCCAGACTGTTCCGCGCCGCGTCAGGCGCGACCACGGCGAGCTGTAACGCGCCGCGCTTCGCCGCCTCGCGCACGCGATCGACTCCGGCGACCGCCAGGCGCGCGCGCATCCCGAGGCCCACCAGACCGAGGATGCGGTTGGCCGTCGCAGGCGGCGTCACGCCGCGGTGCCCTCCGGATTCTCGGCCCCGTCCGTTCCGCCCTCCTCGGTGGTCAGCTCGTCAATCAGCGCCATGATGCGATCCGCCTCCTCCGGTGCGATGCCGGGCAGGCGAAGCAGATCCTCCCGTTCGAGATCGATGATGTCGTTCAGCGTGCGATAGCCGGCATCCTCGAGCACGGCGACGGTGGCCGGACCCAGGCCGCCAATGTCCGACAGCTTGACGTCGGCTGCCGCGCTCTCCTCGGGGAGCGGCGCGAACAGCGGCGCCTCGCCGCCCCGCTCCAGCCACTCGCGGCTCGAGTAGAGATCGATCTTCCACCCCGTGAGCTCGGACGCCAGGCGCACGTTCTGGCCGTTGCGCCCGATGGCCAGCGAGAGCTGATCTTCATCCACGACCGCCGGAATGGTTCGCGTGGCCGGGTCACTGAATACGCGCGCCACCCGCGCCGGCGCCAGCGCCATCTTGGCGAAGCGTTCGGGATCGGCCGACCATGGCACGATGTCAATGCGTTCGCCACCCAATTCATTCACCACGGCCTGCACGCGCGAGCCCTTGAGGCCGACGCACGCGCCCACCGGATCAATCGAATCATCGCGCGAGATCACGGCGATCTTCGTGCGGCTGCCGACTTCGCGCGCGACGGCGCGGATTTCCACGATGCCCTGCTGGATCTCCGGCACCTCGAGCTTGAACAGCGCCTGTACGAACAGGCCATCGGCACGACTGAGAATCAGACGCGGGCCCTTGGGTGTTTCCTCGATGCGCTTGAGTACGGCGCGCATGGGTTCGCCCTGATGGAAGTGCTCGCGGTGGTTCTGCTCACGGTAGGGTACGATCGCCTCGGCCTCGCGGAACTTGTTCAGCATGATCACGAGCTTGCCGCGCTCGATCTGCTGCACTTCACCGGAGAGAAGATCGCCCACCCGCCCCGAGAACTCGTCGCGAATGCGACTGCGCTCCCGCTCGCGGATGCGCTGGATGATGCGCTGCTTGGCCGCCTGCGCCGCGGTACGTCCGAACATGCCGAAGTCCACGTTCTCCTCGAGCATGTCACCGACCTCGAAACCTTCGTCATAGACGCGAGCTTCGTCGAGCGAGACTTCGCGGCTGGCGTCCGTGACGGCATCGACCACGCTGCGCAGCCGTGTGATCTTGATGTCGCCCCGTGCCTCATCAATCGCGATTTCCGCCTGGACATTCGGTCCGAATTTCTTGGCGAGCGCGGCGAGGATGCCATCCTGGAGCAGCCCGTGCAGTTCCGCACGGTCGAGCTGCTTCAGATTCGTCATCTCCCGGATTGCACTCAGAATATCGCCTGAGCTGTCCATCGAACCATCCTCATCGATTACCAGTGGAACGCCAGCCGGGCATCCGTCACGCCGGCCAGCGGCATTCGCTGTTCTGTTCCCTTCCCGTCACGCACGATCACCACTTCCCCTCCCGGCTCGCCCTCGACCCCGACGATTTCAACGTCCGCGCGGCCGTGCAACAGCGGGCTCGCCACACTCGCGGTGCGCCCGACGAACCGTCGCCAATCGGCCGGTGATCGGAGCGGCCGCTCCACGCCTGGCGACGACACCTGGAGTACATAGCGTTCACCGAGCGACGCCTCACTGTCGAGGCGTTGCTCGAGCGCCCGGGAAGCGCGCGCGCAGTCGTCCACCGCCACCGGCGATCCATCGCGCCGGTCGATCCTGACATCGACCGTCGGGCGCGCGCGCGATCCGCCTACCCGGAACTCGACGAGGTCGAATTCCAGCGCGTCCAGCACGTGCGCCACGACGGCTTCCAGCCCTTCGGACATGTCGAATCGCAAGTCATGATAACAAAAAATGTGGGGCATCAACCCCACATTTCCGCCCGCCACTCGCTCCGGCAGGCTTCCGAATGACCAATCTACGCTTGTACTTAGGGAGAGTCAAGTGAAGTGGCATCGCTGGCCGCGACGATTACGGCGACCTGCCTGCCGCGGTCACCGGCACGATGCGAGAAGAACCGGTCATGGTCGCAACGCGTGCATTGCGAACTGGCGTGGATGCGGGCGATGCCGAGGGCGCGCGCCTGCCGGGCCAGGACGTCGCGCAGATCGACGGTCGTTGGACGGGAGACCGCGCGGGCCGTAATCCGTTCGTACACGTCAGGACTCACTTCATAGCATCTGCCGCAAATCGCCGGACCGAGGGAGAGATGCAACTCCTTCGGCGGGATACCGAGGCAGCGCAGCGCCCGGACGCCCGCCTCGAGAATGTGGGCCGCGGTTCCGCGCCATCCCGCGTGGAGCAGCGCCACCGCGCCCGAGGCGTGCGCGAGAAACACCGGAACGCAATCGGCGATCACGATCGCGAGCGCGGTACCAGCGCGGGCCGCCACGTGCCCATCCGCGGCGGGGATGCGGAGCCACCCGGCCCAGTCGCCACCATGCGTGACGACGCGCGTGCCGTGCACCTGGCTCGCGCTGGCAAGTCGCGGCCCGAAGCGCTGCAGTTCCTCCGCCAGCGCCGACCAGCGGCCCATCACCTCGTGCACGGGATCGTCTCCGGACGTCCCGAAGGTTCCCGCCGCGCGGGTCGTCGTGAAGGCATGCACGCCGTCCAGCACGAGCCCGTCCACGGGCTCGGTCGCAATGCGTGCTGTCACGTCTCGCCGCTCTCTACCCGCGTGATGTGAGCGCCGAGCGCGCGCAGCCGCTCATCAATGCGCTCGTAACCGCGCTCGATCTGACCGATGTTGTTGATCGTGCTCGTGCCCCGGGCGCACAGCGCGGCGAGCAGAATGGCCATGCCGGCACGAATATCGGGCGATTCCACGGTCGCGCCGTGCAGTCGCGACGGGCCGGACACGATCGCGCGATGCGGATCGCAGAGGACAATGCGCGCACCCATGCCCACGAGCTTGTCCACGAAGAACATGCGCGACTCGAACATTTTCTCGTGCATGAGAATGAGACCGCTGCACTGCGATGCCGTCACGATGGCAATGGACATGAGATCCGCCGGAAACGCGGGCCAGGGCTGATCCTCGAGCTTGGGAACGTGGCCGCCAAGATCGCTGCGGATCTCGCGCGCCTGATCGCCGGGCACAATCAGGGCATCCCCATCGACCTCGCACACGATCCCCAGCCGCTCGAATCCCATCAGGATGGCGCGCAGATGCTCCACACCGGCATCCGGGATGCGCAGGGCGGAATTGGTGGCCGCCGCGAGTCCGATGAATGACCCGACCTCGATATGGTCCGGCCCGATGCGATACGTCGCGCCACCGAGGGACCGTCCCCCTTCCACGATGAGGCAATTCGTGCCGATGCCATCGATGCGCGCACCAAGCGCCATGAGAAACCGGGCCAGATCCTGCACGTGCGGCTCGCTGGCGGCATTGCGCAGCACGGTCGTTCCGCTCGCCGCCACCGCCGCGGTGAGTGCGTTCTCCGTGGCCGTGACGCTCGGCTCGTCCAGGAACACATCGGCGCCGCGCAAGCCGCTCGAGCGGATGTGATACGCGATGTCCAGCGCGAACGTGGCGCCTAGTTGCTCGAACGCGAGAAAGTGCGTGTCCACCCGACGCCGTCCAATGACATCGCCACCGGGCGGAGGAAGCGTGACCTCACCGCACCGCGCGAGCAGCGGCGCCGCGAGCAGAATGGAGGCCCGTATGCGCGCCGAGAGGCGGGGATCGAGTTCCGATGCGCGCAGCTCGCGCGCTTCAATGGCCAGGGCGTTGCGCGCCGTCCAGTCGATCCGGACGCCGAGCGACTGCACGAGCTGTACGAGCGTCTCCACATCGCGAATGCGGGGAACGTTTTCCAGCGTGACGGGATGTTCGGTGAGCAGTGCCGCGGCGATAATGGGCAACGCGGCATTCTTGTTGCCGGATGGATGGATGGCGCCGGCAAGGGGGTGGGAGCCTTCAACGATGAATTGCGGCGCTGACATTCGCAGGATTGGTGGCGCGTGATGTTAGGTTTAGTGGGTGAGCCGCGAAGGATGGACCAGCGCCGAAGGAGAAGTCAAGCAACTGCTTGACTTGTGTGCGGCCCGGCCCTACGCTACGCGCTCTCATCCTCTATGACCACGCATGCAGCTACTCGTAGCCGTCATCAATCATATGGAACAGGTGGATGACATCCTGGCGGGATTCGTCGAGCTCGGCATCACTGGCGCGACGATCCTGAACAGCGAGGGGATGGGACACGTGCTCACTCACGACGTACCGATATTCGCGGGACTGCGGTCGCTGACGGCGCGGTCGCGTCCAAGCAATCAGACGCTGCTCAGCGTGATCGCCGACGACAAGGTGGACAGCGCCGTCGCGCTCATCCAGGAAGCCTGCGGCGGACTGGAATCGCCAGGAGCCGGCATTGTCTTCACCATTCCCGTGACAGCGGTCGTGGGACTCGCGCCGGAGCTGGACGAGTGAGATCGGCCTCATGATGCCAACGGCCGCGATCGCCCTGGTGTTCGCGCAAACGTCGGCCGCTGGCGGATGGCTGGGCGTGTTGCTGAGCATAGCGATCGTCGTGCTCACGATCCTGCTGCTCGTGCTCGTGGTGGTGCTGGTGCCCACCGTGCTGAGCCTGCGGAAGACAATGCAGGAATCGCAGAAGGTCATTGCGCTGCTGGTCCGCGAGACCGGCCCCATCGCCCAGCGCGTGAGCCGGGTGGCGGACAACATGGAGTACATCACGACGGCGGTGCGCGCGGACGTGCATCATCTCAGCCGGACGCTGCAGGACGCCACGGCGCGGCTGGGCGATGCGATCGATGCGTCGGAGTTGCACGTCCGCGAATTCGGCGCGCTTGCCGGTTTTGCGCAGGAGGAGGCCGAACGCGCCGTGGTCTCCGCCGCCGCGGCACTGCGCGGCATTCGCGCGGGCGCGGCGGCATTCACGAGTGGGCCGCGCGACGGCCCGGCCTCCGTCCGCACCGGATCGAATCATGAAGACGGGGAGACCGCGCCAGCCGGCCGGCCGCGTATTCGCCGCCGTTCCGGACGCGATGCCGGGTGACGGTGCGGCTGTCTTCGCGCTCCGGCGCCCGACTGCGCACCGCGCTGCTGTTCGGGAGCGTCATCGTCCTGGCCATCGCACTGCTGCCGTCGAGCGCCTTCGCATGGACCCCGGGGACGCACATTTTTCTCGGTCAGTCCGTTCTCGCCGCGGCGGCACAGCTCCCGTCCGCCACGGCTGAACTGCTGCGCGCCTTTCCCTACGACTTCCTGTACGGCTCGATCGCGGCCGACACGAGCATCGCGAAGAAGTACGTTCCCGTGGGCCGGCACTGCCATTCGTGGACCGTCGGGCTGGAGATCCTGGATGGCGCGGCGGATGAACCGATGCGGAGCTTCGCGCTCGGCTATCTTGCGCATCTCGCGGCGGATACGGTCGCGCACAACTACTTCGTCCCGCGCTACCTGGTGATCGCGTCGCGCACGTCGGGGCTGGGACACAGCTACTGGGAAAGCCGCTTCGAGACGCACCTGGGCGGCGAGTACAGTCATCGGGCACGTGAGGTCATGTTGCGCGACCATTCCCGCGCCGATCGATTCCTGGACCGCATTCTGAGCCCGACGATCTTCAGCACGCAGACCAATCGCCGCATTTTCAACGGCATGGTGTACGTGACCGATACGGAATCGTGGCAGCGCATCTTCCAGATCGCGGCGGAGAACAGCCGGTGGGACCTGGGCACGTCGGAAGTGTCGCGCTATCTCACGCGCAGCTACGATTACATCCTCGATTTTCTCGGCCGACTGGATGCATCGGAACCGTACGCGCTGGATCCGTCCGGACTGGACGCGCTGGAACTCGCCAAGGATGTGCGGCGGCGCGCCCGGCTGAGCCGGGTGGAATACCATCTGGCGGAGGAAGCCGGTCGTCACTTCGGCATGCCTGATTCGCCGCTGGACTTTTCCGCGCGACTCGAGCCCCCGCTCTATCCGCCGCCGGAGCGCTCGCCGAGCAACTGATTCACGCGCTTCGGATCCGCGCGTCCTCCGGATTTCTTCATCACGAATCCCACCAGCACGCCCTGCAGCTTCCGCTCGCCCGACGTGAAGCGCTGCGCTTCAACGGGGTGTTCGGCGAAGACCTCATCCACCCAGCGGCGCAACTCATCCGCATCGCGCACCTGCAGCAGTCCCTCCCGCGAGGCTATCGTATCGGCCGGTTCGCCTGAGCGCACCATGATCTCGAAGATGCGCTTCGCCGCGGAGTGGCTCACCGCCCCGTCGCGAACGAGGTCGAGCAGCCGCGCCAGCGCGGCCGGCTGCACGGGAAAGTGTGCGATTGAGCCGCCGGATGTGTTGAGAGCGGCGAGCACTTCCCCCATCACCCAATTGGCGGAGGCCTTGGCATCGCGGTGCGCGGCCACGAGCCGCTCGTAGTAATCGGCAAGCGGCGCCGCGGCGGTGAGCACCTCCACATCGGCGGGCGCGAGGCCGAATTCCCGGAGGAATCGCTCGCGTCGCGCCTGCGGCAGTTCGGGGAGTTCCGCGCGGATCCGCGCGATCCACTCGGGCAGGAGGCGCAGCGGAGGGAGATCCGGCTCCGGGAAATAGCGGTAGTCGTGGCTCTGCTCCTTGGAACGCGCGGGACGCACCTCGCCCCTGCTCCCATCCCAGAGCATGGTCATCTGCTCCACGCGCTCGCCGCGGTCGAGCAGGGTGCACTGGCGCCGGAACTCCGCCTCGAGTGCGCGCTCGACGCCCGAGAAGGAATTCATGTTCTTGACCTCGGTCTTCGTGCCGAGGCGTGTCTCGCCGCGCGGACGCGCGCTCACGTTGGCGTCCACCCGGAGACTTCCCTCCTCCATGTTGACGTCGCTCACGTCGACGTACTCGAGGATCTGCCGGAGCAGCCGGAGATAGGCGCCCGCGTCCGACGCGGAACGCATGTCAGGCTCGCTCACGATCTCGATGAGCGGCACGCCCGCGCGATTCAGATCAATCGCGGAGACGCCCGGGAAGCGGTCGTGGACCGACTTGCCTGCGTCTTCCTCCATGTGGACGCGCGTGATGCCCACCTGCACCGGCGATCCGTCCTGCCGCGCGCCGACCACGAGCCGGCCGTGCTCGGCGAGCGGCCGATCGAACTGCGAGATCTGATAGCCCTTGGGAAGGTCCGGATAGAAGTAATTCTTCCGCGCGAAAATGGATTCCTCGTTCACCGTGCAGCCCAGAGCGAGCGCCGCGCGCACGGCGAGCCGCACGGCCTGCTCGTTCAGCACCGGCAGCGCCCCCGGCAGCGCGAGACACACGGGACACGTGTTGACGTTGGGTGCCGCGCCAAAGCTCGAGCTGCAGCAACAGAACGCCTTGGTGATCGTGCGCAACTGCACATGTACTTCCAGTCCGACCACCATCTCGTAGCGGGCGGTCGCGCCGGCGGCGACATCGCGGGTGGTCGTCACGCGTGTGCCGCCGCGCCGAGCGCGTGCTCGAGTCCGAACGCAGCCCGGAACATCGTGAATTCATCGAAGTGCGGCGCCATGAACTGGCCGCCGACCGGTAGTCCGTCCAGCCGGCCGATCGGCATCGACAGGCCGGGAACGCCAGCGAGATTGGCCGTCGCCGTGAAGATGTCGTTCAAATACATCTCGTACGGATCCGACTTGGCGCCGAGAGGAAACGCGGGCGTCGGCGCCGTCGGCGTGAACAGCACGTGCACCCCGCTCGCGAACGCGCGCGCAAAATCATCCGTGATGAGCGTGCGCACCTCCTGCGCCTTGCGGTAGTACGCGTCGTAGTAGCCCGCGGACAGCACGTACGTCCCGAGCAGAATGCGGCGCGTGACCTCGGGTCCGAATCCGCGCGACCGCGTCTGCTCGTACATCGCGCGCAGTCCCGCCCCCGCGGAGCGCGCGCCGTAACGAACGCCATCGAAGCGCGCGAGGTTTGACGAGGCTTCCGCCGGCGCAATGATGTAGTACACGGGAATGGCGAGGTCGGTGTGGGGCAGCGACACGTCGCGCACCTCGGCGCCGGCGGCGCGCATGGCGTCCAGTGCGCGGTCGCAGAGCGCGGCCACCCGGCCGTCGAGTGTCTGCGGGAAGTATTCCCGCGGCCGCCCGATGACGAGCCCAGCCAGCGGCCGTTCGGCCGCCTCGCGATAGCGCGGGACGGCGCGGTCGGCGCTCGTCGCATCCCGGGCATCGCGGCCGGCGACGAGCTCCATGACGATCGCGGCATCCTGGACGGTCGCGCCGAACACGCCGATCTGATCGAGCGATGAAGCGAAGGCTACCAGACCATAGCGGCTGACGCGCCCATAGGTGGGCTTCACGCCCACGACGCCGCAGTACGCGGCGGGCTGTCGCACCGATCCGCCGGTCTCGGAGCCGAGTGCCACGCGCACAATGCCGGCCGCCACCGCCGCCGCGGAACCCCCCGACGAGCCGCCGGGAACGCGCGAGCGGTCCACCGGGTTGCGTGCCGGGCCCCACGCGCTGTACTCGGTGGACGAGCCCATGGCGAACTCGTCGCAGTTGGTCTTGCCAATCACCACGCCGCCAGCATCGCGCAGCCGCGTGATGACCGTGGCCTCGTACGGACTGACGTACCCGTCCAGGATGCGCGAGCCGCACGTCGTCGGCAGATCGAGCGTCGCAATGTTGTCCTTGACCGCGATGGGCATCCCGGCCAACGCACCGCGTTCCGCGCGGGCATCGATCTCGCGGGCCGCGGCCAGCGCGCCGTCACGATCCGACCAGAGGATGCAATTCAACCCATCGGCTCCCGCGTGGACCTCGCTCATGCGCTCGAAGCTCCGACTCACCTGCGCGACCGCGGACGGGGCGGTCATTCGAGATCCTCCGGTGCCGTGTCTTCATGCGTCGAGAGCCGCGGCACGAGGAGAAATCCATCGCGCATGGACGGGGCGAAGCTTTCGAGCGGACGCGCCAGCGACAGCGGTGGTCCCGCATCACGGCGCAGTGGCATGCCCGCCTCCTCCACCGCAGCAGTGCCGGAAACGCCGGACGTGTTCACCTGCTGGAGCACATCCATGTGCGCCAGAATGCCGTTCAGCTCCGTGACCATTTGCGTCATCTGCGCCTCGTCGAGTGCGAGGCGCGCGAGCGCCGCCACGTGCGCGACATCGTCCCGCGTCACCGCCATTCAATCCCACCCGCGTTGAAGTCCGGCATAGGCGATCACCAGCCGCTTCCGGCCGATCGTCTCATCGTCGAAGTCAATCGTCACTTTGGTGTCCCGGGCGACGCCGCTCAGTTCCACGACCGTGCCGCTGCCGAAACGGTCGTGCTTCACTCGCTCACCCTTGATGAAACGCGGCGCATCCTGCGAAACGTCCGCATCATCCAGCCAGGCCGGACGCGTGACGGGCGTTCCCGGACGCCGCGTCGCGGCTGTCGATGGAAATGACGCATAGCCGGTCTGCCGCAGCCGGACGGTCGCGTGCTGCTCCAGCGATTCGCGCGCAATGGGCTTCAGGAAACTGGATGGCAGCGACGGCATGCTGGTGCCGTTGCGCCGCCGGTTCCGCGCATGCGTCACGTACAGTTTGCGCTGGGCCCGCGTGATGCCGACATAGAACAGGCGTCGCTCCTCCTCGAGCAGGGCGTGATCATCGAGCGCGCGACTCAGGGGAAAGAGTCCTTCCTCGAGGCCGGTAATGAACACGATCGGAAACTCGAGCCCCTTGGCATTGTGCAGCGTCATGAGCGTCACGGCATCCGCTTCGGGATCGAGGCGATCGAAATCGGTGACCAGCGACGCGCGCTGCAGGAAGTGGTCGAGCGGTGTCAGGCCCAGTTCGCCGCCCTCGTCTGCGACGGCCTCCGAGGCGCCGGCGATCAGCTCGCGCACGTTCTCGAGGCGCTCCTCGCCATCAGGACCTTCCGCGCGGAGGACATCCGCGAAATGGATGTCGTCAATGAGCTCGCGCAGCAGCTCATCGACGCTTGCGTCCACCGCGCGCGCACGCAGGCGTGCCACGAGCGTGGCGAATCCGGTGAGCGCGGGTCGCGCGGCGGGCCTGATTTCGTCCAGCAGATCCGGTCGCGCGGCCGCGTCGAGCAGCGGCACCGCCGCGCGACGCGCGAGCGCTTCGAGGGCATCGACGGTCGCGTCGCCGAGTCCGCGGCGCGGTACGGCAACGGCGCGGCGAAAGGCTTCGTTGTCCGCGGGATTCGCGATGAGTTTCAGATAGCTCATCAGGTCCCGGATTTCGCGCCGATCGTAGAAGCGCACCGCCCCAACCAGGCGGTGGGGGATGGCGCGCCGGCGCAGGGCATCCTCGAGCGCGCGGCTTTGGGCATTCGTGCGATACAGCACCGCGATGTCGGCGAGCGCCAGGTCGCGCTGCGCTCCGCGGCGTGCGAGAATCTCGTCGGCAACGTAGTCGGCCTCATCGCGCTCGTCCACCGCGCCCGCAATCGTGACCCGTTCGCCGGACCCTCGCGTGGCGCGAAGCGTCTTGCCGCGCCGCGAGCTGTTGCCGCTGATCACGGCGTTGGCGAGGTCCAGGACCTCCGGCGTGGAGCGGTAGTTCTCCTCCAGTCGCACGATCGTGGCGTCGGGAAAATCCTTCTCGAAGTCGAGAATGTTGCGGATGTCCGCCCCGCGCCATCCGTAAATGGACTGATCGTCATCGCCCACCACGAGCACGTTGCCGTGTTCGCCCGCCAGGAGACGAATGAAGCGGTACTGCGCGCGATTGGTGTCCTGGTACTCGTCCACCAGCACGAACTGAAAGCGCTGCCGATACTCCGCCAGCCTGTCCTCGTGCGCATCCAGCAGCCGGACGGGGAGGACGAGCAGGTCATCGAAGTCCACGGCGTTCGCCTCGCGCAATGCGGCCTCGAGCTGCGCGTACACCGGAGCCGTGGCGCGAGAGAGCGGATCGAACGCCAGGCGCGCATAGTCCTCGGGCGACACGAGCGCGTTCTTGGCGTCGGAGATCGCCCGACGGATCGCCTTTGGCGCCCACTCCCTCGTGGAGATGCGCAGCCGCTCCATCACGCGCCGCACGGCAGCGAGCGCATCGTCCTCGTCATAGATGGTGAATCGTGTCGTGCGCGAGACGAGCGACGCTTCGCGGCGGAGCATGCGCGCGCCAATGGCGTGAAAGGTACCGGCCCACATGCCGGCGGGCTCTTCGCCCAGCAGGCGTGCCACGCGCTCCCGCATCTCCGTGGCCGCCTTGTTCGTGAACGTCACGGCGAGAATGTGCCGCGGATCCACACCGTGGTGCTCGATCAGGCGCGCGATGCGCGTCGTGAGCACTCGCGTCTTGCCGGACCCCGCGCCCGCCAGCACCAGAATCGGCCCCTCAAAGTGAAGCACCGCGGCCCGCTGCGACGGATTCAGTCCCGCCAGCGCGTCCTCGGAGGCGTTCGATGGACTCATCCCTGAAGTATAACGTCGAAGGTGGCGCCTTTCTCGGACGGCGCGAGCACCAGGCGGCCATCATGATTTTCCTCGACGATCCGCTGCGCCAGCGCGAGACCAATGCCCCAGCCCGACTCCTTGGTGGAAAATCCGGGCTCGAAGATGCGCGCCCGCAGTTCGCGCGGCACGCCCGGACCATCGTCGGCGACGCGGATTCGCACGCGATCGGGATCGAGCCGCCTGGTCGTCAGGTACATCCGCCCGCCCCGACCCGCGAGTGCATCGAGACCATTCTTCACCAGCACTTCCAGCGCCCACTCGAGCAGCACCTCGTCGCCCTGCACGATCACCGGTTCGTTGCCGCGCGACGCCACGATCGTGACCGTGTGTGCCAGCGTGGGCACGCGGGCCTGGAAATACGCGCCCACGCGCACGACGAGGTCGCCGAGATCCAGCTTGTCGCGCCGGGGCGGCCTGCCAATGCGCTCGAACCGGTGCGACACGCGCTCGAGCCGCTCGAGATCACCGCTCATGTGCGAGAGCGCCGACTGGGCCACGTCGTCGCCACCGCGTTCCCGCAGCAGCTCGAGCCACCCGCTGAGACTCGACAACGGTGTGGCCAACTGGTGCGCGGACTCGCGCGCCATGCCCGCCCAGACGCGTTCCCGATCCGCGCGGCTGCGCGTGCGCACGACATATACACCGGCGAGAAACACCAGCACCAGCAGCGACGCCAGAATAACCGGAATGAAACGCAGGCTGGTGATCAGCTTGCTGTCGCCGAAGTGCACCATGCCGAAGCCCGGTTCGACGACCGGCGGATTCTGGCGGTCCAGCACAGCGAGGTACTGACGCACGCGCGGATCATTCAGTCCGGCCGTGAAGGGCAGATTCGCCGTCGCCGTCGGACGCCCGGCCGTGTCGGTGAGAATGACCGGTACGCCCAACTCGCCAATGGTCCTGGAGAGGTCCAGCAGCGCCGCGCTGCCCGACTCCTCGCGCGGATCCGCGAGCGCCCGGAAGACACTGGCGTACATCCGGCCGTAGCGGCCAGCATCGTGACGCAGCTCGAGGACGACGCGCTGCGAGTAGACGATGTAGGCGCCGAGCAGAATGGCAAGAACGGCGCCCAGCACGATGACCGGCGCGCTTCGGCGCATGCGATCAGCCGAGCACGTCCGTGCCCAGATACGGCCGGAGCGGCTCGGGCACCGTCACGACGCCATCCGGGCGCTGGTAGTGTTCGAGCAGCGCGATGATCGTGCGGGGGAACGCGAGGCCGGAGCCATTGAGCGTATGCACCAGTCGCGGCTTTTCCCCGGCGCCCGGCCGATAGCGAATGCCGGCGCGGCGCGCCTGGAAGTCGGTGAAGCTCGAGCACGACGACACCTCGAGCCAGGCGCCGACACCCGGCGCCCACACCTCCAGATCGTACGTCTTTGCCGCGGAAAAACCGGTATCCCCGGCGGCGAGCAGCACCACGCGATACGGAAGTCCGAGCCCTTGCAGCACCCGCTCCGCCTGGGAGACCAGCAGCTCGAGTTCTGCCGGCGACCGCTCCGGCGCGCAGTAGCGGACGAGCTCCACCTTGTCGAATTCATGCACACGAATGAGGCCGCGGGTGTCCTTGCCGTGCGCTCCGGCCTCACGGCGAAAGCACGCCGAATACGCGGTCATCGCCTTCGGCAGCTCGGCGGCGTCCAGCACTTCGTCGCGATACAGGTTCGTGATCGGCACCTCGGCGGTGGGAATGAGGAACAGGTCATCCGTCGCGACATAGGCGTCCTCCTCGAACTTGGGGAGCTGGCCCGTGGCGGTCATGGACTGCCGGTTGACGAGGAACGGCACCCACACCTCTTCGTACCCGTGCTCGCGCGTGTGCAGATCGAGCATGTAGGACATCAGTGCGCGCACCAGCCGCGCGCCGAGCCCGCGCATCACGACGAATCCGGAACCGGTGATCTTGGCTCCTCGCGGCAGATCGAGAATGCCCAGTTGCGCGCCGATGTCCCAGTGCGGCAGCACGCCCGCGGTCTCGCGCGGCGTGCCCCACGAACGGACGATCGCGTTGGCGCTCTCACCGCCCTCGGGCACATCGGCGAGCGGCAGGTTCGGCAGCTCGTACCAGAGGCGCTCCAGCTCCGCGGCCAGTTCGTCGTAGCGCGACTGGTCCGCGGCAATGTCACTGCCGAGCGCGCGCGTTTGCGCGATCAGCTCGTCCGCGGCGGCGCCGGCACGCTTGCGCCGCGCTACTTCCTGGCTGGCGGCGTTGCGCTCGGCCTGGCGCTCCTCGATCCGCTGGAGGAGCTGGCGGCGTTCGCGATCGACGGCGTCGGCCCGGTCGATGATCGGGCCGAGCGTGTCCAGCTTGCCGCGGCGCCGCATGCCATCGCGCAGCGCCGCGACGTTTTCCCGGAGCAGTCTGAGATCGTGCACGTCAGAACGTGGGGATTCCGTCGGCGAAGGAAATGAATCCGCAATTCGGATCCACGCGAATGCGGAAGTAGATCGAGCTCCCAGCAGGGTTGGTGATCGGATCGAACGCAGACGTGTTCACGCTGTCAATCACGATCTTCGCATACATCACCTGACGCTGCGTCAGCACCTCGCCCGAGCACGCCACCGTCCGCGCCTGGATCAGCAGCACATCGCCCGGCGTGACCGCCACCGCCGTGGAGTCATCGTAGCCGCTGACGGGAGCCTGCTTGATGTCGTCGAACACGTGCACGGAATCACGGAGAATGCCCGCACTGCCGAAGAGCGCGACGACCTTGGGCGGCAGCACGAAGCCACGCATCGTGCCGGACGAGTCCCGCCGGACATCGAAGACCAGATCGTAGTTCTGCGATGGGGTCGCCGACACCGGCCGCGCGGAGGCAACGTACAGCGCCGTGGGGGCGCCCGGCGGCGCCTCCGACAATCCGTACACGGCGATGGTGTCGTCGAACACCGGCACGTTGGCCTTGACCGCGAACGGATCGCTGCACGCGGACGCAGCCGCGATGAGCAGCACGCTCGTGCCGAAGAGCAAGAGTCGGGACCGCATAAGCCTGCACATGGATGGGAATGACCGCGGCTGTGAGTGGCAGAAAGATCGTACGCGAGCCGAGAGAGTTCAAGCGATTGTCGTCGCTTGACTTCACCCTCGGCGCGGTCTAGCTTCGCACCACCTGACGTTGGAGCCCACATGCCCACAATTCGCGACCTCGTTGGCGCCCTGCGCCGGCGGGATGGAGTCGAGGCCGCCATTCTGCTTGGGCGCGACGGCCTGCTCATTGATGGGGACAGCACGGAGGGCATCGATCGCGAGAGCGCCGCGGCGCTCATCCCATCCGTCGTCTCCGCGGCCGATGAGTTCGGCTCGCACAACGGGCCCGGCGCGCTGACCATGGCCATTCTTGAATACGAGCGCGGCGTGGCGTTCGTCTCCGTGCTCACGCCCGACACGATCCTGCTCGTGCTGGCCCGCGCGGACGCCAACGCCGGCGCGTTGCTCTACGAGCTGCGCCGGCACCGCACGCACATCGCGTCGCTGGTCTGAGATGCCCGGCGCCACTCAGCCGGTTCACGTTCTCGTGGCCGACGACGAACCGCACATCGGCCGCATCATCAAGATGAAGCTCGAGCAGGGCCCGTTTGCGGTCACGCTGGCCTATGACGGCCGCGAGGCGCTGCAGGCGCTCGAACAGGACAAGCACATCGCAGTGATTCTCCTGGATCTGATGATGCCGGAGCTGAGCGGCCTGGATGTGCTCACGCGCCTCCGGGCCGAGCCGGACTGGGCGGGACTGCCGTGCATCATTCTCACGGCGGCGGGACAGGAACAACATCAGCGTGAGGCGATGGCGCTGGGCGCAAGCGCATTCCTCACCAAGCCCTTCAGTCCGAAAAAGCTCTACGGTCGCATCGCGGAGCTTGCGGGCGTACCAGCGGAGGACAGCGGGGCAGGCACTTCGTGAATCCGTGGACCGTGATCCTCGCGGGCGGCGTCGGCTCGCGCTTCTGGCCGCTGAGCACACCGCGGAGGCCGAAGCAGTTGCTGCCCCTGGCGGGATCGGATCCGCTGCTGCTCGATGCCGTGACGCGCCTGGCTCCGCTCGTTCCGGCCGAGCGCATGCTCATTCTCACCAACGAACAGCTCGCGCCGGTGGTGCGCACGCTCCTGCCCGACATTCCGGCTGGCAACGTCATCGCGGAACCGCGTTCGGCGGGGACTGCCCCCGCCCTGGCCTGGGCCGCAATGGAAGTACAGCGCCAGGCCAACGCGGGCACCGCCATGATCTGCGTACACGCCGACTGGTGCATCAGCGATCCGGCTGCTTTTCGCACGACGCTGGCGCGCGCCGCGCAGGTCGCGGCGGAGCAGCAGAGCCTCGTGACCGTAGGCGTCGTGCCCAGTCGCCCCGATCCCGGTTTCGGCTACATCCAGCCGGGGAGCGCGGTGAACGGCGGAGACGCGCGCCGGGTCGCACGGTTCGTGGAAAAGCCGAACCGTGCGACCGCCGCTCGCATGGTGTCCGATGGATACCTGTGGAACTCCGGCATCTTTGCCTGGCGCGCGGGCGATTTCCTGGCCGAAGTCACGGCGCACACTCCGGAAGTCGCCCCTGCCCTGCCACTGGCGGCTCGTGGCGATCTGCGCGGCTTCTTCGACGCGGTCACACCGATCTCGGTGGACCAGGGGGTGCTGGAACGCAGCGCCAGAGTGCTGGTCCTGCCCGGAGACTTCGGCTGGGATGACGTCGGCACGTGGGCGGCGCTGCACCGCGTGCGCAAGACCGATGCAGAAGGGAACGCCACATCCGGCGACGTGCATCTCGTGCAGGCGCGGAACAATGTCGTGCATGCGGAAGGCGAGACGGTGGTGCTCTATGGTGTCTCGGACCTCGTGGTCGTGAGCGGCGGGGGGATGACGATGGTGACGACGATCGAGAAAGCCGCTGATCTGAAGACGCTGCTCGACGCGCTTCCCCATTCGGTCCGGGATCGGCCGTGACCGCGCTCTACGTGTACGATGATGCCTGCGCCCGGTCGTTCGCGCCGTTTGCACTCACGCGGCCGCTGGGCGAAATGCGCGCCGGCGTGGAGCTCATCCGGCGGCGATGGGAGCGGGCGCTCGGCGTGGCCGCGTGCGGTTCACTCAGCGCGGCACATCTCGAGCACTTCGAGGAGTTCGATGCGCCGCCGGTCGCGGTGGGCACCGTTCCCGCAGGCGCCATCGTCGTCAACTCCCGATGCGTGGTGTCGCTGCAGCCGGGCACGGCACGCGCGGATGTCTGGACGTGCGAGGGCCGCGTGGCCGCCGTGCGACTGGGACACGAGCTGTCGGCCCGGGAGGTCGCCGGCGGTGATGAGCCATTGGAGTCACTGGGTGCGGCCGGTTCGCACGTGGCCTGCCTCACGGGGCGGTGGCTCGACAACGTGTGGGACTTCATTACGACGCTGTCGCCGCTCCTGCGCGAGGACATCGATGCGCTGGGACCAACGCTCGAGTGCAGCATGCCGGCCGACGCGATTCGTCTGGGGAGCGGGAACGTCTTCGTCGAACGTGGCGCGCGCGTCGAGCCGGCGGTCTGCCTGGACGCCAGCGACGGACCAATCCTGATTCGTGCGGGCGCGACGGTGCGTGCCTTCACACGGCTCGTCGGACCGTGCGCCATCGCGGCGGGCGCCACCATACTGGGTGATCGCGTGAGCGGCTGTTCCATTGGCGAGATGTGCATTGCGCATGGCGAGCTGAGTGGGACCGTCATGCTGGGACATGCGAACAAGGGCCATGAGGGCTTCGTGGGGCACTCGTACCTCGGCCGGTGGGTGAACCTGGGCGCCGGCACGATCACGAGCAACCTCAAGAATACCTATGGCACGGTCCATCTCTGGACGCCGGCCGGAGTGCGTGATACCGGTGAGACGAAACTCGGTGCATTCATCGGCGATCACTGCAAGACCGGCATCGGCACGCGACTGACCACGGGCAGCGTCGTGGGGGCGGGTTCGAACCTCTACGGGAGCGCGATGCCGCCAAAACGCGTTGCCCCGTTCTCGTGGGGTGAGGGAGACGCGCTGGGTGTCTACCGGCTGGACGGCTTCCTCGAGACGGCGACTCGGGCCATGGCGCGGCGTGGCGTCGCACTCGGCGATGGTGCGCGCCGCCAGCTCACGGCCGCCTACGCGCTGCGATCGGAGGCGACCTGATGCACCTCTGGATCCTGGGCAGCGGGAGCGCAGGCAACGCGACGCTGCTCGAGAGTGACGGAACCCGCGTGCTCATCGACGCGGGCTTCCCCCCGCGCGTGCTCGCGACACGACTGTCGCAGATCGGGGTGCCGTGCGAGTCCATCGCGGCCCTCGTGCTCACGCACGAACATCACGACCACGTGCGTGGCGCATGCGTGAGCGCGGCGCGCTGGGGCTGGTCGCTGCACGCCACGCGGGGCACCATCGCGGCGCTGCCCGAGCTCGCAACGTGCGGGGCGCAGGCATTTCAGGCGGGTGAACTCGTGGCACTCGGCGATGTCATGTTGCATGGCCACGCCGTCTCGCACGATGCCGCGGAACCGATCGCCATCATCGCGACGGCACGAAGGAGCGGTGCTCGTGCCGGCATCGCGTACGATCTCGGGCGGGCGACCGGCTCGCTGCGGCAGCAGCTCCGTGATCTGGACCTGCTCGTCGTGGAGACGAATCACGACATGCAGCGGCTACGCTCTGGACCGTATCCGGCGTCGGTGCAGAAGCGTATCGCGAGCAATCTCGGACATCTGAGCAACGAGGCCGGTGCGGAGTTGGCCGCGGGGTCGGCGCATCGCGGGCTCGCGCACGTGATCCTCGCGCATCTCAGCCGGCGTTGCAATGAGCCGGCGCTCGCGCTGCGTGCCGTGCGGCAGGCGCTGCGGGTGACGACCTTCCAGGGCACCATCCACGCGGCGTCACAGGATCGTCCCTGCGGACCGTTCCGCGCCGGCGGCCATGTGGGCACACAGCTGTCGCTGGCACTCTAGCGACCGGCGTCGGATGGACGGGCATTACGGGCATTACGGGCATTACGACTCATCCGCGGTCACGAGCACCGTGCTCCACCCCTGTGAACAGACGGACAGGATTCGCGGGATTCGCAGGATTGACAGGTCGCCTCAACCGGTGAGTGCAACAGCACGGTAAGATTCCGCATTCACTGGAGGCGTTGTGACACGACCATATAAGCTGTTAACGGCGGCTGCGGTGCGCGCCGTGTGGACGCGCTGGCAGCGGGGGGAGACGGTGATG
>DATNDS010000106.1:0-10968 GCA_035553215.1 Gemmatimonadaceae bacterium
AGCAGCAGGTTCCGAGGAGCCGCGACACGCAGGAAGCGCGGCCGCTGATGTCATCGCCGGCCAGGGCGCGCGTATGGAGACGTGGGGTGCGCGATCGGTCGGCCCGGGTGGCGAAAAGGGGCAGACGCGAGGGACTTAAAATCCCTTGGCCGCAAGGCCGTGCGGGTTCGATTCCCGCCCCGGGCACCTGATCCGCCGTGTCAGCCGATTCATAGGCACGCTTCATCGGGGCAATCGCGGCCATCTGCACAGTACCATCCGCGATGGTCGCGAAACATCAGGTGCGTGGCGCCGTCACCCCTCTCGGCATCGGCTACGCGGAAGAGCTCGAGCACGGTCTGGCCGGTTTCCAGTGGCCGGCCCGGGTCGATGTGTCTGATCCGCATCAGGCGGGTCAGGCTTGGTCCTGGCATCATTCGGCACTCCGCGGCTGGATCAGAATTGCCTTGTGGTGCAGATCGCCAAGTACCACGGGAGCAAGCATTTGCGTCACAGAATTTGATGTGACGTGACAGGATGCATTCGGCTTGTGATTCGGCATTTGTTCGGTATATAGTTTAGGTCGCGCCTGGCGGCTGTCAACCCTCGCTGGCGAGCGCAGAAAGCTATGTTCGCCGTGCTCGAAACTCAGTGGCAATGCATTGCATCCCGGACTACTTTGTCCCGTCATGACAGACGTGGTGGCGCTGGCTGCGGAATTGATGGGAATCCATTCGCCATCGGGCGACGAGGGCAGGGCTGTGGATTTCGTCACGGGCTGGCTGGTGTCGCGGGGATGGAATGTCACGGTGCAGGAAGTGACACCCGGACGCGGCAATGTCTGGGCGTCGCGGCGTGGTGGCGGGGTCACGCTGTCCACACATCTCGACACGGTGCCGCCGTTCGTGAAGCCATCACTCAGTGGCGATCGCTTGCGAGGCCGGGGCGCGTGCGATGCCAAGGGAATTGCCGCCGCCATGCTCGCGGCCGCCGAAGCGCTCGCGGTCGATCATGAGGAGCGTGTAGACCTGCTGTTCGTGGTCGGTGAGGAGAAGGGTTCAGATGGCGCGCGCGCGGCCAATCACCTTCCCGCCACGAGCCGTTTTCTCATCAATGGTGAGCCGACGGACAGCAAGTTGGCGACGGGCGCCAAGGGATCATTGCGGGTTACCGTGAGAACCACCGGACGCGCGGCGCACTCGGCATATCCCCAGCTCGGAACGTCCGCGATTCATCCGCTCCTCGATCTGCTGCCTGCGCTGCGCAACCTGGCGTTGCCGAGCGACCCGGTGCTCGGCGAGACGACAATGAACATCGGGACGATTCACGCGGGCACCGAGGCCAACATCATCCCGGACCGCGCGGAGGCAGAGCTGATGTTTCGCCTGGTGGGCGACGTGAGCGACGTCAGACGCCTGCTCGAACGCGCGGTGAAAGGGCGTGCCGAGCTCGAGTACGGCTCCTGCATTCCTGCACAGCGATTTCACACGATCCCGGGAATGCCCGCCGCGCCTGTCGCGTTTACTACGGACATTCCGCTGCTCGACCGCTGGGGAACGCCCCTGCTCTTCGGTCCCGGTTCCATTCAGGTTGCGCATACAGCGGATGAATACGTCGATGTCGGCGAGCTGCGCGATGCAGTCGGTGCGTACGTGCGACTCGTGCGTACGCTGCTCAACTGATCCGTGCGCGACGCGCCCCCTGGGCCAGCGCGAATTGCCGTTGCCGTGCTGGGCGCCACGGGAATGGTGGGACAGACTTTTCTCCGGCTGCTCGAGGGGCATCCGTGGTTCCGCGTCGCCGAGGTTGCCGCCTCGGAGCGTTCAGCAGGGAAGCGCTATGGCGAGGTGGTCCACTGGCTCGACGGCGAGCTGCCGGAATCGGTCGCCAACCTGCCGGTATTGCGCTGTGACCCCGAAAGCGTTCGCGCCCCCATCGTCTTCTCGGCGCTGGATGCCGCCGCGGCTGGCTCCGTGGAACCGGCGTTCGCGCGCGCGGGGCGGTGGGTGCTCAGCAATGCGCGGAACTTCCGTCTCGAGGCTGACGTTCCCCTGATCATTCCCGAGGTGAATCCGGAGCATCTCGCGCTGCTCGAGTGCCAGCGCGAGACGCGCGGGTGGCCCGGCGCCATCGTGACGAATGCGAACTGCTCCACCATGGTGGTCGCGCTCGCGCTGGCGCCGCTGCATCAGGCATTTGGCGTTCGCACCGCCATGGTGACGACGCTGCAGGCGGTGTCCGGAGCGGGCTATCCGGGCGTTGCGTCGCTGGACATCCTTGGCAACGTCATTCCGTTCATTGGCGGCGGCGAGGAGGAGAAGATCGAGTCGGAAACTCTCAAGCTGCTGGGTCGCATGGAGAACGGCGTGGTCGAGCCGGCGCCGATTCGCATCAGTGCGCAGGTGAATCGGGTGCCGGTGGAACACGGTCATACTGTGTGTCTCTCCGTGTCACTGGCGGAGCGGGTGAGTCCCGACGATGCCGTTCAGGCCATTCAAGCATGGCGAAGCGCCGTGGCGTCACTGGCGCTTCCCTCGTCGCCGCGTCAGCCGGTCGTCGTCCTGGCCGAGACAGATCGCCCGCAGCCGCGGCGCGATGTGGAGCGCGGCGGAGGAATGACGGTGTCCATCGGGCGGGTACGGCGCTGCCCCGTGCTCGATCTGCGACTGGTCGCGCTGGGGCACAACACCATTCGCGGCGCGGCCGGGGCGTCGGTGCTGAATGCCGAACTGCTCGTGGCCCGTGGGCTCGTGCAGGCGTGATCGTTCTCAAGTTCGGCGGCACATCCGTAGGCGACGCGGATGCGATCGGGCGAGCCGCTACGATTACGCGCAGCAAGCTGGATCAGCGGCCCGTTGTCGTGGTGTCCGCGCTCGCGGGCGTGACGACCGGGTTGCTGGCGCTCGCGGAACATGCCGCCGACGGCCAGCTCGTTCTCGCGCTGCGCGGTGTGGAGGCGATTCGCGATCGCCATCTGCACGAGGCGGATGCGTTGCTCACGGCGGCCAGCGATAGTGATGAAACGCGCGCCGAGCTGAGCGCGATGTGTGATGAGCTGGCCAGCCTGGCAGAAGCCCTCTCCGTGCTCGGCCACGCCACGCCCCGCAGCCTGGACGCGATCGTGGCCTATGGCGAACTGCTCTCCACGACACTGGTCCACGCTGCCTTCGTTGCGCGCGGGCTGCCCTGCGATCTCATCGATGCTCGCGATGTGATGCGCACGGATGACTCCTACACCCGCGCGGTGCCTCGGCTGGAGGAGCTCACGCGCGAGACACGGGACCGCCTCCTGCCGCTGCTGGCGACGGGACGCGTGCCGCTGCTCGGTGGGTTCATCGGGCGCTCGTCGCAGGGCGTCACCACGACCATCGGACGCGGCGGGGGAGACTACAGCGCGGCGCTGATCGGCGCGGCGCTCGACGCCGCCGGTATCGAAATCTGGACGGACGTGGACGGCATGCTCACGGCCGATCCCCGGCTGGTCGCCACCGCACGGCTCATCGAGGAGGTCCGCTTCGATGAAGCCGCGGAGCTGGCGTCCTTTGGCGCAAAGGTCCTGCACCCGAGCACGATCGCGCCCGCGGTGCAGCGCGGCATTCCCGTGTTCATCTACAACGCGCGGCATCCCGGAGCGGCGGGGACGCGAATCACGGCCGACGCGCCGCGGCGCGCCGTCTGCGCCATCGCGGGCAAGGGCGACGTGGCGGTGGTGAAGGTGCGAAGCTCGCGCATGCTGCTGGCGCATGGTTTCCTGCACCGCTTTTTCGAGGTGTTCGAACGTCGCCGGGTATCCGTGGATGTCGTAGCGACATCCGAGGTGTCCGTGTCCGTTACGGTGGACGAGCCGCATCATCTCGATGCGCTGGTCGTGGATCTGCGCGCGCTGGGCGACGTCACCATCGAGCGGCATCGCGCGGTGATCGCGATCGTGGGCGCGGGGCTCGGCGGGCGCAGCGAGATCATGGCGCGCGCACTGGGCGCCGTGCACGGCATCCGGCTGCACATGCTCTCGGTGAGCGCCACCGGCATCAATCTCACGATGATCGTCGACGCGGATGCGCTCGCGCCAGCCATGCGCGCGTTGCACGGCGAATTTTTCGAGCACGCCGAGGACGCGCCATGACCAGGCCTCGTCTGGCGGTCGTTGGCCTGGGGCGCATGGGGCAGCGCCTTGTTGAGCTGGCGGAAGAGCAGGGGTGGGAGGTGACCGCACGAATCGCCGCCTCCGGAAATCGCGCGGGCGCGGGCATCACACGCGACACGCTCGCCGGGGCCGAGGTCTGCGTGGACTTCACTACCGCCGTGGCGGCACCGGCGAACATTCGCGCCGCTGTCCGTGCCGGCTGCCCGATCGTCGTCGGCACCACCGGGTGGGATGCCGAGCGCCAGGAGGTGGAGCAGGATGTGCGCGCTGCAGGCGGGTCACTGCTCATCTCGCCGAATTTTTCCGTGGGCGTCAACGTGCTCTGGCAGGTGGCGGAGTATGCGGCGGGCCTCCTGGCGCACGTGCCCGGCTTCGATGCGCATATCGTCGAGACGCACCACGCTGGAAAACGCGACGCACCCTCGGGAACCGCGTTGCAGCTTCGCGATCTCATCAGGGCAGCGCTCAATCGCGACGTCCCGGTGACGAGCATTCGTACCGGGTCCGTGCCAGGTACTCATGAGTTGCTCTTCGATGGCGCGTTCGAGCAGATTCGACTGGTGCACGTCGCACGCGACCGGCGCGTGTTCGCGGAAGGTGCGCTCGTGGCGGCGCGATGGCTCATTGGCAGGCGCGGTATCTTCACCATGGCGGATCTTCTGGCCGGCGACCCGGCACCCGGGCAATGACGACACTTCGACTCAGTGGATGTGGCACCGCGCTCGTGACGCCGTTCACGGCCAGCGGCGCGGTGGATGAATCGGCATTGCGCGCGCTCGTCGACTGGCAGATCGCGTCGGGCGTTCACTTCCTCGTGCCCTGCGGCTCCACGGGCGAAGCCGCCACGATGACGGTAGCCGAACAACACCGGGTGGTCGAGATCGTCGTCGAGCAGGTGAACGGGCGGATGCCGGTGGTAGCCGGCGCCGGATCCAACGACACCGCACGTGCCATTGCGCTCTCGCGCGAGATGGGCAGCGCCGGCGCCACGCACCTGCTGCACGTGAGCCCGATGTACAACAAGCCTCCGCAGCGCGGGCTCATTGCGCACTTCACGGCGATTGCCTCGGCCACGGATCTGCCCGTGATCCTGTACAACGTGCCAGGCCGCACCGGCGGCAACATCGAAGCGCGTACGGCGCTCGCCCTCGCCGAGGTGCCGAACATCGCCGGCATCAAGGAGGCGTCGGGCAATCTCGGCCAGATCATGGAGATCCTGCGAGAGCGGCCGCCGGATTTCACCGTGCTGTCAGGAGATGATGGGTTCACGCTTGCCGTGATGGCCGCCGGTGGCGATGGCGTGGTCTCCGTCACGTCCAACGTCGCGCCACGTGACGTGTCGCGACTCACCGAGTGTCTCCAGGCCGGAGACGGCGCCGGCGCTCGGCGACTCAACGAACGCCTCGCCCCGTGGACGCAAGCCGCGTTCATCGAGTCGAACCCGATTCCCGCCAAGGCGGCGCTCGCGCTCATGGGAAAAATCCAGAACATCCTGCGCCTGCCGCTCGTTCCATTGCGCCCGGAGCTCGAGCCGGTGATCCGCGCCAGCCTCGAGGCAATAGGGGCCCTGTCGTGACCACGGGCACTGCGAACCTGGACCCGATTCTCATGCGCCAGCGCATCGAGTCGCTTGTTGCAGTGCCGGGGGATGCGCTGCCGCTGGACGATGCCGAGCGGATGGTGCGCGCGCTCCTGTGCGCCCTGGAACGGGGCGAGGTGCGTGCCGCCGAGCGAGACGACACGGGTCGCTGGCGCGCCGTTCCGTGGGTGAAACAGGGGATCCTCCTGGGCTTCCGGATCAGCCATGTGGAGGACATGTCGCTTGGCGGAAGGTCGGCGTTCCGGTTCTTCGACAAGCATCTGTTCCCCACGCAGCCGCTGCCGCAATCGCAGGGCGTGCGGATCGTGCCTGGTGGATCCACGGTGCGACGCGGCGCGTACGTGGCGCGCGGCGTCGTGTGCATGCCACCCATGTACATCAACGTCGGCGCCTGGGTGGGTGCCGGCAGCATGGTGGATTCACACGCACTGGTAGGCTCGTGTGCGCAGATCGGCGAGCGCGTGCACCTGAGCGCCGGCGCGCAGATTGGCGGCGTGCTCGAACCGGTGAATGCGGCGCCGGTCATCGTCGAGGACGAGGCGTTCATTGGGGGCAACTGCGGCGTATACGAGAGTACCGTGGTGCGCGCGCGCGCGGTGCTGGCCGCCGGCGTCGTCCTCACGAGCGCCACGCCGGTGTTCGACCTCGTGCACGAGCGCGTGTATCGCGCCGGTTTGGATGGGCCGCTCGAGATTCCGGCCGGCGCGGTGGTGGTGCCGGGGTCGCGGCGTGTGCGCGGGGAATGGGGAGCGGAACAGGGACTGTCGATCGCGGCCGCCGTCATCGTCAAGTATCGGGACGAGGACACGAGCGCGGCGCTGGCAATGGAACAATGGCTCCGGTAGCGCGCCGGCGTCCGGTCGCAGTCATCGGACTCGGCTGCATTGGGGGCTCGCTTGCGCGCGCGCTCGGCGCGCAGGGCGTGGACGTGCGGGGCTGGAGCAGTTCGAGCAGCGATCGCGAGCGGGCCGCGCGGGCCGGCGTACGCGTTGCCGGCGATGACGGCGATGGCGGCGCGGCCGCGGCCACCGAAGCCTCGCAGGTCGTGCTGGCCGTGCCCGTGTCGAGCATCGCATCCGTCGCCCGCGTGGCGCTGGCGCACGCCGCGCCCGACGCACTCGTGCTGCATGTCGGCGGCCTGCAGCGCGCGGACTCGCTGCGGCTGGACGATGCGTTGCGGCAGCGCGTGCTCGGCACCCATCCGCTCGCCGGCTCGCACCACTCCGGCTTCGATGCGTCGCGCCCGGACCTGTTTGTCGGATGCAGCGTGAGCATTGAGGCACGGGCGCCGGCGGAAAGCCGCTCGACCGCCGAGTGGCTCTGGCGCACGGTCGGTGCGAGCCGCATCGAGTACCGGGATGCGGAGCAGCACGACCGCCTGATGGCCTGGGTAAGTCATCTCCCGCAGTTGACCGCCACCGCGCTCGCGGCCACGCTGGCCGAGCACGGCGTGGACGGCGCCACCGTAGGTCCGGGTGCACGCGATACGACGCGGCTGGCGGCCAGCAGTTACGCGCTGTGGCGTGATCTCGTGCGTGGCTCACCGCGCGAAATGGCCTTCGCGCTCGACTCGCTCGCACAGACGTTGATGGATCTGCGCGATGCGCTCGCCGCCGATGATGGCGAGCGCGCCGAAGCACTCTGGGAGGCTGGTCGGGCGTGGCGTGCACGAGCGGAGCGCGCGACGTGATCGTTCAGGGCACCGTGCGCGTCCCGGGCGACAAGTCCCTGTCGCACCGGGCGCTGATTCTCGCCGCGCTGGCTTCCGGCACGTCACGTATCCGGCAGGTGCTGCAGTCGGCGGACGTGCACAGCACCGCCGGCGTGCTGCGTACGCTTGGCGCCGCCATTCCCGATCTCTCGGCGGACATGATCGTCAACGGGCGCGGTGTGGCGTCGCTCGGGCCGCCCGCGACAGCTCTCGACTGCGGAAACAGTGGTACCACGACGCGGCTCATGGCCGGAGTCGTGGCGGCGCGACCGGCCGAAGCCCGGTTCGTGGGCGATGCGAGCCTCAGCCGGCGTCCCATGCAGCGTATCGCCCGGCCGCTGTCCGCGATGGGCGCGCAGATTCGCTTTCCGAACGGTGATGGGCTGCCGATGGTAGTGCAGGGTGGCAGGCTGCACGGTGTGGACTGGTGCTCCGATATCGCCAGCGCGCAGGTGAAGAGCGCGATTCTGCTCGCCGGTACCGTGGCAGGCGTGCCGGTGACGGTGCGTGAGCCCGTGCGCTCGCGCGATCACAGCGAACGGATGCTCGCGGCCATGGGCGCGTCCGTCGCGGTGGACGGCACTGTCGTGCACCTGACACCGGCGCCACGCCTCGAGCCGCTCGACCTCATCGTCCCGGCAGACCCGTCGTCGGCGGCGTTCATGGTCGCCCTGGCCACCATGGCGAGCGGCGGCGAACTCGAGATTCCTGACGTGTGCCTCAACCCCACGCGCACCGGATTCCTTGGCGCCATGCGCGACATGGGGGCGCACGTGCGCGTCGAGCGCGAATCGACGCAAGGCGGCGAAGCGACGGGGACCATCATCGCGCGCCCCGGCGTGCTCCACGGGATCCACGTCGGCGGCGACGGCATTCCAGCCATGATCGATGAGCTGCCGCTGCTGGCGTGCGTGGCGACGCGTGCTTCCGGCACGACGACGATCACCGGCGCCGCGGAGCTGCGCGCCAAGGAGAGTGACCGCATTGCCACGGTGGTGGCCAATCTGCGGGCCATTGGCGCGGAGGTGGAGGAATATCCGGACGGCATGAGCGTCTCGGGTACGTCTCGCCCATTGCAGGGCAGCGTACACACGCACGGCGATCATCGCATTGCGATGGCGTTCGGCGTGCTCGCCGCGCTGCCAGGAAACCAGCTCACGCTGGATGATCGAACGTGCGTGACGGTATCGTATCCGGGCTTCTGGAGCGATCTCGCGCGCGTCACCACGGGCGGCGGCACGGCGCGGCGCGACTCGTGACGGGGCGCGAGCAGACCCCGCCCTTCGTGCCACGCCCGCGGCGAGCCGGTACGCCCATCATCGTCGCGGTGGACGGTCCGGCGGCGTCAGGCAAGTCCTCCACCGCGCACTGGGTGGCGCAGCGTCTCGGCTTTCGTCACGTGGACTCGGGCGCCCTCTACCGGGCGGCCACCGCGCTTGCGCTGCAAACGCTCCCGAATCCAGGCTCGTGGACCGAAGGAGACATTCTCGATGCGGCGCGCGGCGTCACTCTGCGAGAGGCGGATGCCTCGATGGTACCGGCGTCTGCGGCAGGAGAACTGGGAGAGATCGTGCGGAGCCCGACCGTCACCCAGCACGTCTCCCGTGTGGCCCAGATGCCCCGGGTGCGTGAGTGGGTCAACGGGCTCGTCCGGTCGGCAGCGCTGGAGCACAGCGTTGTTGTGGACGGGCGTGACATTGGCACCGTGGTCTTCCCCGACGCGGATCTGAAGGTGTTTCTCGTAGCCGACCCCTGGGAGCGTGCCCGCCGGAGACTGATGCAGCGGCTGTCGCGCGCGCCGAGCGACGCCGAGATTGCGGCGGAGACCGAGCACCTGGTCCAGCGCGATGCACGCGACGCGACACAAACCGTACAGGCGCGGGACGCGGTGCTGATCGACACGACGTATCTCACCCAGGAAGAGCAGGTCGAGCGGATCGTGGCGTTGGTGGGGGTGGTGGGTGGTGGGTAGTCGCTGGTTGCTGGTTGCTGGTTGCTGGTCGCCCCCTCCCTTCCAGCCACCAGTAACCAGCAACCGGTTCTTGCCCCTAACCCATTCGCTCGCCATATTTAAAGGCTCATTACCTCCGGCGAAATCCGCCGGTGGTCTTCACCATTCGACTCGTCGCGGCGAGCCTAAACATCCGTGATCCAGGAGAGTCCAGTCGGTATGCCCGAGCTCGAAGAGAAGACACTGCCTGATACTCCCTCCCCGCGTCGCGACCAGGACAGGGGCGCCCTGCGCCTGCTGGCCCACGGCGACAATCGCTGGGACGAGGACGAGTATTCCCCGGAAGAAGAAGCTCGCATGATCGAGCTGTACGCCGGTACGCTGGCGTCCATCGATGAGGGCGAGATCGTCAAGAGCAAGGTCCTGGAAATCCGCGACAACCTCGTCATCCTCGACATCGGCTTCAAGTCGGAAGGCGCCGTCCCGCTCGAGGAGTTCAAGGATCACCCCGACCTCAAGCCCGGCGACGAAGTCGAAGTGCTGCTCGAGCACCTCGAAGACCAGGAAGGCTCGGTCGTCCTCTCCAAGAAGAAGGCTGACTTCATGCGCGTCTGGGAGCGCATCCGTCAGGCCTACGAGAGCGATCAGCCGGTGGAAGGGACGCTCGTCAAGAAGATCAAGGGCGGTGTCGTCGTCGATCTCATGGGCGTCGATGCCTTCCTCCCGGGATCGCAGATCGCGCTCCGCCGCGTTCCCAACATCGATGAGCTGCTGGGACAGAAGTACGAGTTCAAGATCATCAAGCTCAACAAGCGCCGCCGCAACATCGTCGTGTCGCGCCGCGTGATCCTCGAGGTCGAGCGCGCCGGCAAGCGCGAAAAGCTCATGAAGGAGCTGCAGAAGGACCAGGTGCGGAAGGGGGTCGTGAAGAACATCACCGACTTCGGTGCGTTCATCGACCTGGGCGGCGTGGACGGGCTGCTCCACATCACCGACATGTCGTGGGGACGCATCGCGCATCCGTCGGAGCTGGTCCGCATTGGCCAGGAGCTCGAGGTCAAGATTCTCGACATCGACTGGGAGCGCGAGCGCATCTCACTCGGCCTGAAGCAGCTGCAGAGCTATCCGTGGAAGGATGTGGCCGAGAAGTATCCGGTGGGCACACGTGTGAACGGCAAGGTCGTTTCCATCACGAACTACGGCGCGTTCATCGAGCTCGAACCGGGCATCGAAGGACTCGTGCACATCAGCGAGATGAGCTGGACGCGCAACGTGCGGCATCCATCCAAGCTGGTGTCCATTGGCGAGGTGGTGGAGGCCGTCGTGCTCAAGGTGGATTCCACCGAGGAGAAAATCTCGCTGGGAATGAAGCAGACGGAGCAGGATCCGTGGGTCGTGCTGCCGTACAAGTATCCGGTGGGAACGCGCCTCTCGGGCAAGGTCCGCAACCTCACATCCTTTGGTGCGTTCGTCGAGATCGAGCCGGGGATCGATGGACTCATTCACATCTCGGACATGTCCTGGACGAAGCGCGTGCAGCACCCGTCCGAGGTCGTCAAGAAGGGCGACACCGTGGATGTCGT
>DATNDS010000107.1:0-13462 GCA_035553215.1 Gemmatimonadaceae bacterium
CTGCTCCACGTGCTTGGGTAGCTTGGCCAGCACGGCGAAGTACCAGAGGAAATACCAGTCGGGGCGGGGCGACGCGTTGATGAGACTCGGATTGGGCGGCTTCCCCACGTCGGGCGGTCCTGCCCAATGCGCCAGCGCGACAACGGCGCAAACCACAATGAACGCGGCGACCGCGTCGCGCCACGCCACGTCCGGCCAGAATGGACGGCCGCGCGCGGCAAGGAGATCCGCGTAGCGGGCACGATAGCTCTGCGGATCGATCCTGGGCAGCACCTCCGGCGGCTCCGAAATGCCGTTCCGGAGCACCAGGTACACGTGAACGCCGATGAAGAGAAAGATCAGGGCCGGGATGAAGAACACGTGAAACGCGAAGAAGCGCGTGAGCGTGGCTCCCCCCAATCGGTCGCCGCCGAGTATGAAATGCGCGAGCGCCGCGCCGATCCACGGAACCTGGCCCGCCTGTTCCGCCGCGACCACCGCGGACCAGACGGCGTTCTGATCCCAGCGCAGGAGCTGGCCGGTGAACGCCATTACGACCACCAGCCCGAGCAGCCCGACCCCCGTGAGCCAGTTGGCCTCGCGCGGATACTTGTAGCTCGCCGTGAGAAATACGCGCAGGAGATGCAAGCCGATCAGGATCATCATCGCGCTGGCGCCAAAGTAGTGCATGCCACGGAGCAGATGGCCGAGCGTGGCACCGTGCGAGATGAAGTCGATGCTGTCGTACGCGTTCTGGGTGGACGGAACGTACACCGTGGCGAGCGCGATGCCCGTGCCCACTTGAATGAGGAACGCGACAAGCGTTGCGCTGCCGAGGACGTAGCGCCAACCGGTACGCGGAGGAACGAGGTGGCGGGCGATCCGCCCGATGGTCGTGATGAGCCCTGTGCGATCGTCGAGCCATCGCCAGATGCGTTTCACGTCAACTCCGCGTGGCGATCATCCGATCGGGAGCGGGCCGGTCCAGATCTGGACCTGCCCTCCAACCACGCGAACGGGGTAGCGGGTGAGTGCGCGCAGCGGAGGGCCCGATGCGGGGCTGCCGTCTGCGTAATAGACGCCCCCATGACAGGGGCACATGAAGAGCTGTGCGCCCTGTTCCCAGCGCACGGGACAACCCAGATGCGTGCAGTTCACCGAGAAGGCAATGAAGTCGCCATTCGCCTCGTGACGAAGCCATGAGGCCGTTGCCGCCGTCTGTCCGGCCCACGGGAGCGGCGTCGGATCCGTGAACGAGACCTGCACGGTAGCGCCTGGCGGGAATGCCGACACGCGTCCCACTGTGCGCCACGTGCCTTGCACGCGCCGCGCGAGTGGAGCAAAGAGAAAGCCGACAATGGGCCACGCGACCAGCGCGGCACTCACGGCGCCGAGCGCCATGGAGACGCGCGAGAGCGCGCGGCGCCGTGAGATCCGTTCCGGGTGCTCGCCCCCCTCGCCGCATTCGGCACATGTGTCAGTGGCGGGCATCGTTGCCCCGCGCGCGGAGGTCAGCTCCCCCGATGGCGGCGTGTCGCCCACCCTTTCTTCGCCGCGCGGCTGCGCTCGGAGTGCGACATGCTGTGCCCACCGATCCGCCCGCCCTTGCGCGCCGGGGCGTGATTCTCCGATTTGCCGCGACCGGAACCGGACTTCTTTCCGCCGTGTGACATGGCGTTCACGGTTGCCCACGCGCGCTCCTCGGCCACCTTGTCCGACACGCCGCGATCTTCGTAGCCCTTCTCGATGTGTTCCGCCTGCCGCTTCTGCTTGTTCGTGTATGAGCTCTTGTCGCCTCGTGGCATGAGTCACCTCCCGGTGAGAATTCCACGCTCCGCTGGACACGACCGCGCGCCGCAGGCGGAGCCTTGTCTTTCCATGAGCATATGGAGTGCCAGATGATGCCGCGTGTCACGATGCGATGGCCGTGCGACCGGTGCCGGAATGATTCATGCGAGAGGCTCGAGCATCGCGCGGCACGCTGCCGTGGTCCGTCTGGAGGTGCACAGCATGAGTTCCACAGTTGCTGATCTGCTCGTCGAACGCCTCATGGATTGGGGTGTCGACACCATTTTCGGTTTTCCCGGAGACGGCATCAACGGCATCTTCGAGGCGCTACGCACCCGGCAGAAACACATCCGCTTCATCCAGGTCCGCCATGAGGAGGCCGCTGCGTTCGCGGCATGCGGGTACGCCAAATTCTCCGGTCGTCTGGGTGTGTGCCTGGCGACGTCCGGTCCCGGCGGCATTCATCTCCTCAACGGACTCTACGACGCCAAGTGCGATGGCCAGCCGGTGCTCGCGATCACCGGACACACCTTTCACGACCTCATCGGCACACACTATCAGCAGGATGTGGACCTCGACAAGCTGTTCATGGATGTGGCGGCGTACAATCAGCGGATCATGGGCGCGGCACATGTGCAGAACGTCGTGGATGAAGCGATCAAGACCGCGTTGGGATGGCACACCGTGGCGCACATCACCGTCCCCAAGGACATCCAGGAGTGGCCGGCCTCGGGCGGCAGGCGCTCGAGCGCGAATATCGCGAAGCACAGCGCCGACGTGTTCGACGCCGGCCAATCGATGCCATCACAGCCGCTGCTGCAGGAGGCCGCCGACGTGATCAACGCCGGCTCGAGAGTCGCCATTCTCGCGGGCCGGGGGTGCCTCGGCTGCCGTGATGAAGTGCTGCAGCTCGCCGAGCGGGTCGCGGGGCCGATCATCAAGCCACTGCTCGGCAAGGCCGTCGTACCTGATGACTCACCGTACACCACAGGAGGCATTGGCCTGCTGGGCACCGCGCCCTCGCAGGATGCGCTCGCTGAGTGCGACACGCTGATCATCGCCGGGAGCGGGTTCCCGTACATGGAGTTCTATCCCAGGCCGGATCGTGCGAAGGCCGTGCAGATTGACCGCGATCCGAGCCGGATCGGGTTGCGCTACCCCGTGGACGTTGCGCTGGTGGGCGATTGCCGGATCGTGCTACGCTCGCTCCTGCCGCTCATCTCGCGCCGGAAGGACCAGCAGTTTCTCGAGAAGGCACAGCGCCGCATGAAGGACTGGCGCGAGCTCATGCACACGCGCGGCACGCGCGACGGGATGCCGATGAAACCGCAGGTAGTGACCTGGCATCTGAACAAGCTGCTCGCCGACGACGCGATCGTCGCCGCCGACAGCGGGACCATCGCCACCTGGACGGCGCGCTATATCGAAATGCGCGCGGACATGCAGTTCTCGCTCTCGGGCTCGCTGGCCACCATGGCCAATGGGCTCCCATACAGTATCGGCGCCGCGGTCGCGTTTCCCGGGCGACAGGTGGTCTGCGTGGTTGGTGATGGCGGTTTCACGATGCTCATGGGCGAGGTGGCCACGCTCGTGAAGCACCATCTTCCGGTGAAGGTCATCATCATCAAGAACAACGTGCTGGGCGAGATCAAGTGGGAGCAGATGGTGCTCGACGCCAACCCCGAGTTCGGTGTCGAGCTGCAACCGATCGACTTCGCGGCGTACGCACGCGCGTGCGGCGCCCGGGGCTTCACCATCGAACGGCCCGATGAGGCTGAAGCGGTCCTGCGCGAGGCGCTGGCGTGTGACGGCCCCGCCGTCGTCCAGGCCGTCGTGGATCCCAATGAGCCGCCGCTTCCCGGCAAGATCTCCAGCACGCAGGCGCTGCACTTCGCGGAGGCACTCGCCAAGGGGGAACGCGACCGGTGGGACATCATCAAGACGGTCCTCAAGGACAAGGTGCGGGAGGTCGTGTAGGTGCGGCCGCACCCGGATGTGCCCATCGAGCAGGTTGCCGTCTCGGCGTACACCGTTCCCACGGATTATCCGGAGGCGGACGGCACCCTGACGTGGAACGCCACCACGCTGGTGGTGGTGCAGGCGGCAGCCGGCGGCGAGTGTGGACTGGGATTTTCCTACGCCGATTCGGCGACCGCGACACTGATCCACAATCTCCTCGCGACGATCGTACATGGACGCGATGCCATGGACATCCCTGCGAGCTGGGAGGCCATGGTCCATGCCATTCGGAATCTGGGGCGTCCGGGCATCGTGTCCATGGCCATCGCCGCGGTGGACGTGGCGCTCTGGGATCTCAAGGCGCGCCTGCTCGACCTGCCTCTCATCACGCTGCTCGGGTCGGTTCGCGAGAGTGTGCCCGTCTACGGCAGCGGCGGATTCACGTCGTATCCGCTGGCGCACCTGCGGGAGCAGCTCGCCGAGTGGGTCGAGGCAGGCATTCCGCGCGTCAAGATGAAGATCGGCGCGGAGCCTGAGAGGGATGTCGAGCGCGTGCGCTGCGCCCGCGCCGCCATAGGCGATCAGACACAACTGTTCGTGGATGCGAATGGTGCGTATACGCGGAAGCAGGCCCTCGCCCAGGCCGATGCCTTCGCCGCGCTCGGCGTCTGCTGGTTCGAGGAGCCGGTGTCGTCGGACGACCTGGACGGGTTGCGCCTGCTGCGCGACCGCGCTCCGGCCGGAATGGACATCGCCGCCGGCGAGTACGGCTACGACCTGCACTACTTCCGCCGCATGCTCGAGGCGGACGCGGTGGACGTGCTGCAGGCGGACTGTTCGCGCTGCGCCGGAATTTCGGAGTTTCTCCGTGCGGGGGCGCTGTGCAGCGCGCGCTCGATGCCGCTGTCGGCGCACACCGCGCCATCACTGCATGCGCATCCCTGCTGCGCCATCGCGTGCACACGGCATCTGGAATACTTCCACGATCACGTGCGCATCGAGCACCTGCTGTTTGATGGCGCGCTGAGCCCCGTCCATGGCGCGCTGCGGCCCGATCGCTCGCGCCCGGGACTGGGCCTCGAGTTCAAGCATCAGGACGCGGCACGTTGGAGAATTCCGGTATGAAACGACGCCTTGAGCTGGAAGTCGTGCTCGAAGCCGCCATGCTCACCGCCATGGGCCTGGTGCTCGGGTCGCTGCTTGCCCTCGCAATGGGCTCGCTCGTGGGTCGCGGCCGGCGGCGCGCCCGGGCGCGCCGCGCTCCGCCCGGCGCCGGGACGGTAGCCGGCGAGCGGCATCAGAATGTCGTCTCAGTCCCGGCGCGCTGAACTTGCACGCCTCACCAGGAGGTCCCATGGCACACCCGGTCACCTATCGAGTTCTGCGGCAGTTGTCCGGTCGCGACGATGAGCCATGGCTCGAGCGCGCCCGCCAGGACATCGCGCGCGCCAGGCGCGAAATCCGGCAGGGCCGCTTTCAGCGCAGCATGGCCGTCGTGACGGGCGTGTCCGCCATCGTGAGCGGTTTCGAGACGTACGTGCAGCACCGCCGCGGCGCCTTCTCGCACTGGCTCATGTGGACTCCCGTGTGGCTCACCCCGCCGGTGGCGCTCGCGGCGGTGGCGGCAGTCGTGAGCGAGCGTGCGGCACGCCGTCTACTTCCCGCGATTTCCATCGTCTCACTGGCAGACGGCGTCATCGGCTTCGGCTATCACATTCGCGGCATCAGGAATCTGCCGGGTGGCTTCCGACTGGGTCGTTACAATATCGTGATGGGACCGCCCGTGTTCGCGCCATTGCTCACGTGCACGGTGGGTGTGACCGGAGTGCTCACCGGGCTCCTGCGGCGGGAGCCGCCTCCCCTGTCCCGCACCGCGACGCGACGCCTCGAGCGCCTGATGCACGCACGACGGAACGCGACGCATGTGCGTCACAGCCATGCGCGCCGTGCCGCGCCAACCAGCCTTCAGCGCGGTCTTGCCGTGACCACCGCGCTCTTCGCGGCGCTCGCCGGCGGCGAAGCCTGGTTCGAGCACTTGCGCGGCAGCTTCAACAACCCGCTCATGTGGACCCCTGTTCTCGTGGCGCCACCCATGGCAGTCGCCGCACTCGGCGCCGCGACGAGCACACGCGTGGCCGATCGCCTGCTCCCGGTTGCATCCGCGATCACCTTCCTGGATGGGCTGCTCGGCTTCGGCCTGCACCTGCGAGGACTCAAGCGCATGCCTGGCGGAGCGAGCAACCTGCCGTTCAAGCTCATGCAGGGCCCACCGGCATTCGCGCCGTTGCTCTTCTCGTCGGTAGGAATGCTCGGCCTCATTGCCGCCCTGCTGCGGCGCAGGAATTACTGATCGTGCTGCGCGACCGCTACCCTGATTCCGACATTCTGGCGCAGCGTGGCCACTGGGACGACGCCACGCGCCAGGTGATTCTCGACCGCGTGCACAACGTACCGCCGTTTCGTCATTTCGACGCGCGGCAGCGCGACACCCTCGAGGCACTCTGCGACCGGATCGTACCCCAGCATCACCGCCCGCTGTCGCGGCGGATTCCGATCGCGCCGTGGATTGACGCGCGCTGCCACGAGCCGGCGGCGGAGGGATTCCAGTACGACGACATGCCACCCAACGCGATTGCGTGGGAACGAGGACTCGCCGGACTGGATCAGACCGCGTCGGCGTTGTTCGGCGCCGCCTTCGCGGAGCTGCCTCCGGATGAGCAGGACAGCGTGCTCCGCGCCGTGCGCGATGGCCATCCGCCGGGACGCGAATGGCAGCGGCTCCCGGCCCGGAGATGGTGGATCCACGTGGCCATTCAGGAGATCACCGGCACGTACTACGCGCATCCCTATGCGTGGGACGAGATCGGCTTTGGCGGCCCGGCGTATCCCCGGGGCTATGCAGCGCTCAACAACGGCGCGCCGGAACCGTGGGAGGCGCGCGAGCGAGCGCCATGAAGCAGTTGCACGTCCATCTGTCGTCGAACTGGGTTCTCGACGCCGCGATGCGTGAGTACTCGCCGCGCGAGACGGTGGACTTCTGCATCATCGGCACGGGTGCCGGTGGCGGCGTGCTCACCCAGCGTCTCGCGCGCTTCGGATTCACTGTCGTCGCGCTGGAAGCTGGCAACTGGCACGATTCGGAATCGGACATGGTGTCCGACGAGGCTGGCTCGGCGCGACTCTACTGGAACGATCTTCGAATCACCGGCGGGACCGATCCGCTGGAGTTTGGCGCGAACAACTCCGGGCGTGGCGTGGGCGGCGGCACCATACACTACGCCGGTTTCTGCCCAAGGCTGCATCCGTCGGACTTCCAGGTCCGCACGCTGGACGGCGTGGCCGCGGACTGGCCGCTGCGCTACGAGCAACTGGAGCCGTACTACGAGCAAATGGAGCGCGAGTATCCCGTCTCGGGGCCGGCCCGGTATCCCTGGGGCAAGGTCCATGGATATCCATACGGTCCGCTGCAAGCAGGCACCGCGGGCCAGCAGCTCATTGCGGGATGTACCAGGCTCGGCATCCCGGTTGTCGCCGGCGGTCCCGTGGCGATTCCCGCCGGACGCGTGGGTAAGCGCCCTCACTGCATCATGCGTGGCTTCTGCCTGCTCGGGTGCAAGGTGGGCGCCAAGAGCAGCATGCTCGTCAGCCACCTTCCCGACGCCGTTGCGCACGGTGCGGAAATCCGCACAGGTTCCATGGCCTACGAGCTTCCGCTGGACCGCGCGGGGCGCGTGACCGGCGTGCGCTACTATCGCACGCTCGAGAATGGGCGGCTGGTGGCCGAGGAGCAACACGCACGGGCGGTGATCGTGGCGGGGTACGCCATCGAGACGCCACGGCTGCTGCTCAATTCCACATCGAGCCGGTTTCCACGCGGACTGGCCAATTCCAGCGGACTGGTAGGCAAGTTCCTCATGGCGCAGGCCGGTCCCGTGGTGTGGGGGCGATTCGCGAAGATGATCCGGCAGTACAAGGCTCCGCCGGCATGCGCGTGCACGGAGGAGTTCTACGAAACCGATCCACGCAACGACTTCGTGCGTGGCTACGCGCTGCAGACCGTGTCACCGCTTCCCATCGCGATGGCGCACCTCATCGCGGAAGAGTCGGGCTCCTTTGGCGATGAGCTGCTCGCGGCCATGCAGGCCTACAACCACTACGCCGCCGTTGGCGTGCTCGGCGAGATCCTCCCGAGTGAGCAGAACTCGGTCACCATTCATCCCTCGGCGACGGATCACTACGGCATACCGGTTCCGTACGCGCGGTTCAGCCTGTCCGTGAATGACCGGCGGATGATGCGTGCCGGTATCGCGAAGGCGCGCGAGGTACTCATGGCTGCGGGCGCCGAGGAAACACACGCGGTGAACCGCTATGCCCACCTGGTGGGAACGTGCCGCATGGGGTGCTCTCCGTCAGACTCCGTCGTGGACCAATGGTGCCGGAGCTGGGACGTGCCCAATCTCTTCATCTGCGACGGAAGCGTGCTCCCCACGCAGGGGTCCGCCAATCCCGCACTCACGATTTCCGCGCTGGCGGCACGCACGGCGGCACAGATTCGCAGCCGGAGAGGGGCGTAGGCAAGCGCGAATACGCAGTGGATCGCGCACCGCAGGGCCCCACCGTCGACTGGCTAGCGATCGTCGGGCTCCGCCTCATCGAGCCAGCCTCCGTCAAATCCCGCGCGGCGCAGTCCCCGAACGACATGCGGACATCGGCGCATCAATTTCCAGATCAGTCCGGACCGATAGTTCTCGACCATGAGGCCGACGGGACCCTGATTGATCGCGTAGTCACGCGGCGAGATCCAGGCGGCCCCATCCTGCGACGTGCGAAAGGTGAAGTTCACACTGCACATGTACCCGTACTTTCGTCGCGGGCCCGGGTACGTTGCATTGACCTTGATGAGACTGGGAATCACGATCTCCGGCGCGAAGGGCATCGAGGCCGCAACCGCCCAGGGCGAGAGCGTGCCGTCGTCAAAGCCGAACGGGGCGCCACGCGCATGATAGCCGTAGAAGCACCGTGAGCGCCCATGCACGCGTTGCGTCGTCCGGCCTGGTCCATCGCTGGCCGTCACACCCCACCAGACATCGCTGTAGCCGTCAAAGTGCCGGGGATTGCGGCGCCCGTACTCCTGTTGCACATACGTCGCACGCCGGCTGTTCTCGAAGTAGTCGCTGCCCTTGCGCCGCATGTATGCGTCGCGAATCCCGCGCAGATCAATCCACACGTGACTGAGCTGATGGATGAAGAGCGGACCGGCGTACAGATATTCGATGCCATAGAGCGTCATCCATCGATACGAGGCAGCCCACTGTGCGTAGCTTGCGCGCGGCAGCGGATGCGTCGGTGACCCCAGCCCCAGAACATAGAGCAGGAGCGCCTCGGAGTATCCCTGCCAGCGATAGGGAATGAAGCCACGCTCCGGTCGCCAGCCGAGCGATACCTCACGTCCACCGTCGAGCGCCCAGGTCCAGTCGGCCCGGCGGTAAATGGCGTCGCCAAGCGTCCGGATTTCCTTCTCCGCATCGCTGTCGCGATCGAAGTACGCAGCCGCCGCCAGCACCCCGGCCAGCGCGATGGCTGAATCTATTGTCGAGAGTTCGCAGTGCCAGACGCGCCGGCCGCTCTCCATGTCGAGAAAGTGATAGAAGAAGCCGTGTGCGCCCGTCGCGTCCGGCGCATCGCTCTGCGGTGCGTTCCAGAGGAATCTCAGCGCCACGCGCGTGCGTGCCGCTGCTTCCCGTCGCGGCATGACGCCGCGCTCCACGGCGAGCGCATAGCTGCTCAACGCAAAGCCGGTTCCGGCGATGGAGGCCGGAGCAGACGCATCGGTGTTGTCGCGCACGAGCCCGTTGTGGGCGTTCACCTCATGACGGAAGTACGCGAACGCCGACTGCTCGAGGTCGTCCAGCAGGAGGGCGTGGGCGGCCGCATCCGGTACTTCCCTGCTCATGCCGGACCGTCGCGAGCCGGACCGGCCTGGAGCGTCACCGCCGCTACCGCGTGAGGAGGCAGGTCGAGCTCCACATGCAGCGCGTGACCCTCGCACTGCGCGTCGAGTGGTTCCCACACGAGATCGGATGCCGCATGCAACGCCTCGACCTGTCGCGGCGACGGGTACGCTGGTGCGCCCATGGCGAGCCAGGCCGACTTGGAGTTGGCATGACTCGCGTCAATGCGCCGCACCGTCAGCGCACGGGGAGGTGCCACACGATCAATGTGCACGCACACGCGCTCGGTGCTGATCGGGTGCCGGGGCAGCGCATGATTGGTGAGCACGACGGTCAGCGCGTCTTCCGCAGGCCCGCGAATGGCCCAGCCATCCACGGTGGAATGCACGTTGCTCATCGAGGCGATCAGTTCTGTGCCGAGCTGATGCAACACTTCAAATGCACGATACGACGGCTTCGCGATCCCGTAGATGTCCAGGAGTCCGAACCCGCCATGAAATGGCACGGAGGAAAAGTAGTTCTCTTCGAAGATGTCGCTGAACGTCCAGAAGCTGTACCCGGCGGCAAGGCCGGTGGCCTCCAGCATGGTCTTGACGATCACGGCGGCCGCGTAGGGTTCATCATGCAGCGGGTCGCGCGAATTGGAAGAGGTGTTCCACTCCGTGTAGTACACGGGACGACCACGCGCGAGTGCCTGTACTCTCCGCGCCTCGTCGCGCAGCGCGCTGCGGGTGCTATCCGCCAACTGGCTCTTTGTGTCGTCACCGGGCTTCCCGAACGCATCGGTGGGATAATGATGCGTGCTGATGAAATCAGGCGGCACGCCGCCCGCCTCGCCGAAGTCCAGGAATTCGGCGATCCACGCATTGTCGGCCGTGGCCGGCCCTCCCACGCGCAGCGACGCGTCCACGGTCTTCAGCGCCAGGGCGGTCTGCCGGTACAATTCGAAGTAGTCCTGCTGACTGCCGGTCCAGAAGGCGTTCAGATTCGGCTCGTTCCAGACCTCGAAGAACCACTGCCGAACTTCGTCCGCGCCGTAGCGCGCCACGCAATGCGACGCGAACAACCGGATCAACGTGAACCAGTCGGCGTAGCGCCGCGGTGGCGTTACGTTGCCGTGGTAGTGGAACACGGTCGTGCCGCCGGACGCGAGTGTCGTCGGCATGAAGCTCAGTTCCACGAACGGGCGCATGCCGAGCGAGAGCAACCAGTCCCAGATCTGATCAGCATTGAAGAAGGAATAGACCAGCGCATCACGCTCGCACACCAGCGTCCCCATGTCATCCGACAGGAGCCCGTGAAAGCGGACGTGGCGAAAGCCCAGCTCCCGATGACATCGGGCGAGCTGCATTCGATAATCGGCACGCAGGGCGAGCGGGGCATGTCCGCTCCCCACTGTATGCTCCCAGATGTGGGGCAGCGGAATGCCTGCGGCGCTCGCGTCACACCGGAAAACTACCGGCTGCATATCGGGTGACCCTCCATGTCCGGGGGCGACGCGCCCTACTGGCCGTTGCGCGCAGGCCTGGGCCTGGCCAGTGCGGCGAGCCGATTGTGTCGCGCCATGGCCTTCGCCCACAGATCCCCCTCTCGCGCGATGCGCTGCAGCACCACATCGCGCGTGAACGCCCGCGGATCGACCGGCCCCTCGAGTTCGGTCCACTCGAGCGGCGTGGAGATCGGTGCACCCGGCCTGGCGCGAACCGCGTAGGCGCCCGCCACGGTCTTGCCGCGCACGTTCTGCAGGCAATCAACGTAGACCTTGCTCGCGCCCCGCGCCTTGACCGCGCGTTCCAGCGTAGCCTCTTTCGGCATTCGCTGCACCACCGTCGCCGCGATCGTCTCCGCGAGCAGCCCTGCCGACTCGAACGACGTCTTCCCGGGCAGCGGCAGGAAGATGTGCATCCCCGACGCGCCCGATGTCTTGACGGCGCCATGCAGCTTGAGTTCACCCAGCACGTCATGGATGCAGCGAGCCACGGCCACCACGCGAGTGAACGGCGCTCGTGGCCCCGGGTCGAGATCGAGCACGGCGTAGTCGGCCGCATCGAGCGTCCTGATGCGCGAGAGCCACGGGTCCACCGAGAGCACACCGTTCTGCACACACCAGAGCAGCGTGGGCAGATCGCCGCCAATGACGCGCATTTCGCGCGTCCCGCCCTCGACCTCCACCTTCGCTCTGCGAACCACCCCGGGCGCGTCATCCGGCGCCTTCTGCTGGTAGAAGCCTTGATCACTGATGCCATTCGGAAACCGGTGCAGCACCAGTGGACGATCCTGCATGACGGGCAGCAGTACCGCAGCGACCTGTACGTAGTAGCGCAGGAGCTCGCCCTTGGTGATTCGCTCGTCGGGGAAGTAGACCTTGTCGAGATGCGTCAGGCGGAGCTCCTTCCCGCCCGGCAGCGGGATTGTACCCTCCCCGCCCTGGCGTTCGAGCTCCTCGAGCGCGTCCAGTACGTTCACCGGGACCTCCGTCGCTGCACGCTCGCGGGTTCGCGCGTCACTTTACGAGCGGGCTTGTCGTCCCGGAGACCGAGGTACACCGGCTGGCGGAGCAGTCCGTCCTTCGTCCATTCATCGAACTTGACCTCTACCACCGTGCTCGGCCGAACCCAGTGCACATGCTCGTTCGCCCTGGGAGGGGTGGCGAATGGCGATGTCGCACGCTCCAGCTTCGCGAGCCGTGCATGCAGCGCCGCGAGCTCGGAGCGGTCGAAGCCGGTGCCGGTGTGCCCGGCGTACACGAGACGGCCGTCTTCGTAATAGCCCAGGAGGAGCGCGCCCAGATGCTCGCGCGATCGGCGCGGTTCGGTATAGCCGCCCACGACAAACTCCTGGCTGAACTCCACCTTGAGCTTGCGCCATGCGCCCGTGCGCATCCCCGGTTCGTACGCGGAATTTATGCGCTTCGCGATGATCCCCTCCCAGCCATCGCGCCGCGCGGCGCGCAGCATCCGGGGTCCATCTCCCGCTGCTGAATCACTCAGCCGCAGCTCTGATGACACGTGACGCTTCACGCGGCGTTCGAGACGTTTGCGTCGTGCGCTCCACGGCTCATCCAGCAGAACCTCATCACCGTCCACCAGCAGGTCGAAGACGATGAGTGCCGCCGGCGCTTCGTGACTCAACCGCTCGACTTCACCGCGATTGCTCACGTGCACGCGCGACTGCAGATCCTGGAAGCGTGCCGGCGCATCGTGGCACAGGGCGACGATCTCTCCGTCGAGCACCAGGGATTTCCTGGTACGCGAGACGAGTGGCTCGAGCGCCGCGACGATCTCGGGAAACTGCTCGGTCTTGTCCCGATCATTGCGCGACACGAGCCGCACTGCGCCCGGCGCGACGTAGGCGAGGATCCGGATGCCGTCGTACTTGGGCTCGAACGTCCAGCCATCCCCGGTGGGGACGCTCGCGGCTACCCGGGCAAGCATGGGCGCAATGCTCTTGTCCGCCTCATGTGATGCGTCCTGTCCGGCGATCTGCGCCATGCTCCGGCCCGTGGCGACTGACGTCGTGAATTCGCTGACGACATCCGAGCCGCTTTCCGCGTCCCCATCCTTGTGCTTGATCAACAGCCATTGCGCACGCTCCGGCGCGCCGCGTCGCGTCCGCACGAGCACCCACGAGCCGTGGAGGCGCTGGCCGTGAAGAATGAACTTCAGATCGCCATCAGCATAACCGCGCTGGAGCGCTTCCGGCTCATCATCACGCGGAGGGTCACTCGTGAACGTGCCCCGATCCCAGAGCATGACGGTACCACCACCGTACTGCCCCTCGGGAAT
>DATNDS010000108.1:0-2320 GCA_035553215.1 Gemmatimonadaceae bacterium
ACGACGCGAATGTACCCGCCGGGGATGATCACCTGGAGCGCGTTGTCGTAGCCGTTGAGCTCCGGCGCGAGATGGGCGCTCTGCGCGTACGAGGTCGTCGCGGTAGCGTCGTAGGGGGTGCGCGTCAGCAGGATGGGCGCGCGATGGGCGCCCTTCGGCACGAGGATCACGGTGTGCAGCTTCACGCCGTCGCGCATCGGGATCATCACGTCGCGCCGCTCGTAGTCGAATGTCGCGGTGGCGGGCGTGAACCTGGCGGGCGTCTCGCTGGGGAGAGTCGGCGTCTGCGCGACGGCGCGGCGGATGGGCAGGACCAGCGCGGCGAGCGCACCGGCGAGTAAAACGCGGAGCAGCGCGTGAGACAGGAAGAGCGATCGCATGAAGATGATCCCGGGGGGAGGTGTACCGACTTGCACGCTCAGATGATGGCAGTCGCGGCGGCGGGTTGGGGAGTACCTGAAGGTATCGACCCGACGGCAACTGTGCCCGCGGGCGCGCCCATCGTCGCGCAGGTGCGACCGCTCGACATGCCCACCCCTTGCGCTTCTGCAGGGCGGGTCGTATTCTCGCCCTTGTAGAAGCACAAGGGGATCATCTGACCGACCCGCACCTCGACCTGCCGCAGGGTACGCTCGATCTGCTCATTCTGAAGGCGCTCTCGCTGGAGCCCATGCACGGCTGGGCCATCTCCGAGCGCATCAACCAGGTCTCGCGTGTCACACTCACCGTCCCGCAAGGGTCGCTCTACCCCGCGCTGCACCGTCTGGAGCGGCGGGGGTGGATCAGGGCGAAGTGGGGTGTGTCCGACAACAATCGCAAGGCGAAGTACTACGACCTCACTCGTGCCGGGCGGAAGCAGCTCGATCTGGAAGCCGATGCCTGGGCGCGCCTGACGACCGCCGTCGGGCTCGTGCTGGACATGGGCTGAGCGCCGGCCAGGACGACGCGCAAGCACACCGCACCGAGACTGGAGCGAGCAATGCTGACCGAGCTGTGCAGTGATCTGCGCTATCGCCTGCGCGCTCTCTTCCGGCGCGAAGCCGTCGAACGTGAGCTGGATGATGAGCTGCGCTTCCACATCGAGCACGAGGCGGAGGAGTACGTCGCCGCCGGGATACCGCGCGACGAGGCGCTTCGCCGCGCGCGCATGGCTTTGGGCGGTGTGGAACGCACGAAGGAGGAGAGCCGTGACGTCCGCGGTACGGTGCTCATCGAGTCGGTCATGCAGGATGTCCGATACGCGCTCCGCGTCCTGCGTGCGAAACCGGGCCTCACGTTTGGCATCGTGCTCACGCTCTCGCTCGGGCTCGGCGCGAACGCCGCGATGTTCGGCATCGTCGACCAGCTCATGTTCCGGCCGCCTGCGTACCTGCACGATGCCACACGGGTGCATCGCGTCTACATGAGCTGGACGGTGGACCGACAACGACGGATCGATGCCAGCACGTCAGTCGCGCGGTACCTCGACTTCGTCCGGTGGACGCATGACTTCTCGTCCGTCGCCGGATTTGGACTATTCCATCTCGCCGTCGGAGATGGTGACGCCGCGCGCGAGTATCCGGTGGCCGGTGTGAGCGCGAGCTACTTCACGTTGTTCGATGCGCGGCCAGCGCTCGGCCGCTTCTTCACTGCACAGGAAGACCGCATGCCTGCCGGTACGCCCGTCGCTGTGCTGGGATACGCATACTGGCGAACCGTGTTCGGCGGCCGCAGCGACGTGCTCGGCCGCCAGCTTCGAGTAGGGCGGATGATGTTCACGATCATTGGTGTCGCGCCGGAGCGCTTCATCGGCATCGATGACGATGAAGTCCCCTCGATGTATCTCCCACTCACGGCCTTCGCCTGGAACATGCGGCCCGAGGACCACTCACAGGACTACCACTGGGGTTGGCTCTCGCTCGCAGTGAAGCGCGCGCCGCACGTCAGCATCGCCGCAGCCAACGCCGATCTTACCGCGGCGTTCGAGCGGAGCTGGCGGGCACGGAGCGCCGTGGAGACGCGGAACGCGATCCCGCTCGCCGCCGCGCGGCCGCGCGCCACGGTGGCGCCCGTACAACTCGCGCGCGGTCCTCAAGCCGGTCCAGACTCGAAGGTCGTGCTCTGGGTGAGCGGCGTCGCGCTCATCGTGCTGCTCATTGCCTGCGCCAACGTGGCGAACCTGCTCCTTGCCCGCGCGCTCACCCGGGAGCGCGAGATCGGGCTGCGCCTCGCGCTCGGCGTGGGCCGTGGCCGCCTGGTGCGACAGCTCCTCACGGAAAGTCTCGTCCTCGTTGTCCTGGGCGGCGTCGTCGGCCTCGCCGTGGCGCAATGGGGCGGCGCC
>DATNDS010000109.1:0-4787 GCA_035553215.1 Gemmatimonadaceae bacterium
CTGTACCACCATGCGCAACGCCTCGCACACCGTCGCTGGATCAACCCCCTCGCGATGCGCGGATTCCTCCACGCTCGCCGACGATCCACAGCACGTATCCATTCCAAACCGCGTGAACACCTCGCGTGTCGCGGGATAGCGATGGACGATCTCGTGGACAGTCAGCTTGCAATCCAGCTCGAGCCCCGTACCAGTCATGCATCTCCCTGCGCGACGGCGCAGCCGCCAGCGCAGCCTCCGTTGCATGGCCCGGGAGAGCGCCGCCGTGTCACCAGCCCGGCCGGCACGCTCACGTTCCACTGTGTGAATGAGTCTGTCCTGCATTCCGATCACCTCGCGGCGCCGATGGTCGCGCGGTTGAGAGGTTCATCCATGTTCCCACTGGATGATAGGCTTCGCGCGATGCGTCCGGTGTCGGGAATGTCCACCGGATGTTGTCAGGGAGTGCCCTATGGGGTGCCGCTCAATCCAGCGTCAGTGCTTGGTGACGATGTCGATCACCCCGGCCGGGTGGCCGGGCCCATACTTGATGACCGCATCGCCCACGTTCAGCAGCGTGATCGTTTCGACCTCGCTCACCGGCAACTGCGCCAGACTCTCCAGGCGGCCGTACATGATGCCGTCAATCGCCACCTCGGGCTGCGAGGGCGAGTCCAGCTCGATGCTCGTTGCGCCCCGGTTCTGCAGGAACTGCGGGCGCAGCAGCTTGATCGCCTGGTACGTATCCCACCCGGCAAAGGGAGTCAGCTCCTTCTGGGTGATCGGCCCGGTGCCCCGGACCTTATGTGCCTTCGGCGCCGCGGCCTGCTTTGAATGCCAGCACGCACTCGTGACGGCCACGCTCGACGCCGCCAGTACCATCGCGAATCTCAGGAGCAACCGCATGGCGATATCCCCCTTGGCCGTACGCTGCCGCGCGACGGGCGCTGCTGCTCCGTCCGGCACGCTCCCTATATGCGACGCGTGCACCCCTCTTCGCAATACACCGCATCGCGCCGCCTTGCGCCCCTCGGGCCGCTTGCGCAATCTCCATCTGTCATCTGCTCCTCCGCCCCGCCGTTGGACTCGCGGCGGCGCCGCCCTGCCCCACTGGTGAAGTCATGCATATTGGTGTCCCTCGAGAAATTGTGCCCGGGGAGAAGCGTGTTGCGCTCGTCCCTGAAGTCGTTGCCAAACTGAGCAAGGATGGCCACGCGGTTGCCGTCGAAACCGGCGCGGGCGACAAGGCGGGCTTCAGCGACGGCGATTACGCCGCCGCTGGCGCCACCATGGTCGCCGATGCCGCCGCCCTCCATGCATCATCCGATCTGATCCTCAAGCTCCGCGCGCCGATCTTCAACGAGGCGCTCGGCACGCACGAGGTGGATCTGTTCCCCGCGGGCTCGTCGCTCATCGCGTTGCTCAATCCGCGCGGCGACCCGGATACGCTGCGCCTGCTCGCCGGCCGCGGCGTGAACGCGTTCGCCATGGAACTGGTCCCGCGTTCCACCCGCGCCCAGATGATGGACGCGCTCTCCTCCCAGAGCACGGTGGCCGGCTACAAGGCGGCGCTCCTGGCGGCGAATGCGGTGGGACGCTTTTTCCCATTGCTCATGACGGCGGCCGGCACCATTCGCCCAGCGAAGGTGCTCGTGATTGGCGCCGGCGTCGCGGGACTGCAGGCCATCGCGACCGCTCGCCGCCTGGGAGCCGTCGTCGAGGCATTCGACACGCGGCCCGTCGTCGAGGAACAGGTTCGCTCGCTGGGCGCCGGGTTCGTCAAGCTCGATGTTGACGATCACGCCGCGCAGGACGCGGGCGGCTATGCACGCGAGCTCTCCGAAGATCACATTCGCCGCGAGAAGGAACTCATCCACACGCACGCTGCGCAGGCGGACGCCGTGATCACCACGGCGCTCGTACCCGGCAAACGCGCCCCGCTGCTCATTTCCGAGGATACCGTGCGCGCCATGAAGCCCGGCTCCGCGGTGGTGGATCTGGCCGCCGAGCAGGGCGGCAATTGCGAGCTCTCCGTTGCGGGGCAGACCATCGTGAAGCATCGCGTGACCATTATCGCGCCAGAGAATCTCACGAGCGAGCTGGCGTTCGACGCCAGCGCCATGTACGCGCGCAACGTCGCCGCGCTCGTGCGCCATCTCGCGCCGAAAGGAGAGCTCGTGCTCGACTTCAGCGACGACATCACCCGTGCCGTCTGCGTGACCACGGACGGCCAGGTTGTGCTCGACCGGCCGGCGCCGCCTGCAGCGCCGCCCGAAAGTTCACCGCGGCCCCAGGAGGCCAGAGTATGACCGAAACGCTGGTGCTCGCCATCTACGTGATCATTCTCGCGATCTTCGTGGGATACGAAGTGATCTCCCGCGTTCCGTCCATTCTTCATACGCCGCTCATGTCGGCAACCAACGCGATCCACGGCATCGTCCTCCTCGGCGCCATGATCGTGCTTGGTTCGGCGGACTCACCGCTCCTGCACGTGCTCGGCTTCATCGGCGTGGTGCTCGGTGCCGCCAACGTGTTCGGCGGATTCGTGGTGACCGACCGGATGCTCGAGATGTTCCGCAAGCACCCCACGGTGAAACAGTGATCCTCGACAGCCGCGCGAGCATCGTCGCGATCACCTACATCGTTGCATCCGTTCTGCTCATTCTGGGGCTGCGCCGGCTCAGTTCACCCGCCACCGCGCGCTCGGGCAACATGCTCGCGGGCATTGGCGTGTTCATGGCGCTCGCGGTCACGCTGCTCGACCGGCACATCGTGTCGTACTGGGAGATTGCGCTTGGCATCGTGTTTGGCGGCGCCATCGGCATCGTGTCCGCGCGCAAGGTCCAGATGACGGCCATGCCGCAGATGGTCGGCCTGCTCAACGGCCTGGGCGGCGGCACGGCCGCACTGGTGTCGGTCTCGGAATACCTGCGCCTCTCGCAGTCCGCCCACGTGGGCGCCGGGGAGGGCGCGAGCGTGGTGCTGGGGACGACGATCGGCGCGGTGTCGTTCATGGGCAGCGTCGTGGCGTTCGCGAAGCTGCAGGAGCTGATGTCGGGCAAGCCGTTCCAGTTTCCACTCCAGCGCGTGGTGAACGCACTGCTGCTGCTCGCGATCATCGTGCTGGGGCTGATGGTGGTGCTGGGCCCGGGGACGACGACTACGGTGTGGATCATCTTCGCGGTCGCCCTCGTGCTGGGCACGCTGCTCGTGCTCCCCATTGGGGGCGGCGACATGCCGGTGGTGATTTCCACGCTGAACGCGCTCACGGGGTGCGCCGCCGCATTCACGGGTCTCGTGCTGCACAATCAGATGCTCGTGGTCGCGGGCATTCTCGTAGGCGCGAGCGGGTCGCTGCTCACGATTCTCATGGGCCGCGCCATGAACCGGTCGCTCGCCAACGTCATGTTCGGCGCGTTCGGCGCGGGCGAAGCGGCGACGGCGGTGGCGGCCGGCGGCGCCCCCAGGACCGTGCGCCAGACCACGGCCGAGGATGCCGCGATCGCCCTCGCCTATGCGCGCAAGGTGATCATTGTACCGGGCTACGGACTGGCCGTGGCCGAGGGACAGCACGCGGTACGCGAGCTGGCACAGGAGCTCGAGCGACGCGGCGTAGATGTGAAGTTCGCGATTCACCCGGTAGCCGGCCGCATGCCCGGCCACATGAACGTGCTGCTGGCGGAAGCCAACATTCCCTACGATCAGCTCGTGGAGATGGAGCAGGTGAATGGCGACTTCGACAGCACGGACGTCGCGCTCGTCGTGGGTGCGAACGACGTGGTGAATCCCGCCGCCCGTGAGGACCCGGCCAGCCCGATCTATGGGATGCCCATACTCGACGTGGACAAGGCGCGCAACGTCGTGGTCCTCAAGCGCAGCATGGGCCACGGCTTCGCCGGCATTGACAACGCGCTGTTCTATCGGGACCGCACGCGGATGCTGTTCGGCGACGCGAAGAAGAGCCTCTCGGCGCTGGCGGAGGCGTTGAAGGGGGTGTAGTGTCCGCGCCCAGCCACCCCGCCCCTGGGAATGGGGAATCGGGAATAGGGAATCGGGGAGGAAGACCTCCCCACCCCGCACCCTACCGCCTTTTTTTCACCGCCGCCTCCCCCGCTTCATCATTCCCCATTTCCACTATTCCCCATTCCCGATTGCCGATTCCCAAGGGCGGGGTGAAGCGGGGCGGTCGATTCCCGATTGCCGATTGCCGATTCCCAGGGGGAGGGTGGCAGGGCGTGGCTAGTACATCAACCTCACCAGCTCCTCCACGCTCACCCCGGCCAGATAGCTCGGGGCATCGGCAGTGGCGAGCGCCGCGCCGAGCGGCACCGCATCGTAGCGAATGCCGTGCAGCGCGCCTTCCAGTTCGCTGATCTCGCGCTCGGAAAAGAAGTCGCCCGTGAATCGCGCGCTCTGGACGATGCCGTCTTCCACCTGCAGGCGGACGTCCACTTCGCCGATCGCGAAGCGCCGCGTGCGCTGGAGGTTGAACGGCGGCGATTCGCCGTAATTCCACTCCCACGTCCGATACTTGGAGTCGGCCAGGGCTCTGGCCTCCCGCCGTTGGGCGTCGGTGAGTTCGTACATGGGGGGCGTGGCCGAGTCCGGGAAGAGATGCGCCAGCAACGCGGCGCGAAAATTCTCCATCGCGAGCGGCTGCTTCAGATACTCGCTGATGTTCGCGACGCGGCTGCGGATCGACTGGATCCCCTTGCTCTCGACCTTCCCCGACTTGGGTCGGAGTGCGCGCGTGACGTCGTCCAGATTGGAGTCCAGGAGCAGCGTACCGTGACTGAACATCCGCTCGC
>DATNDS010000110.1:0-5435 GCA_035553215.1 Gemmatimonadaceae bacterium
AACCTGCTCGAGACGCAGCACTACCCCGAGAAGGCGCAGTATCCGCCCTATGATGACATTGCCTGGACGCTGGGCGATCTCTACGGCGTGACGGTGCACGCGGTGAAGGACAGCGGCGCGCTGCACTGGAGCGGCCTGCGGTCGGTGACCGACACGGTGGTGGCATCCGAGCCGGTGCGGGGAACGGGAAGCGTCTACCTCCTGCCGTACCGGGCACAAACGGAAGTGATCGAAGCGCTGTACGCGCTGCATGGCGGAGCAGCGGGGCGGGGCAAATCGAAGACCGGCGCGCTGGCCGGCGTGTCGTCCGCGGAGCGGAGCTTCGTGGCCGGCACGGACAGCTTCCCCGCGGGCTCGCTCATCTTCACCGGGCTCTCTGCAGCCGCCGCGCGCGACCTGGCGGCGCGCTACTCGCTGCCGCTCGTGGCCGTGGCGCAGACGCCGGACGTGACGACGCGCGCGATCACCCTGCCGCGCGTCGCGATCTATCGGGCCTGGTACGACACGCAGGATGAAGGGTGGGCGCGCTACACCTTCGAACAATATGGAATCCCATACACCTCCATCGACAAGGATGATCTGCGGCGCGGCAAGCTGCGCGACCGCTTCGACGTGATTCTGGTACCCAATGTGCGCGGCACCGTGGACCGGCTCATCCACGGCATCGATCGGGACTTCGGGCCGCTGCCGTTCACGAAGACCGCGCAGACGCCATCGTTCGGCCAGCCCGCATCGAGCCCTGACATCACCGGCGGGCCGGGATTCGAGGGGATGGCGGGGCTGCAGCAGTTCGTGGATGACGGCGGCACGCTCATCACGCTCGCCGGCGCGACGCGGCTGGCCGCGGAAACGGGAATCGCCGCGCCGCTCTCGCCGCATGCCACGCGCACGCTCTTTCATCCGGGTTCGGTGGTGCGCGTGCGCGCCCGCGGCGCGCCGTCGCCGCTGCTCTACGGCTATCCCGACACGACGACGGTGTTTCGCGGCAACGGTCCGCTCTATCAGGTGGAGCCGCGCGACAGCGCCATGCTGGTCCTCCAGTACGGAACGAAGCTGCCCGAGCACACGGACGAGGGCCCGATGCTCGGTATCGTGGATTCCATCACGCACGCGCCGGGTGACAGCAGCACGCGCGCGCCAGCCGTGAAGGACACGACGGCGGAGAAGGACGGGAAGAGCGCCAGGGACGCCAAGGACGCCAAGGACGCGAAGGAGCCTCCCTATGTCGTGAGCGGCCTCGTGCGCGGCGAGGATGAGATCCTCGGGCAGGGCGCGATCTTCGATGTCCCGGTGCGCGCGGGGCGCGTGGTCGCGTTCACCTTCGACCCGCTGCATCGCTTTCTCAATCACCACGAGTTCTCCATGGTGTGGAATGCCCTCATGTACTGGAACGATCGGCCCGGTGCGCCCGTGAAATGAGAACACTGTCGGCCGCCGCGTGCGCGCGGGGACAGGAAATTGTCCATGGCGCTGGACACCGGGCGCGCGGCGCCGCGCGCGCCGGTTGGCCGCAAGTGTGAACGCGACAAGAGCATAGCCGGAATTACCGGGCGCGCGGATGGTGTGGCACTGCGCGTGCCAATTCTGATGCGCACGCAGTATCACGTGCACACTCAGGAGGCACCATGTCCAGGCTGCTGATGATGGGCTCCAGCATCGCGCTGGCCCTGATCGCGGCGCTCGCCGCGCCCGCGGGCGCGCAGGGACTTCGCCCGATTCAGAATGGAAGCGTATTCCAGTTGACGCCCTATGCGGGCTACATGATGTTCGGCAAGTTCCTCGAGGGGCCCGTTGGCACATCGCTCTCCACGAAGAACAGCCCCGTGTACGGCGCGCAGCTTGGCGTGCAGCTCGCGCCGAACGTCGCGCTGTACGGAAATGTCGGATATGCGAGTTCGAACCTGCAGGTCGGCGCGCCCATTCTGGGTCACGTGAACGTGGGTGACTCCAAGGTGTGGATGTACGACGGCGGGCTGCAATTGGACATCCCCGTCTCGGATGCCTCGCCGGTGAAGCCGTTCGTGCAGGGGGGCGCGGGCGCCATGCACTACGACATCATGGCGGCGAACCTGCTCAGCACGACGGCCACCAACTTCGCGTGGAACGCGGGCGCGGGGTTCGACATCAGGCTCTCGCCGACCATCGGCGTCCGCTTCATGGCGAAGGACTACGTCGGCAAGTTCAACTTCCAGGATGCCACGTCCATCAGCGGCATTCAGGGACGCACGGCGCAGAACTGGGTGGTGAGCGGGGGACTCAGGATCGGATTCTGATGGCGTGGAGCGAGGGAGGAGTGGTGCTCCCGATGCACGAGCGCGGCGGGAAAGTCTCCCGCCGCGCTCGTGCATCCGGATGTCACGCCGTCAGAGTCCGCGCGCGTACATCCCGGCGCCGAAGAGCGCGGCGACGATCGCACCAATGATGAAGAACAGCACGATCCACGCGATGATGATCACGATGGTATAGATGGCTGATTTTTCCGGTGGCGACTTCATGAGCACCGGCACGCCCGTATACAGCAGATAGAGGCTCCAGAGGCCCAGCAGAATGCCCAGCCAGCTCAACACCGGGATGATGCCGAAGATGCCACCGACCCACGCAGCGGTGCTGGAATACGCCGCCAGCTTGAGCGCCTGCATCTGATTGCGCTGCCCGTCGAAGGATGGGGCCAGCATGTCGATGATCAGTGCCAGCACATAGACTGAAATCAATGCGAGCACGAACGTGGCGACGGCCGTACCAATGGACGAGCCGATGCCGGGGTGGATGGTACCGACGAAGGGGATGTGGACTCCGAACACCACCTTGCCAATGAAGCTGGCAACCGGGCCGATCAGGACGAGCGGAACGATGTACCTGGAGTACAGCTCGGACACCGTTGTCTGCTCGGTGTCAATGACCGGCCACTCTGTTTTCGGGGACATGATGATGTTCTTGGCGCGGTCGACGAGGGACATGACATCCTCCTGGGGCGGGGTGGCGGGCGCGGCGGAGCGGTGCGTACCTGCGTGAGTGCCAATGAGACGCGCGCGCATACCGTTTGTTCTCACTGCGCGCGGAATTGACGTGCAAGATCATTTTACAGAACGGCGCCGAGCGCAAGGCCGGGTGCGCTTGAGGGGCATGCGGACGCCCGTTCAGGCGGGGTGGCGACGTGTCCGGAATCCCACACATGCAGCGTCCCTTTGCGCGGACGTTGAGAGCCGTCCGCCACCGGGAAACGCATTGATACGCAACGACTTGCATTACGGCATGCTAATCGCCATAGTGAAGTGAGGGGGCGCGATGGCGCAGCCCTCGCCCGCCCCGGCGCGTATACCGGGGAGAAGAGTGAAACTGGAGGCACCATGTTCTCCGCCGCAATGCTGTCCATCCTGTTGTCGGCCGCTGCGACTGCTCCGCTGGGTGCACGCGCCGCCGTCGCGCAGGCCGACGATCCCGCTATCAAGGTTTCGCTCAATCATCGCACCTATGATCGCGGCGACCGCGCACGCGTGAACGTGAAGGTTCGCGATGACGGCTATGTCGTCGTGCTCCAGCTTCGCGCAGATGGACTGGTGCGCGTTCTCTATCCGCTCGATCCGGGCAACGACGACTTCGTTCGCGGCAACCAGAGCTACGAGGTGCGCGGGCGGGGCGACCGTGAGGCCTTCACCGTGGAATCGGCGAACGGCACGGGCACGGTGTACGCCGCGTGGTCCGCGGTGCCGTTCAACTTCGCGAACTTCGTGCGCGGCGACCATTGGGATTACGGTGTGATTGGTGATTCCGCGCTGCCGCGTGATCCGGAAACGGGCTTCACGAACCTCGTCCAGCGGATGGCCGGCGGTCAGTTCCAGTACGACCTGGTGAGCTACAGCGTGCAAGGCTACGTGGCCAGCGCGGCGCCGAATTACTACGCGACCGCGGGATACAGCTCGTGCGCCTTTGATCCGTGGTGCGATGGGTATGGGTATGGGTCCGGATACGGCTACGGGTACGCGCCGTACGGGTACGCGCCGTACGGATTCGCGCCGTACGGATTCGCCGGGAGCTGCTTTGGCGCGAGCATCTGGGCCTTTGGCTTCGGACCGTGCTATGCGTTTTCGCCCTTTGGCTACTACCCGTATAGGTATAACCCGTATGGGTTCGGCTTCGGCTATCCCTTTGGCTACGGGTACTACAACCGTCCCATCGTCGTGATCAACAACGTGCCGTTCCGGCCATATCGCTGGAAGGGTGGCGGCCTTGGCGGCGGGGGCGTGATCGGCGTGCCGTATCGTCCGCGCAACTTCGCTTCGACCACGTCGCCTATTGGACGGACGGGCATTGGCTATCGCGCCCCGGGCGGCATCAGCGGGTTGAATCGCGCGCCGGTTGGCGTGCAGTACAGGGCGCCGATCGCCGGTCCAGCGCGCGTCACCGAGCCGGTGGGCCTGCGCACCCCGGTGCGCGGCAATCCGCGTGGGACCATGCCTGAAGTCATTCGCCCGCGTGGCATTCCGGCCAGCGGATTGACTGCGCGGCCGGGTGAACGCGCGGCCGAACCGCGCAACGTCCCATCGGCGGTGCGGTCCGAGCCGGCGCCGCCGCGCGTGTACCGTCCGGAGCCAGTCTCGCGTCCGCAGGGCATTCGGGCCACGCCCGCGTCGCCGCCGCAGGTCATTCGTTCGGAGCCCGGGATGGCACCGCGCAGCGAGCCGGTGCGGAGCAGTCCGACTCCGCGAGCGGAGTCGCAGCCGCGTTTCTCGCCTCCGCCGCGCGTAGAGTCGCAGCCGCGCTCTTCGCCGCCGCCGCGAGTGGAGTCACAGCCGCGGTATTCGCCGCCGCCGCGCCCGCAGTCCTCGTCGCACTATTCGGCGCCTCAGTATTCGGCACCGCATTACTCGGCGCCACGTTCGGCACCGGCGCCGCGGGTGCAGTCCGCGCCGCGCTCCGCGCCCTCGCCGCACATGGGCGGGAGCCGTGGTGGTGGTGGCGGCGGACGCCGCCATTAAGGAGCTTCGCGACCTCCACGGCACGGCGGCATTAGGCCGTGCGCCGGACAGATTCACTGGATACGCATGGGACTGGGACAGGATTTCAGGATTTGCAGGATTAACAGGATTGTCGGGAGCCGAGCCTCAAACTTTCGGATCGCCCGCTGAATGACGGCAATTGCTTTGGGAACGGCTCCGTGACAATCCAGTTGAATCCTGTAATCCTGAAAATCCTGTCAAACCGTCAGGATTTGCGGGCCCGTTCGGCTTGTTGCTGCGAGCATCATGCTCCGCTCCTGCCAACTGCGAGACAGGATTTACGGGATTGCCAGGATCAACAGGTGGTCTCAACCGGTCGGTGCAACAATTTCCGCCAGCGCCTCGGCGGGGGGTTTCCACCCGAGCGTCTGGCGCGGGCGGGTGTTGAGTTTGTGGGCGATGGCATTGAGCTGGCGCTGCGTCACCGGCCGCAGATCC
>DATNDS010000111.1:0-10280 GCA_035553215.1 Gemmatimonadaceae bacterium
TCTCTGGCATCGCTACCTGCGATTCTGGCGCAGCGATCCCGCGGCGGATGTGGACGCCGAGCTCGCGTTTCACCTCGAGTCCTGCGTAGAGGAAGCCTTAGCCGCCGGCATGAGCGAGGAGCTGGCTCGCTCCGCCGCGGCGCGCCGGCTCGGCGACGTGCAGCGCGTGCGCGACGCATGCCGCGCCATTGATGAACAGTCGGCCAGGAGACGATCCGTGTCGGATGTCCTGCATGGCGTTGCGAGCGATGTGCGCGTCGCGCTGCGCCAGCTCCGCACACAGCGTGCGCTCACGGTTGCCGTGGTGCTCTGCCTCACGCTGGGCATCGGCGCCACCACCGCGATCTCTTCCGTGGTCGATGCCGTGCTCTTTCGCCCGCTCCCCTTTCGCGATCCGGGCCGCCTGGTGCTCGTGGGTGAAGGTCTGCCGATGGTCAGCGACAGGAATTTCGGCACCATCTCCACACCGGATTTCCTGGACTACGCCACGCTCAATGGATCGATCTTCGCATCGTCGGCGGTCTTCCAGGGTCGGTCGGCTGCATTCACCGGCGATGCCGCCCCGGAGCGCATGGCGGGTCTGGAGGCGTCGTCGACCCTGCTGCACGTGCTCGGCGCGACACCAGCGCTGGGCCGCGGCTTTCAGGCGAGTGACGACGTACCGGGTGCAGCGGACGTCGTGATCCTGAGCGACGCGCTCTGGCGCCGGCGCTACGGAGCCGACGCGGGAATCATCGGACGGACCGTGCATCTCGATGGACGGCCGACGACGGTCGTTGGCGTGATGCCGCGCGACTTCACCTTCCCGCTGCCGGGGCTCGACGTGGAACCGGCCGATTTCTTCGTTCCGCTCCGGATGACGCCCGACGTTGTGCAGTCGCGCGGCAACTCGTACAACGCGTACATGATCGCACGGCTCGCGCCGGGCGTCACGGCCGCGCGCGCGGCGGCGGCCGTGAATACCGTCGCGGCGCGATTGCCGCAGACGTATCCCGACGTCTACTCCCGGCAGGCGCACGTCGTGGCGGATGCGGTACCGCTGCGCGAACGGCTCGTCGCCGGCGTGCGACAGTCGCTGCTCATCCTCATGGGCGCCGTGGGACTGGTGCTGCTCATCGCGTGTATCAACGTGTCGGGGCTGCTCCTCGCGCGTGCGGCAGCCCGGAGTCGCGAGATCGCGGTGCGTACGGCACTGGGTGCGACGCGCGCGCGACTCGTCCAGCAGTTCCTCGCCGAGAGCGCGCTGCTGGTCGCCTTCGCCACGGTTGCCGGGTTGCTCGTTGCGCACTGGGGAACGCATGCGCTCGCGGCGCTCGCACCGGGCGGATCGCTCGCCGGGTATCGTGCCGGGCTCGATGGTCGCGTGTTCGCGCTCGCGCTCGCCGTCGCGACAGTGGCCGCGGTCGGATTCTCACTCGTCCCGGCTCTGCACCGCGGTTCGGGCGAGCTGCCGGCTCGGCTGCGCGAGGACGGCCGGTCGTCGAGCGCAGGCCGGCAGCGACAGCGCGGACGGCGGCTGCTGGTGGTGAGCGAGATTGCGCTCGCGCTGGTCCTGGCGACCGGCGCGGGGCTGCTCGCGCGCAGCTTGCTGAAGGCGCTGCGCGTCGATCCGGGTTTCGAGCCCGGGCATGTGCTGCTCTTCCAGACTGTCCTGCCGAAGGTCCGCTATCCCGACGCAGCCGGCGTGCTGCGCGCCGAGCAGCGTCTCGTCGAGCAATTGGGGGACATGCCGGGCGTGCGCGGTGCGGGAGCGGGGGTGTATGCGCCCATGGCGGGCTCGTGGAAGATCGCGGTGACGCCCGAAGGTGTGCAACTCGCGAAGGTCCCCCTCGTCGTGAACGACATGGTGCTGCCCGGGTACTTCACGGCCATGGGCATTCGCCTCGTCGAAGGCCGCACGTTCGACTCTCGTGATACCTCGAGCGCGCACCCGGTGGCGGTGGTGGACGAGCAGTTCGCCAGGCGGTACTTCCCCGGTACCAGCGCATTGGGGCGGCGGCTCAAGTGGGGCAGTGCGACGTCGCCCGCGCCATGGATCACGATCGTCGGCGTCGTGCACACGGTGAAGGCTCGCTCGCTGGACGAGCAGAGCATTCCGGAGACCTATTTCCCGGCACTCGGCAGCGCCGCGAACCCGGATCTCGTGGACGCGATGCTGCGCAGCATGACCTACGTGGTACGGACGACGGGCGACCCGCTGGCGCTCATGGCGAATGTGCGGCACGTGGTCGGTGGCATGGACCCCCAGCTCCCGCTCACGCACGTCGAATCGGGGGAGATGCTCGTGTCGCACTCCATGACGAGCCGGCGATTCAGCACGCTGCTCCTGGGCGCCTTCGCGGTGCTGGCGCTCGTGCTGGCGGCCACCGGTCTGTACGGGCTCGTGGCGTACTCGGTGACGCAGCGGCAGCGCGAGATCGGCGTACGCATGGCCATTGGCGCGACGGAAGCGCGCGTGGTACAGCTCATTCTGCGCGAGGGCGCCTGGACGGCAGTGCTGGGTACGGCATTCGGCCTTGCGGGCGCGGTGGCGCTCACACGGGTCATGCGTTCGCAGCTCTTTGGAGTGGGCACGCTGGACGCAGTGACGTTCGCGGTTGCCCCGGCGCTGCTGATTGTCGTGGCCCTGCTCGCGAGCTGGCTCCCCGCGCGCCGCGCCGCGCGCGTGGACCCCGCCGTGACGATTCGCGGCGTGTGAGGAGCAATCAAAAGCCGATCAAAAGGGTCAGAGTCAATTGAAACCGGAAATCGGCAATCGGGAATGGGGAATCGGGGAGGAAGACCTCCCCACCCCGCACCCCACCGCGTTTTTTTCACCGCCGCCACTCCCCGCTCCATCATTTCCCATTCCCACGATTCCCCATTCCCGTTTGCCGATTCCCAAGGGCGGGGTGGCGTGGGGTGGAGCGATTGACTCTGACCCTTTTGATCGCGGGGCATTTCATTTCAATTACAGTCTGCTTCCTTCTAAATCCAACCCTCGTATCCCTGGAGTCCATGCCGGATCGCATCCCCGTCAACTACCGCTCAGACATCCTTCCCGAGTATTGCGGTACCCCCGTCGGTCTGCTGCTCGAATATCACAACCTCGAGCGCGCGCAGGGCTCGGGGCCGGGACGCAAGCTGCTGATCGGCATGTGCATGGAGAGTCGCATGATGCTGCGCATCCCGCAGAACTTCGCGTACGTGCTGCGCACGGCGGGCGCGAACATGCGCGACAACGAATTCCGCATCTCCTTCGCGATCGCGATCGGCGGCGTGGACACCATGGTGCTCATCGCGCACACCGACTGCGGCATGGTGCGCGTGTCGCGACTGCACGACGAATTCGTGCGCGGCATGGTCGAGCGCGCCGGATGGAATGAGGCGCGCGCCGAAAAGCATTACGCCGACAGTGTGCCGAAATTCGGCATCGACGACGAAGTGGACTTCGTGATGCGCGAAACCGACCGCCTGCGCGACCTCTATCCCGCCATCACCGTCGCGCCACTGCTCTATCGGCTCGAGGACGATCTGCTCTACCAGCTCAAGGCCGGCTGAGTCGTCGCAACCACGTTGCCGTGCAGGTCAGAACCAGCGCCGCACGCGACCGGTGTACTCGCGATACGCATCGCCGAAGATCCGCTCCAGATATCGCTCCTCGCGCCGGATCACGCCGTAGTGCATGACGACGAGCACGGGGACGAGCCAGATGAGCGGCCAGAGCGACTGCAGCAACAGCGAGACACCAATGTACACAAGCGTCATCGCGAGGTAGAGCGGATTGCGCGTCCACGCGAATGGCCCGCGCTGCAGCAGCGCGCTGCTGGGCCGCGTCGGGATGAAGGACGTCTGCGCGCGCCGGAATTCGCGAATGCCGGCGGCATTGATGAAGATCCCCGCCAGCACGAACGCGAGGCCGACGGGAAACGTGATGCGCGGATGATAGATCGGCAGCGGATGCACGCGGTGCAGCACGTAGCCGAGCACGAGCCCGGCGAGATAGATGAGCGGCGGCGGCAGAATGACGCCGGCCGTATCACGCGCTGAATCGGGCATCGTCGTTCCCGGTAAAATTCCCGAAGAAGAATCCGGCTGCCCGCAATATGTCCTTCGCGCGCGAGGCACGCGAGGCACGCGAGGCACGCGAGGCACGCGACGCTTCCGCTGCGTCTGGTGCGCATCCGCGACGTACAGGTGACTGCGCTGCCCTCTCGTGGTTACCTTTCATCTTCTCGCATCACTGCCTGTACCAAGGAGACCTATCGCAATGCGGATGCTCGTTCTCGGGGCCGGTCTGCAAGGCTCGGCCTGCGCCTATGACCTCTTGCAGAATCCTGCCGTCACCGACGTCCGGCTCGCCGACGTCAACCTCAATCACCTGCCACAATTCCTCACGCCGTACTCCGGCAAGCGCCTCATCCCCACGCCGCTCGACGTGCGCGACCGGGATGCCGTGCTCGCCGTGATGCGCGAGAGCAAGGCGGTGATGAGCGCCATTCCGTACTATTTCAACCTGGACATGGCGAAGCTGGCCGTCGAGGCGGGAACGAACTTCTGCGACCTGGGCGGCAACACCGAGATCGTCTTCCAGCAGAAGGCGCTCGACGCGACGGCGCGCGCCAAGGGCATCAGCGTCATTCCCGACTGCGGACTCGCGCCGGGCATGGTGAACATCCTCGCGCAACTGGGCATCTCGCGGCTCGACAGCGTGCAGTCGGTGCGAATTTTCGTGGGCGGCCTGCCGCAGCATCCCAGGCCGCCGCTCAACTATCAGATCGTGTATTCCCTCGAGGGCGTGCTGGACTACTACACGACGCTCTCCTGGGTGGTGCGCGACGGCAAGCGCACGCAGGTGAAGGCGCTGTCCGAGATCGTTCCCGTGGAATTCCCGGCGCCGGTGGGCACGCTCGAAGCGTTTCATACTGCCGGCGGGCTTTCCACCATGGCGTTTCGCTACGAGGGCCGCATCCCGACCATGGAGTACAAGACGCTCCGCTATCCCGGCCACGCGCACATCATGGAAGCGATTCGCGACATCGGACTGCTCGATCTCGAACCGGTTGACGTAAAGGGGACGAAGGTCGCGCCGCGCGACGTGTTTGTGTCCACGGTGGGTCCGCACCTCACGATGCCGGAGAGCCACGACCTCGTCGCGCTACGCGTCACGGTGGACGGTGTGAAGAACGGCACGCCGCAATCGTACGCGTGGGAGCTGCTCGACTACTACGATGAACAGCATGGCATCAGCGCCATGGAGCGCACGACGGGTTACTCGCTGTCCATCACGGGACAGATGCAGGCGTGCGGCGACATACGGCCCGCGGGCGTGCACACGCCGGATGAATGCGTTCCGGCTGAGCGCTACCTGGCCGAGCTGGCGAAGCGGGGAATCGCGGTACGGGAGACGAAGTGAGGCAGGGAGCCTACCGCGCGAATCCCGCCAGCGTCGCGCCCATCGCGTCAATCGTCTCCTTCGCGTTCCACCGGTCCGTGCCGTTGTAAATGAACGCGAACGCCAGTTGCTCCCCATCGCGCGCGGTCACGTAGCCGCCGAGCGAGATGACGGTATTCGTCGTCCCCGTCTTGGCGTGGAGATTTCCCTGGGCCGGGGTCGAGCGCATGCGGTTGCGCAGCAGCTCGCTCGTGCCGGCTATCGGCAGCGACTCGTGAAAAGCGGCGCTCCAGGGCGCCTGATTCGCGAACGCCAGCAGCTTCACCAGTGAGCGCGGCGTCACCTTGTCCATCACGGAGAGGCCGCTGCCGTCGACGGTCGTCACTGCCCCCGAAGCGACGCCCGCCTTGCCGGTCAGAAGAGTTTGCAGCAGACTGCTGCCGCCCTCGGCGGATCCCACACCGTTCCCCGCGACCTTGCGCGCCGCATCACGGAAGAGCAGTTCGGCGTACAGATTGATGCTCTCGCCGTTCATTTGCGCGATGAGCTGCGACAGCGGCGGTGATGACAGTGACGTCAGCGTCACGGCCTCAGGCGGCGTGACGGCGTATCGCGTTGGCCCCGTGATCGTCACGCCGCGCGCCTCGAGCGCATGTCGGAACGCGCCCGCGGTATACGCAGTGGGATCTTCGACGACAACGACGTAGCTGCGCTGTCCCGCGCGCGTGCCGATCCAGCCACGAACCTCGATACCGCCGGTCGGCGTGCTGCGCGCCATGATTCGCGCGCCGCGGCCCTCGCGCGTGATCACCACCGCGGTGAGCGGCAGATCCGCCGCCGGTTCCAGCGTGACTGCCGCGGCCTGTTTCACCTTGCGGCCCGGTCGAATGACCACGGTCGCCAGATTCTCGTTCAGCGACAGCGCCGATACGCGCGCGGCGTAGCTCGACTGCAGATAGCGGGTCTGCCACCCTTCGGGAATGCGCTGCGGATCGAACGCGCTCGCATCCGCGATCAGACTGCCGGTCACGCGCCGTATGCCACTCGCCGCCGCCAGCGCTGCCAGCGAATCCATGGCACCGGAGTCGTTGCCGTAGAAGCGGCGCGAGAGGCCGGGGTCGCCCCCGCCGCGCAGGATCAGGTCGCCGTGCAGGGTGCCATCGGGCGTGATGGGTCCGGTGCGCATCACGTCGGTGTGGAACTCATGATCGGCGCCGAACTCATCGAGCGCCAGCGCCGTGGTGAACAGCTTCATGTTGGACGCCGGCTGCAGCGCCTCGCCCGCGTTGTACGCGAAGAGCGTGTCGCCACGCGTGAGCGACACGACCATCACGCCCCATTCTCCGCTGCGTACGCGCGCGGTGAGGAACGTTCCCATGTCGCTCGCCAGCGCGACGGTGCTGAATGGCGTCGTGTAGTGCAGTGGTGCGCGCGCCTTGCTGCTCGCGTGCCTGGTCCGGCGCCGCCGCGTCGTGACTTTCTTGCGCGTTGCCGGCTTCGCCGCGGGCTTCACGGCCGGCGCGGTAACGGCGGAGGGCGGGTCCGGTGCCGTATCTCCCTGCGCCAGCGCGGCAGAGGGAAGCGAGCAGGCCACAACAAGGAGCGCAGCGAACGCCGCCAGTGGGCCGCGCCGCGTGACGTGCGGGTCGTTCATTCGGAAAACGCCTGGAGCGAGGGAGTCATCTGCAGTACGAGCGGGACCAGCATATGGTCACGCGGAGGAATGGGGCACAAGGAATGGAAAACAGGGGTCGGGGAATGGGCAAGAGGGAACGCAGATGGATCGCGCTCCAGGTGCCGCTGGTGCCTGCGCGCCGGGTTCCGTGGAGCCCGGCGCAGTGCTCACGGTGCCTTCGCGGCCTTCGTGGTGTCGACCTGCCACTGGCCATTGCGGCAGGCGAAGCGGATGGTCGTCACCGGGACCTGCGTCCCCGCCTCATCGCCGCCTTCGAAGCGCCCGGCGAACTGGACATTCAGGTGTCCCTTGTCCACCTGCTTCATGCCCGCGAAGAGAACCAGCACGGTGGGAAACTTCCCGTTCTGCTGAAGCTTGGCCAGGATCCGGCCCTGCTGCGCCGTGTCGCCGGGGAAGAAATACATGGGGCCCTTGGCCTGCAGCGCGGCCTGTGCGGTTGCGGGGAGCATCGAATCGCCCGCGGTCGGCACGAGGAAGCGCCGCGGGAGCGGCGTGATGCCGGAGACGAATTTCGGAACCGCGGCGGCGATTTCTCCCGCGTCGGGAGCATTGCAGGGGATCACGACATAATTGTCATCGGATCCGCCAGACTTGCTGCACGCGGCGATCGCCGCCACGATAAGGAGCGCGCCAAGCGCTCGAGAGGGAGTCTGTCGCATGCTGAATTGACGCACCATTCGGGCGATTTGTCGAGAGAGGACGGAGCAGGGGCGAGGCAGATCGCTCACGGTGTTCCGCACCACGGTCCGTCTCGCCCTGGGCGATGGATGGTAATATTGTCTACTGATCCCGAGCACGAGGGCCCACGCATGCCGAAAGGTCACAGGCCGTATCGCGAAGGAGTCATTGCCGGAATCATCGGCGCGACAGGAGTAGCCGCCTGGTTCCTCATCGTGGATGTCGTCTCCCGGCACGGCATTCTCTTCACGCCGCGCCTCCTCGGAACTGCGCTCTTCAGCGTGTTCGGGAATACCACGCATGATGGTCTGCTGGTGCACGTCGTGGTCTACACGATCTTTCACTACGGCGTGTTCATCGTGGGCGGCGTCATCTCCTCGTTCGTCGTGCACAAGGCGTCGGAAGAGCCGTCCGTGCTCGTCGTCTTCATGCTGCTCTTCATCATCTTCGAGCTCGGCGTCACCGGTGTGGCCGCCATGATGGCCGAAGGTCAACTGCATGCGCTCGCCTGGTATCAGGTGGCGATTGGCAATCTGCTGGCCGCCGCCCTCATGGGTGTGTATCTCTGGCGCACGCATCCGGCGCTCAAGGCGGAGTTCGCGCACGCCATGGGCGGCGAGGAGTGAGCGCGACGATTCCATCCGCACCGGTCAGTTTTTCCCCAGCTCCCCCAGTGCCGGATTGGTCCACACCACCACGCTCCCGCAGCCGCCGTGTCCCTGCCGGAACTCCGGTGGCGTTTCCATCGTGGTCCCATACACTTCGATCCCGTATACGTTGTTCGGCATGATGAAGTCGTTCACGTTGTCCGGGTCATGCATCCGTGTGCCGTCCAGGTAGATGTCGGGACGGCACGCCTGGTTCGTGGATGACACGATGGAGTATCCCGTGCCGCCAGTCGGCACGACGCGGATGCCCGGCATGGCGTTGACCAGATCGGTGAACTGGATCGCGGTTCGCTGCTCGATCTGGGCGCGCGTCATGAATCTCCCCCACCCCTCCCGGCGTCGCTGGTAGAATCCCGTAAGATCCCGCGCGAACGCCGACTGCTTCCCATACACCGTGATCGGTTCCAGCACGGTGGTATGATCGCTCAGTGTCATCGCGACCGTGCGCGTCTCGTCGCTCGCCAGGTCCACACTCACGTGCGTCGGGGCATAGCTCACGTAACGCGCCTCGAGCGTCTCTGACCCGGCCGGCAGCCTGGCGAGCGTGAAGGAGCCGTCGCTGGCCGTCGTCGCGGTTGCGTTCGTCCCCCACACGCGCAGCTTCACGCCCGCCAGCGGCTGCCCCGTTTCGCTCCGCACGACGCCGGAAAGCCGCGCCGTGCCGCTGCGCACTGGATCGGCAGCGGATCCTGCCGTCGAATCCGCTGCAGCGACCGCAGCCGTACCTGTGGGCACGAAGAAGTCGCGGTGTGCCAGCCCGCGCGGAGCAACTGTCACCTCGACGTAGCCGGTGACGTTGGTCTGCCACTCGGCGCGCACAGTGACCGGAGCGGCTGATGGAATGCCGCAGAGCGCGTACCATCCCGTACTGTCGGATCGCACCGGAACCTGACGTCGCTGGACACGCAGTCGTCCGGCGCTGTCGCCCGCCAGCTCGATCCACATCACAACGACGGCGGCGCCCGCGATGGGCGCGCCGCTGTTCGCGTCGCGCACGAATCCCAGCATGACGCCGGTTGAATCCATGGGCGGCCGGGATGGACAGAGCCGCGCGCGAATGCTCGACGCGGCGGGAACCGCGAGCACGATGAACTGCAACGAATCGTTCGCGACCGTTACCGCGCGAGGCGGCAGCGCGAAGCCGAGGGAGTCGAGCTCGAGGTGCATGAAGCCCAGCGAATACTGCCCGCGCGGCACGCCGGGGATGCGGAAGGCGCCATCGCTGTCGCTGGACGCGCTCAGCACTGCACCGTCAGCGCCCTTGCTCACGAGCTGCACGAGAGCGTGCGCCAGCGGCTTTCTGCTCAGACTGTCGAAGGTCATGCCGGTGATGGTGGCACGCGAACTATCCGCTGTGGCATTCTGCGCGGCCAGCGGACCACCCGCCACGAGCAGCGCCAGACCCGGTACCCCAACGACCAGCCGTATCAGAGAGTGTGGTGGCAGCGACACGGATTCCTCGCTTCGAGTAGTACCCTGTGCAGGACAGATGGATTGGAGCCGCTGGGAGTTGGCGGCTGGCACAACGAGGGGCGAGGCTGGGGCTGCTCAGCAGCGATTATGCAGTTTCGCCCGGTTGGGCGCCAGTGGTCCACGACCCACCGCCTCTCCCCTGGGAATCGGGGATCAATGGGCCAGAGTTGATTGATTTTCAATCGACTCTGACCCCATTGATCGCTATTGATCGTTTGATCAAAAAAAAGAAGACAGGATTTTCAGGATGAACAGGTGGTCTCAACCGGTCGGTGCAACAATTTCCGCCAGCGCCTCGGCGGGGGGTTTCCACCCGAGCGTCTGGCGCGGGCGGGTGTTGAGTTTGTGGGCGATGGCATTGAGCTGGCGCTGCGTCACCGGCCGCAGATCC
>DATNDS010000112.1:0-28275 GCA_035553215.1 Gemmatimonadaceae bacterium
CTCGGCCATCAGTTGATAGTGCAGGGGCTTGGGATCGTGATCGTTGATGAGCACCATGGCCTGGCCACCAGCGAGACCATCGAAGGTGCGAAAGATGGCGGGGTGCTTGTCCCGCGGCGGGATCGCGCGGACGTCAAGTTCCACTGCGGTCAGCGACATTGGATTCATCTCCTGTTCCGGGTAATGGTGCTGTGCCGGCGGCGGTGCCGCGGGCGGTTCATGAGGCACGGCGAATCCGCACGAGCACGTGATCAGCGCGCGCCTCATCAATCGTGTAGGTGAAGCCACGCTCTCGGAGCATCGGCAGCAGGAACTGCGGCACGCGCACGTTGACGTGTACCAGCGTATGGTCCGGCGGCATGTGCTCGAGCGCGGCCAGCGTTCGCATCATGGGTTCGGGCGGCTCCAGCCCGCGCACATCGAGCCACTGTTCATTGAATGCCGCGCGCGCGCTGGCTCCCGGGCGCGGCGCCTCCGGTTCGCCGCCCGGCGGTGTCGCCACGCTCGCGCTGGCCGCCGGCTCGCCAGCGCGCCAGAACCAGGCGGACCAGTCGTCGGGACCGTGCTCCTCGGTTTCACAGGCGAACCCACGCTTGCTCAGCACGGTGCAGAGCGGTACGGGCTCGAACGGGGCGCGGAGGCAGAGTACATCGGAGGCATCGAGCGCCGCCACGGCGTGCATGATCGTGGAGAATGGTTCGCGCCCTGCGCGGAGATCCTCGCGCACGTCCAGCTCCACGATATGTGCATCGAGCGGGTGCGAGGTCGGGGGAGCCTGTGAGCCGGGCGTCGGCGCATCGGCCGACGAGGTGTGCGGGTCAGCGTCACTCGCCTGAATGCCCAGGGCGCGGTTCAGCTCCAGCACCAGCAGATCCGGCGAAACCTTGGCGAGCCGTGCGGCCTGCTCGACGGTGACGAGACGCGCCATGACGCGCCGCATGGCGCGATTGCGCAATTTTGACAATGCGGGTGCGTGTGTTACCAGCACCTCGACGAGTGACTCATCGCGGATGAGCACGTCACTCACGACATCCGACGCGCGCACCGGGACCATGTCCTGTGTGGTGCTCACTGATGTTTCCCGGTAGCGATATGCAGAATCTGGCCCATGAAGATCATGGTCCCCGCCAGGAAGAGCACCGCACCGCAGCGCGTGACGTGCGACGAGCCCGCGAGCTCGCCTGAGGCGAGCCCGACGACGCCGAGCGTCATCAGAATGAGCTGCACCTGGGCGATGCGGGCGGAGTAGAGCTGGGCCACCGTGGGGACGGGTCCCTTGCCCATGCGGCCGCGGAAGCGTGTGGTCCACGCGAGCAGCGGTACGATCTTGTAGAAGAATCCGGATACGTACAGCACGATGGCGCCCAGCAGGCCAACGGTGATGTACGCGGTGGCGAGCTGCGTGTGAGCGGCGCCGGAGGCCAGCACCAGTGGACCGAGCAGGGCGCTCACGACGAGAAACCCGAGTGCGACACGCACGAACTGCATCCCCACGTCGATCGTGCGGCGAATGCGCGCGCGGTAGAAGCACACCGCCTGCGTCAGAAAGCACGCCACGCCGCCTTCGACGACCACCATGCCGGTCCAGCTTGCCCACGTGCTGCCGGTGGCGAGTCCTGTGGCCAGCACGGCGACGCCGGGTGCGAGCAGCATCAGCGCCCGTGCGGTCCACTTCGTATTCGCGCCGTGCGCAAGGAGAAACATCGGCAGCAGGCGATGCGACACGCCCACGATCATGATCAGCACCCAGCCGAGCAGTGCGATGTGCAGATGCGCCGCCAGCATGCGCAGGCGAAGTGCGGCGATGAAGCCGGTGTGCAGGTTGTGCAGCAGCACCACGCCCAGCGACAAGGTCGAGAAGAGAAAGAACAACGCGATCGGAATCGCGGCCCAGGTCGCGTCGCGCAGACGGGCGCGCGGCAGCGACGCGCCGATGTTCGTGACGACGAGCAGGATGCCCAGGGTGACGAGCGCAATCCCGGCATGATCGAGCGCGAGCCTGCTCGTCGCCACGCCCGTCGCGAACAGCGCGACGCCGGGAACGAACACCCAGAAGCTGGCGTGCCCCAGCCGCTCCGAGCGCAACGGCGCGCCCAGTGCCACGGGCAGCAGCTGGGACAACGCGCCGAAGATGGTGGTGGTGATCCAGCCGAGCGTGAACAGGTGCGCGATGCCGGCGACGTGGGGCGAGGAATACAGGCCGGCGGCCAGCTCGGGTGCGATCCAGACCAGTCCCACCGCACCCGCGAACAGGAACACCATAGATGCCACGAAGTGCTCCGCCGCGAGATGCAGCGAACCCGAGGCGGGCGTGGGCGGGCCGGCCGCGACACCGAGCGGTCGCGCCGCGGTCGGACGCGATGCCGGTGGGGCCATCATCGCACTCATGCGGCGGCGCCCTCGCTGCTCTCGCGCTGCGACCAGCCGAGCATCTCGGCCACGCGGTCGGCAACGCGCGCGAAGCTCAGCGATGCCGGCGCGTCCGGTCGGGCGAGCACGGTGGGCGTGCCGCCATCGCCTTCGGCCACCATGGCGGCGTCGAAGGGTACCGCACCGAGGAAGGGAACGCCCAACTCCTCGGCGACGGAACGCCCGGCACCCGCACCGAATGCGCCAGTCATGTTCTCGACCATGCCGAGCACCGGGACCTCGAGTGTGCAGAACATCGCCGCGGCCTTGCGCGCCTCCGCTGCTGCGACGCGCGGGGGTTGCGTCACCACCACGGCACCGGACAGGACGACCGCCTGCGCGAGGCTCAGTGGAATATCTCCGGTGCCGGGTGGCAGATCCACGACGAGCACATCGAGTGCGGGCCAGGCCACGCCTCGGGCGAATTGCTTGACGGCCTTGGACACCATGGGCCCGCGCCAGATGGCGGGTGAGCCCTCGCCCAGGAAGAACCCAAAGCTGATGAATGGGATCCCATGGGCATCGAGCGGCAGGATGTGCTTCTCCGCCGTGAGCCGCACACGGCCGGCGCCGTCTTCGATGCCGAGCAGAATCGGCAGGCTGGGACCGTAAATGTCCGCGTCGAGCAGCCCGGTGCGCAGGCCGCCCCGCGCGAGCGCGAGCGCCAGGTTGACCGCCACCGTGCTCTTGCCCACGCCGCCCTTGCCGGCTCCCACGGCAATCACGTGCCGCACCGACGCCAGCCGCGCCTGCTCCGCCCACGGATCGCTCACGCCGCGAGGCGTCGCGATGGGATTGGCGGATGGTTGGGGCGGTCCGATCTCGACGGCCACACTCCGCGCTCCCAGCCGCGCCAACTCCGCGGTGATCGCGTGGCGGAGCCGCTCCGGAATGGTCGCATCATCGGTTCGAATGGCAAGGCGGACCTTCACGCGTCCGTCGCACACACTCACGTGCTCCACCATGTTGAACGACACGATGTCGCGCGTAAGCCCGGGATAACGGATCGCGCCCAGCGCCGAGCGCACCGTGTCGTTCGTCAACTCGACCGTCATGTCCGCACGATCACCGGCGCGCCAGCGGCGCGACGTGACGCATGTCTCACGGTGCACGGCGTGTGACAATCGTCACGCGGCGCGCAATGTGTCGTGGGCAACGTTGCTCCGGGGCCGTGACAGGCGCGGCCCGTCACACTCCGGCAGAGAGCAGCCAATGACCCAGAGCGACCCGCGCCTCGATGCCACCTGGCAGGCGCTGCGCATGGTGATCGATCCGGAGCTGGGCGTGAACATCGTCCGGCTCGGTCTCGTGTACGATGTCGTCATTGAAGACGATATCGTGCACATCACCCACACGCTCACGACCCGAGGGTGCCCCATGGAGCACGTGATCCGGCAGGGCATCGGCGAAGCCATGGACACCGTGGAGGGCATCGCCGGAATGATGACGCATCTCGTCTGGGATCCGGCCTGGCATCCTGGCATGATCGAGCAGGACGTCTTTCAGACGTGAGCGACCTGGCGTCAGGTATTGGCTGACACGTCGCGCCGCAAATGCCGCACGCATCGCGCTGCATTGCCTGATTGTTGCGCTCCCTCGGCGAGTCGATGTTCCTGCGTGTCTGAATCCGCAGTTCGACTCAACCGCACATCCCGAGGTCGATATGGGGTCGTCCCTGCTCTACAAGATTGCCGCTGGCACCGCTGCCGCCGTGGTCATTGGCGCATCGGTGCACGCCTGCGCCGCGCCTGGCCGCGGCACCACCAACCTGGTGACCGGCGACGCGGCATCCCGGGTGTACGTTCCGCCTGGATCGTACGACGAGTTCTACGCATTCCTCTCCGGCGGCTACAGCGGGCAGGTGACCGTCTATCTCCTCCCGTCCGGGCGGCTCGTGAAGGAAATTCCGGTATTCTCGCAATTCCCGGAAACCGGCTACGGATACGACGAGAACACGAAGGCGATGCTGCAGACCACGTATGGCTTCGTGCCGTGGGATGATTCGCATCACCCCGAGTTCTCGCAGACGAATGGCGTGCCCGACGGGCGCTGGCTCTTCATCAACGGGAACAACACACCGCGTGTGGCGCGCATTGACCTCACGCGCTTCGAGACCACGGAGATTCTTCAGATTCCCAACGCCGCCGGCGGTCACGCGTCGCCGTTCACCACTCCGGACAGCAAGTACATCGTTTCGGCCACGCGCTTCAGCGTGCCGGTGCCGAATACCGATGTGCCCATCGAATCGTATCAGAAGAACTTCAAGGGTACGCTGTCGTTCATCACGGCCGACAAGCCGGGCAAGATGGACATCGCGTTTCAGATCCTCATGCCGGGCTATGACTACGACCTCGGTCACGCGGGGAAGGGTCCGTCGGACGGCTGGTTCTTCTTCAGCACGTACAACACCGAGCAGGCATACAGCAAGCTCGAGGTGAATGCATCGAAGAACGACAAGGATTTCGTGGCGGCGGTGAACTACCGGCGTGCGGAGCAGTGCATTGCACAGGGCAAGGCTCGCGTCGCCCCGGCGGCGTACCTGCATAACTACCGCGATGAGGTCACGCACGTGGCCACGAGTGAGCGGAAGACGAGCGTGAAGGTGCTCGATCCCAAGGATTGCGATGGCGTCGTGTACTTCATGCCGACACCCAAGTCGCCCCACGGGGTCGATGTGGATCCGACGGGAGAGTACATCGTTGCCGGCGGGAAGCTGGCCACCGTGATTCCCGTGCACTCGTTCACGCGGATGCAGAAGGCGATTGCGGACAGGCAATTCGAGACGGTCTCGGACGGCATTCCAGTGCTCAAGTACGAGGCGACCATAGCCGGTGAGGTCAAGAATCCCGGGCTGGGGCCGCTGCACACGGAATTCGATGGCAAGGGCTACGCTTACACCTCGATGTTCATCTCCTCCGAGGTCGTGAAGTGGAAGCTGGGCACCTGGGAGGTGGTGGACCGCGCACCGGTCTACTACTCGGTGGGACATCTGATGATCCCCGGCGGCGACAGCAGGAAGCCGTGGGGCAAGTATCTGCTCTCGCTCAACAAGATCACGAAGGATCGCTATCTGCCAACGGGCCCGGAGCTGTCGCAGTCGGCGCAGCTCTTCGACATCAGCGGCGACAGGATGAAACTGCTGCTGGACTTTCCGACCATCGGCGAGCCGCACTATGCCCAGGCGCTGCCGGCCTCGCTCATCAAGGACAAGCAGCTCAAGTGGTACAACCTCGCCGAGAACAAGACGCCGGGCGTGGTGAAGGCGGAAAGCGAGGGTGGGATCGAGCGCCACGGACGGCGTGTGGATGTGCGCATTGCGGCGATCCGCAGCCACTTCGCGCCGGACAACCTCGAAGGCGTGCAGCTCGGTGACACCGTGTACTTCCATGTCACGAACATCGAACAGGACTGGGACATTGTGCACGGCTTTGCGGTCTTGGGCGCCAACACGGCAGAGCTCATTCTCCCGCCGGGGGCAACACGCACGTTGAAGTGGGTGCCGACCACCACGGGCATCTTTCCGTTCTACTGCACCGACTTCTGCTCCGCGCTGCACCAGGAAATGCAGGGGTATGTGCGCGTGTCTCCAGCAGGGTCGTCCGTGGCGCTCACGGCGAATGTCAGCAAGCGCGCGCAGACGCAGATGAGTCGGGCCGCCGCGCTGCCGTCCACCAGTGGTGATCGGCGATGACCAGAGCTGCGCGCTGGCTCACGGGGGCGGCGGGGCTGCTGCTGGCGGCGGCCTTCGCCTTCCCCCTGTGGGGGATTCAGCTTCGCGCGCCCCAGTATCCCGAGGGATTGGGACTGCTCATCCGGGTACACACCGTGACGGGGGCGCGCCCCACGGACCTGAACAACATCAACGAACTGAATCATTACATCGGCATGCGCGCGATCGATCCGGACATGATTCCCGTGCTGCGCATCATGCCCTGGGTGCTTGGCGGGTTGGCGGCGCTTGCCGTCGTCGTGGCCCTTCTGGGCCGGCGCCGGCTGCTCATGGCGTGGCTGGCCGCATTCGGCGTGGCGGCCATCGCCGGACTCGCCGAGTTCTGGTGGTGGGAATACGACTACGGTCATCACCTGGACACGGCACAAGCCATCATCACCGTGCCGGGCATGAACTATCAGCCGCCAATCATTGGCGCCAAGCAGCTGCTGAATTTCACCGCCATCTCATGGCCAGCGACGGGCGGCGTGCTGATCGCGATGGCACTGCTGGCCGGCATCGCGGCGCTGGTGATCTCCATTCGCGCATCGCGCACGGCGCGCGCGGGGAGAGCCGAGTCGGGATCCGCGGCCCTGGTCGCCGCCGTGGCGCTGCTGCTGTGCGCTGGCCGGCCAACGACCGCGGTGGCCCAGCAGACCATCGAGGTCTCTCCGACTGGTCCGGTGCGGTCGATCGGCGCCGCCATCGGACGCGCGGCACCTGGCGCGCACATCATCGTGCACCCGGGCGTCTACCGTGAACCCATGATCGTCGTGGACCGCATGGTGGAGATCACCGGCGACGGCATGCCGGTGGTGCAGGGCGATGGAACGCATCAGCTCATGGGCATTGCCGCCGACGATGTCACGGTGCGCGGCCTGCGGTTCGTCAACGTGCGCACCAGCTACGTCGAGGATCGCGCCGCCATCAAGGCGGCTGGCGTGCATGGCTGCGTGATCGCTGACAATCAGGTGGACAGCACGTTCTTCGGGATCTACCTGGCGCAGGTCACTGACTGCCGCATTACCGGCAACGTGCTGCGGGCGCGCGGCACCGGCGAGGCGGCGTCAGGCAACGGAATCCATCTCTGGAATTCGCAGCGCATCATCATCGCCAACAATCACGTGAGCGGGTTTCGCGATGGCATCTATTTCGAGTTCGTCAGGGCGAGTCACGTCGAGGAGAATCTGAGTGAGCAGAATCTGCGCTACGGGCTCCACTTCATGTACTCCGACGATTGCGTCTATCGCGGCAACGACTTTCGCCGGAACGATGCCGGGGTGGCGGTGATGTACACGCGGCGCGTGGAAATGACTGACAACCGATTCGAGGACAACCGGAGCCCCGCCGCGTATGGTCTGCTGCTCAAGGAAATCAGCGACAGCCGACTGGAGCGCAATGTGTTCGCCCGCAATACCACCGGACTGCAGGCAGATGGCGCCACGAAGCTGCAGGCGGACCGGAACGTGTTCACGAACAATGGGTGGGCCGTGAAGCTGGAGGCCAGCACGGCAGGTGCCCGCTTCACGCGCAACAACTTCGAGGCGAACACGTTCGATCTGGTGACGAACAGCCGCCAACCGGCCGACACGCTCGATGGCAACTACTGGGACAGCTATACGGGCTATGACATCGATCACGACGGCGTGGGTGATGTTCCCCACCGCCCGGTGCGGCTCTTCTCGATGCTCGCGGCGCGCGCGACGCCCGCGCTGGTCCTGCTGCGAAGCGCTTTCGTCGGATTGCTGGACTCCACGGAGCAGGCGCTGCCGGCACTCACGCCGGAAACGCTCGCTGATGCGCACCCGGCCATGCGGCCCCTGCCATGATCGAGATCACCGGGTTGGACAAGCACTTCGGCGCCCTCCACGTGCTGCGCAGGCTGGACCTGCACATCGCGCCGGCGCGCGTCATGGCCATCGTCGGACCCAACGGAGCCGGGAAGACGACGCTCATCAAGGCGCTGCTCGGCCTGGTCCGTTCGGATGCCGGCAGCATTCGCATCAAGGATACCGTCGTCGATGGCGATGTGAGTTACCGCGCCGGCATTGGCTACATGCCCCAGATCGTCCGCTTCCCGGAGAATCTGAGCGGGCAGGAGCTCATCGCGCTGCTGACACACCTGCGCGGGTCAACCGCGCCGCGTGATGAGGAGCTGATCGAGGCATTTGCGCTGGGCGCGCACCTGCGCAAGCCGGTCAGGACGCTCTCCGGCGGGACGCGGCAGAAGCTGAACGCCATCCTGGCGTTTCTCTTCCAGCCGGAGCTGCTCGTGCTCGATGAGCCGACGGCCGGCCTGGATCCCCTGTCGAGCAGCATGCTCAAGGACAGGATTCTCTCCGTCCGCGGCGCGGGGCGGACTGTCGTACTCACGTCGCACATCATGAGCGAGCTCGAGGAGCTGGCCGACGATGTCGCGTTTCTCGTGGATGGCCGCGTCGCGTACGTCGGCACGCTGTTCGACCTCAAGCACATGACGAGCCAGACGAATCTCGAGCGTGCCGTTGCCGTGATGATGCGGCGGGGGATGGCCGCATGACGACGACCCTGAAGGTCACGGGCTATGGCGTACGCAACCTGGTCCGCAGCCGCTGGCTGCTGGTCTACACGCTTTTCTTCTTCGCGGCCGCCGAGGGCTTGCTGCGGTTTTCGGCCGATGGGACGAAAGCACTGCTCAGTCTCACGAGCGTCGTGCTCTTCGTGGTACCCCTCGTGACTATCGTCTTCGGCACGGTGTACGTGTACGGCGCGCGCGAATTCACCGAGTTGCTCCTGGCACAACCGGTGCGGCGCAGCCAGCTCTTCACCGGTCTGTATCTGGGGCTCGCGGCGCCGCTCGCGATGGCGCTCGGTGCGGGGATCGCCATTCCCTTCGCGATGAACGGGGCGGCGCGCGCCGCGGATGCCGGCACACTCGCCGTGCTCGTGTTCGCCGGGGCCGCGCTCACCGCGGTGTTCACTGCACTGGCTTTCCTGATCGCGCTGCGCGTGGAAGATCGCCTGCACGGGGTCGGTGTGGCGATCGGCGTCTGGCTGCTGTTCGCGCTCTTCTACGATGGCCTGGTGCTGCTGCTTGTCGCCCTGTTCGCGGACCACCCCATGGAGAAGCCCGTGCTGGCGATGGTGCTGGCCAATCCCGTTGATCTGGCCCGTGTGCTCCTACTGCTGCGCTTCGATCTCGCGGCGCTCATGGGGTACACGGGCGCGGTGTTCCAGCGGCTCCTGGGCGGATGGACCGGTTCGATCCTGGCAGGCGCCGCACTGGCGCTCTGGGTCGCGATTCCCGTCGCCATTGGGCAGCGAGTCTTCCGGCGCAAGGATTTCTGATCATGCGTCGGGTTCACGCCGGCTGGTCTGAATGCCCGGTCGGCCCTCCTTCACGTATTCACCGGCTCATTCAGCGAGAACGCTACCAATGATCACACGGAACGCACTGCATCACGGCATGATCCTCGCGAGCGCACTGGCGCTCGTGGCCTGCGGCACGAAAACGGGCGACAGCAATGCGGCTCCCGGCGCGGCGCCTTCGAGCGCCGCACCGAGTGCCGCACCGGCCACCGGACCCGCGCCCGGACGAAAGATCGTCGTCGTGGAACTGCACACGGACGAAACCGGCAATTACTTCAAGCCCAACAAGCTGGAAGTGGAACAGGGCGATGTCATCCGCTTCACGCTCGTGACCGGCGTGCACAACGTACACTTTCTGCCGGATTCCAATCCGGGGCGCAGCGGGCTGCCCCCCGCGAGCGATCTGCTGCAGCTCCCCGGGCAGACGCTGGACATCCCGGTCACCATGCCGAAGGGGCACTATTACTTTCAGTGCGACCCGCATTCGGCGCTTGGCATGCGCGGGCACCTCGAGGTTGAGGACTAGCGAACAGAATATGTCCGCCACGACTCCGGTAAGCGCACCCTCCGCACGTGACATCCAGCGCTACCGCGAAAATCTGCAGGGAGAGGTGGACAGCGCGACGCTGTATCGCGCGATGGCGGAGGCGGAGCCCCGGCCGCAGCTCGCCAGTGTCTACCGGAGGCTGGCCGCGACCGAGGATGAACACGCGGCGCGCTGGGAGAATTTGCTGCGGGCGGCGGGATCGTCGGTCCCGTCGCGCCGCGCCGGCTGGCGTGTGCGCGTGCTCGTGCGCCTGGCGCGACGCTTCGGCGCTGGTCTCATTCTCCCTGTCGCGATTGGCCGGGAGGCTGCCGATTCCAGCGCATATGATCGGCAGCCGGAATCGAGCGGTACGGCGATGCCCGTGCAGGAACGCCTGCATGGACGCCTGCTGCGCGCGATCGCCGGGTCGAGCCAGGATGGCGTCGAAGGTTCGATACTCGCACGATACGAGGGGCGACATCGCACGATCGGCGGGAATGCGTTGCGTGCAGCTGTCCTCGGCGCGAACGATGGACTCGTCTCGAACCTGAGCCTCGTCATGGGCGTGGCCGGCGCCGCCGTGTCCGAGCGGGTGCTGCTGGTCACCGGTTTCGCCGGACTCCTGGCGGGCGCAGGCTCCATGGCAATGGGGGAATGGCTGTCCGTGCAGAGCTCGCGCGAGTTGAATGAACGGCAGCTCGGCATTGAGCAGCAGGAGCTGGCTGCCGCACCGGAGGAGGAAGCGGAGGAGCTGGCGCTGATCTACCAGGCCAAGGGACTGCCGGAGGACCAGGCCCGCTCACTCGCCGCCCGTCTCCTGTCCACGCCGGACACCGCTCTCGATACGCTCGCGCGCGAGGAGCTGGGCATCGACCCCCGCGAGCGTGGCGGATCGCCCTGGGAAGCCGCCATTACCTCGTTCTTCCTTTTTGCGGCAGGCGCGATCGTGCCGGTGCTTCCCTTTGTATTCCTGCGCGGCACTGTTGCGTTGATCGCCAGCATTACGGTGAGTGCGGCTGCGCTCTTTCTCATCGGCGCCGGCATCACGCTCCTCACGGGGAGGAGCGTGCTCCGGTCCGGCATGCGGTCGCTGCTCATTGGCCTCGGCGCCGCGGCTCTGACCTACGTCGTGGGCAGACTCATCGGCGTCAGCATCACTGGATGACCGGTGTCCGATCGGTAGCCCCGAATCCAATGCTCGCGGTGTGCATGGAAAGCTCCGTCGGTTCAGAGCGGGCACGTACGGCATCCGGGGGCGCAAGCAACACCGAACAGCGTGCCGCGCGCAGGAGCTTTGTGGCTACGCTGCCGAGCAGCAGCCGCTCGAGTCCCTTGCGCCCGTGGCTTCCCGCGGCGATGAGCTCCACCGGCGTGCGACGTGCGAGCGCAATGAGCTGCTCCGCGGGATCCCCCTGCAGGACGACGACGTTGAAGTGATTCAGGTCCGTCGGATCGATGTCCGCGATCATTCGCTCTGCCGACGCTTCCACGCCTGTCCGGTAGACCCGTTCCCATTCGGCGCGTCCCGCGTCGAGCAGATCGATCTGCGGCATCACGTGCGCGAGCGTCACCTGTGCACCCTGGGCGATGAACTGCGTCGCGACGCGTGCGGCATGCAAACTGGAGACGCTGAAGTCCGTCGCGATGAGCACGCGGGCTGGTAGTCCCGTCGCGTCCTCTGTTACGGCCAGCACCGGAACCGTAGCGGCGCGACTCACGTGCAACACAGTCTCGCCGCCAAGCAGGCGGTCGGATGGCGCGTGGCGCCCGATGCCCAGCACGATGGCGACAACTTCTTCCGACCGCGCCGCGTCGACGATCGCGGCGCCCACGGAACCCGTGCGGCAGGAGATTTCCCATCCGTCGCTCGCCGTGCCGACCACATTGCGCAACTGCTTGCGGATCTCTGCTGCCCGGGCCACACGCCGCTCCTCTTCCATCCGCTCATCCGGGACGAAGACGGGCCCGAACCCGTAGTCGTACGCTGGCAACGGCTCGAGGACGGTAATGACCTGCACCGCGGCGTCGAGCCGCGACGCCAACGCCTCGGCGGCGCGTAGTGCTCCCGCCGCACCGGCCTTGCCATGTGTTCCGACCAGAATCGACTGTCGCATTGGTACCTCCTGTCGTGGGGCGGTGCAGAGCCTCCGGCCGCTGAAATTGCCCTCGTGCGTGCAGGCGCATGCACCAATGTTGACCCACCTGACAGGATGCGACAGGTGCCCAGCACGCACGATCGGGCGAATTCCGTGACCTGTGTAGGGCAAAGACCTATCGGTGCGACGTGTCAGCGTATCCCTGACACAGCCGTGCGCGGATCACGCACGAAAGTTCCAGCATCTCCCGACTCCCCCGACACCCTGGGCCGGCGATCGTACAGGCACGAACCACGAACGATCCGCCCCGGAGGGGGAACATGATCCGCAAACGAGTGCTGTTCACGACAATTGCCGCTGGAGCAACCGTGCTGGCGACCGCCGCCTTCCACACGGACAACCACCCGCATCTGTCGGTGGCCCGAACGGATTTCGCGCACACCGTAACACCGACGACACCCGCCTACCTGGCACAGTTGCCTCCGCTCGATCCCGCGCCTGTGAAGGAGTTCCGCATTCCGATCATGGACGCGAAGCTGCAGATCGCGCCGGGCATCAGCTACGAAGGGTGGACCTTTGGCGGCACCGTGCCAGGTCCTGTCATGCACGTGCGCCAGGGAGATCTGGTACGGATCACCGTGGTCAACGAGACGCCCATGCCGCACTCGATCGACTTCCATGCGGCGCGCGTTCCAGCGAACGTCGCGTACCGCGCGATCATGCCCAGGGATTCGCTGCAGTTCGAGTTTACGGCTACCGACCCCGGCGCGTTCCTCGTGCACTGCGGCACGCCACCCGTGCTCATGCACCTCATGCAGGGCATGTACATGACGATGATCGTTGATCCGCGCGATGGGTGGGGCACGAAGGCCGATCACGAATTCGTTCTGGTGCAGAGTGAGTTCTACGCGAAGGATGGTCCCGGCGGAACGGATGCGCAGCCGGACTACGCGGCGGCGCAGGAGAAAGAGGCGAGTCAGGTGGTGTTCAACGGCCGCGCGTTCCAGTACAAGGACCACCCGCTGCACGTCAACGTTGGTGATCGCGTGCGGCTCTACGTGGTGAATGCGGGCCCGAGCCTCACGAGTGACTTCCACATCGTGGGCGCGATCTTCAATCGGGTCTACCCGGATGGTGATCCCGCGCACGTGTTGAGCGACGTCCAGACGTATGCCGTGCCGGCGGGCGGCGGTGCGGTGTTCGAAACCGTTTTCGACGCGAAGCAGAGCGGGGAAGGACTTTACGCCTTCGTGACCCACAGCTTCGCGGACGCCCAGAAGGGCGCGGTCGGCCTCATTCAGGTGGGCACGCCAAAGCAGTTCGCGACGATGGATCATTGAGGCTCGGCGGGACGACTGGTTCCGGGCCGGACACCTGCGGGTGTCCGGCCCGTTCGCCATCCCGCCATTGCCATTCCCCGAGCGTCGTTCGATCATCCGCATCATGCGCTCATCCACGAACGCCGGCGACGCGGTTCCCCGCCGGATCATTGGCTATCACCGGGACGAGGAGCATCACTGGGTGGCCGAACTGGAGTGCGGTCACACGCAGCACGTGCGGCACGACCCGCCCTGGCAGGTGCGCGACTGGGTTACAACCGAGGCCGGGCGCGCCAGCCATCTGGGCACGACCTTGTTCTGCGTGAAGTGCGTGACCGGCGAGCGCCCGTGAGCGGTCAGTTCACGGTCGCAGTCGCGCGAAATAGATCTTCTCTGTCACGCTGTTCGCGGCGTAGCGACGCTGCTCATGCTCCCGGTCAGCGCGGTAGCGCGCGTAGCGGCGTTCGTACACGCGGAAACTTGACGGTTCGCCGTGGTCGCGAAAAATCCGGCGAATCTCGTCTTCCGGAATGATCCCTTCGCTGTTGTAGCTCATGAGTACGTAGCGCGCCTCGGCACGGCTGATCAACTCATCGAGTGCATCGACACATCCGCCGCGCGTGGACCAGCGTGATTTCCTGTCGCCGTCCGGAATGAGACCCGTCTTGCCGCGCACCTCCGGTTCGGCGTGAAACCAGCCGGCGGCGATGACCTCCGGCACGTGATAGTACGCGCTGTACTGCCGCGTGTTGTAGGGTGGGTCCAGATAGAGCAGCTCGTGCCGGCCCACGCTGCGCACGACCTCATTGGCATCGCCCAGCATCGCGCGACAGGCGAGTCCGGCTCCGGCCACGACATCGGGCAATTCGAGTCGCAGCGACCGGCGGGCATTCGATTGCCAGGCCTTCACGTAGGCGGCGTAGATCCCCGTGGTGTTCGCCACCGCGTCAGCGCCTTCGAGCAGCGACGCGAGCAGCAGCGCCTGTTCGTGATCAGTCAGCAGTCCCGCGGAGCGCCATTCATGGACGCGCGTGCGTACGGCATCGATGCGCTGCCCGTTCGCGGCGGTGAAGTACATCCGGCCGCCGTCGTCGCCACCGGTGGCGTGTCGCGAATACTCGCGGGTGATGAACCCGGAACAGGGCGGCAGTGCCTGTTCGAGGTAGGAGAGCACCTGGCTGGCCGGATGCCGGGGATCGCTCGCATCGTTCCAGAGTTCGCGTTGTGCGCCCGGCATCTCGCCGGCACGGCGCTGGCAGCACGGATGCTCGAGGGTCTCGCGCACCGCGCCATCTGCTGCCCGCAGTGCCGCAAACGCGGGCAGCGCGTCGAGCTCGATGCCGGCCTGCTGCAGGATGTAGCTGTACGTCATGAGATCGCACGACCAGACCTCGAACCCGCGCTGCTTCAGGAAGCGGCTGACGCTCGCGGTCCCCGCGAACGCATCGAACGCACGTCCGCCGCGAATGGCGTTGTCATCCAGCACCTGACCAATGAAGTCCAGCAGCCTGGTCTTGTTTCCCAGATATCGCATTCGGGTGCGGTGGTACGGCGTGAATCCCGCGCGCTTCGGTACATTCCCGTTCCGGGAGCCGATCTTCCTGTGCGTCGCATTACCGCGTAGCACAGCACTTGCAGCCGAAATGCCCCCGGTTCTCAATCCAAAGGTACTGTCATGCTCAAGACTCGCCGCCTGGGTCGTCAGGGACTCACGACCGCGTCGCTCGGTCTCGGCTGCATGGGGATGTCCGAGTTTTATGGCGGTCGCGACGACAGCGAATCTCTCGCGACCATTCATCGCGCCATCGAGCTGGGCGTCACGCTGCTCGATACCGCGGATATCTACGGGCCGCACACGAATGAACAGCTCGTCGGTCGCGCGATCAAGGGGATGCGCGATCGCGTCATTCTCGCCACCAAGTTTGGCGTTGTCCGAGACCCGAACAATCCGCGTGCCCGCGCGGTGAACGGCCGCCCGGAGTATGTGCGTGCATCCTGTGACGGCTCGCTCGAACGGCTTGGTGTCGACGTCATCGATCTGTACTATCAGCATCGCGTGGACCCCGACGTGCCCATCGAGGAGACCGTAGGCGCGATGGCCGAACTCGTGCACCGTGGCAAGGTGCGCTTTCTGGGTCTTTCCGAGGCCGCGCCCGAAACGCTCCGGCGCGCGCACCGCGTACACCCGATCAGCGCGCTGCAAATGGAATATTCCCTCTGGAGCCGCGACGCGGAATCCGGAGTCCTCCCCACGTGTCGGGAGCTCGGCATCGGATTCGTCGCATACAGTCCTCTGGGACGCGGCTTCCTCACCGGCCGATTCAAGACGGTGGATGACTTGCCGAGGGACGATTATCGTCGCACCTCGCCGCGGTTTCAGGGCGCGAATTTCGAGAAGAACCTCGAGCTCGTTCGGCACATCAAGGAACTTGCGGCGCAACGCGGCTGTACACCATCACAGCTCGCGCTGGCCTGGGTGCTGGCGCAGGGGCAGGACATCGTCTCGATTCCGGGTACGAAGCACCGCCGGTATCTGGAGGAGAATATCGCGGCGGCGGATATCACGCTGACGTCAGCCGATCTGGCGCGCATCAGCGCGGTCGCACCCAGAGGAGTGGCGGCCGGGAATCGGTATCCGGAGGCGATGATGCAATCACTCGGTCGTTGACGACATTCAGGCAGGAGGTGACGACACCACCGTGTGCTCATGAACGGGCGAAGGCTGCTTGCACGGCCGTGCTGCTCTGGCCCGTATGTTGCCCGTTGCGCAGTTCGTTGGTCAACGAGCCTCGAGCAGGTTGCGGAAGAGACTGCGCGCCCGAGGCCATCGCACTGAGAGCGTGTTTATGACGAATATGAAGCCTGGTCTGCTGGCCCTGGGTCTCTCGCTTCTCATCGCCCCTGCGGCGCAGGCCCAATTCGGCATCAAGGCAGGGGCGTCGTTCGGAAGCATTTCCAATCAGGGTGTCCTGCCGGGAGATCTGTCCGACCGCACCGGGTTTACGGGCGGTCTCACGGCCAATGCCAGCTTCGGCATTTTCGGCATCGGGGTCGATGCGCTCTATGCACAGCGCGGCGCCAAGTCCGATGCGCCCGATGCGCTGGCGGCAACGCGGCTCGACTACGTCGACGTCCCCATCTATCTCACAGCCGGAGTTCCGGTGGGCGTCGTCAGGCCGTACGTGTATGCCGGTCCCCAGATGTCCTTCGAGGTGAGCTGCCGCACGTCGAACGGTTTCGACTGCCCCGCCACGGACCGACCGAAAACCGATTATGCCGCCGTTGTGGGAGCCGGCGTCCGACTGGGTGGCGTGCTGGGTCTCGAGGGACGCTATGTCTATGGGCTGCGCGATCTCAAGCTCTCGACGGTCTCCTCTGGAACCAGTTACAAGAATCGGTCATTCATGATCCTGGTCAGCCTGACGCACTGAACATCTCCTCGCCGCCGCCTGGAGGGCCGCAGGGCGAGCTTGGCTGGCTGCCGAGCTCGCCCTGCATGGTTCTCCGGGCAGCGCGGCGGCGGATGGCGCATATTGCGCCGCACGGTGTACAAGATGACGACCACACACTGTCAGAAAAGGGAGACAGCATGAGGCACGCATCGCGATCAGGCGCGCGAACAGGTGTCGCGCTCGCCGCCGCATTCCTCTGCCTGGGCATCGCGCGTACCGCGCGCGCACAGGCGCCGGCTACCTGGAGCCAGTCCATGACGTATCACAAGCCATCCGAAAAGGACTTGCAGAAGAAACTCACGCCGCTGCAGTTCGATGTCACGCAGCATGCGGCCACGGAGACACCGTTTCACAATGCCTACTGGAACAACCACGAGGCAGGTATCTACGTGGACGTCGTGTCGGGTGAGCCGCTGTTCAGTTCGCTGGACAAGTTCGACTCGGGAACGGGCTGGCCCAGCTTCACGAAGCCGCTGGAGCCCAGCGACATCAAGTACAAGCAGGACAACGCGCTGATGATGCAACGCACCGAGGTGCGCTCGGCGCATGCCGACTCGCATCTGGGTCACCTCTTCAACGACGGGCCGGCGCCGACGGGTCAGCGCTACTGCATGAACTCGGCGGCCATGCGGTTCATTCCGGTGAGCGAGCTCGCGGCCCAGGGATACGGCAAGTATCTGGCGCTCTTCCAGCCGCACACGCAGAACCAGACGGCAAAGGCACAACACGAAGGCCGCGCCTCCGCGCCGAAACACCCCTGACGGTCCGGTGACGAGTGCGGCGCGTGCCGCGCTCGTCCCGGCGATCTCTTCGAGGTACTTCCCGTGCGTTCCCCAGTTCTGCTCGGCACCGCGATCTGCGGTCTCGTGCTCGCGGCCACGGCACTCGCGAACAGCAGCGCGAGGCCCGCGGCGTCGTTCCCGGTGCATTTGCCTGATCCGACGGTCGACGAGCCGCTCGCCTCACGATCCGGCACCAGTACGGCGGTGCTGGCGGGCGGCTGCTTCTGGGGCCTGCAGCTCGTCTTCCAGCACGTGAAGGGCGTAACCGCCGTCACGGCGGGCTACGCCGGTGGAACCGCCGGCACCGCCACGTACGACCAGGTCAGCACGGGTGAGACCGGACACGCCGAGTCCGTGCGCATCACGTACGATCCGTCGCGCGTCACGTACGGCCGGCTGCTCAAGGTGTTCTTCTCCGTCGCGACCGATCCAACGGAGGTGAATCGCCAGGGACCGGACGCGGGTCCGCAGTACCGGTCAGCGATCTTCTATGCCAGTCAGGAGCAGCAACGCATCGCGACGGCGTACATCGCGCAACTCGGTTCCGCGAAGTCCTTTTCGGCGCCCATCGCGACACAGGTCGTTCCCCTGAAGGGGTTCTATGCAGCGGAGGATTACCACCAGAATTTCGCGATCAAGCATCCGGATTACCCGTACATCGTGATCAACGACGCGCCCAAGCTGAAAAATCTCGCGGCGGAGTGGCCCGCGCTCTATCAGACCGCGGCGGCGCGCTGACCGGCCGCACCGGGAAACAGCGCGTCAGTTCACGCGCGCCTGAAAGTAGACGGGCACCAGGACCCGCTGCGCCACTTGGCAGCCGGCGCGACTGGCCGGTGAGAACCGCCAGTGCTTCACCGCGCCGCGCGTGGCGTTGATGAACGCTCGAGTGCTCTCGCTGTCCGAGGGCGCGGCGAGCGCCAGCGGGGTAACGTGGAGACTCTGATCATCCACTGACCCATTGGGACGCACGACAAACTCGGCGAGGATGTCGGCCCACTCGCCCCTGCCTTCCGCGCGCGATGGATAGGCCGGCGGGAGCGTGCGGGGCGCGAGCCGCGCGCTCCGCGTCACCGTGCGCGGCTCTGCAACGCGAAACAGCGGCTGCTGAATCGCGCTGGAGTCCGCGCTCAATGCAATGCTGAAACGAAGCCGGACGCTGTCACGCGCGAAGTCCGCCGGGAATGGCACGTACAGGTGACCGTCGCTATCGCGGCTCAGCCAGTCACGGAGCGAATCCGCGTACGCGCCCGCATCCGCGAAAGCCACCTGCACACCGGTGATCCTTCCGGATTTGTGCAGTACGAAATCCAGCGCGGCCCGCAGAACGAGGTGCGGACCGGCGGTCAGCCTGGCCGAATCGCCGTGGCGCGGCAGCGACTGGGCACCGCGCAGCGATGCCACCACGAGGCCGGCGTTCACATCCACCTGCGCAACGCCCTGCGGCTTCGGCACGTCGTCGGAGAGCGCCGCTAACGCCGTCTGGAGCAGGACGCGCGGCGCCGCGGTGTCGGCGCCGATGCCGGCGATCGAAGCGATGGCCGTGCCCATCAGAACATCTGTCCGGACCGAATCACAGGCCGATGCGCCGCCTCGATCCTGCGCATGAAGTGATCCGGCGGCGACGAGCAAGCCGAACAGCAGCCTCACGGTGACATTCCGGACATGGCGCATCAGCACGGTCCCTCAGCTGGAGAGTTTGTTCGCCGCATTGAGCGCCGCCACCTTGTAGCACTCGGCGAGCGTGGGATAGTTGAACACGGTGTCGAGAAAGTAGTCGAGCCCTCCACCCAGCCCCAGGACAGCCTGCCCGATGTGCAGCAACTCGGTGGCCCCGCTCCCGATGATGTGCACGCCGAGCAGGCAGCGCGTCTCGCGATGAAAGAGCATTTTGAAGAAGCCGCTGTCATCGCCGAGAATCTGCCCGCGCGCAATCTCGCGGTAGCGCGCCACCCCCACCTCGTAGGGCACGCGTGCTGCCGTCAGCTCGTGCTCCGGCGCCCCCACCATGGACACCTCGGGAATGGCGTAGATGCCAATCGGGAAGTGCGTCGTCATGGGATGCGCCGGTGCGCCGAGCGCGTAGCAGGCGGCAAGCCGGCCCTGCTCACTCGACGTGGCTGCGAGGCTGGGATAGCCAATGACGTCCCCGGCGGCGTAAATGTGCGGCACGGATGTCCGGAACATGGCATCCACGGCAATGCGCCCCCGATCGTCCGCCGCGAGCCCGGCCCGTTCCAGTCCCAGCCCCGACGTGGCACCGGTGCGGCCAACCGAGAACAACGCCATGTCGGACACGATCCGCTTGCCCGACTCCAGCTCCAGGACGGCGCGGCGCGGCGGCCCCTGGCGAATCTCGAGCCGCGACACCGCTTCGCCACCCCGGAACGTCACGCTCCGGTCGCGAAGCTGGTGCAGCAGCTCGTCAACGATCTCGCCGTCGAGGAATTCCAGCGGACGCGTGCGCTTGTCCACGAGCGTGACCTCGACGCCGAGCGCGGCGAACATGGATGCGTATTCAATGCCGATCACGCCGGCCCCCACGACAGCGAGCGTGCGCGGCAGCGCCTGCAGCCCGCAAATATCATCGCTCGTGATGATGACGTCGCCATCGGGCGCCGCGCATGGCGGCGGCGCGGCCGTCGTCCCCACGGCGATGAGTACCGAGTCGGCTTCGAGCTCCGTGGCACCCTCGCCGGCGCGGACACGAAGGCGATGCGGGTCGATGAACGACGCCTCGCCACGCACGACATCCACGCCATTGCGCTGAAGCTGCTTCGCGATGACGTCCGCCTCACGACACATGACCTGGTCCACACGTGCGAGGAGTTGCTGGGCGGTCGGTCGCTGCGGCATCACCCCGGCGGTCTGGGCATCCGCGAAGGACTCGCGGATCATGGTGCGGGCAACGGCTTCCCGGAACGTCTTGCTCGGAATCGTTCCGGTGGCAACGCACACGCCGCCGAGCGCACCGCGTCGCTCGATCACCGCGACACGCTTGCCGAGCTTGGCGGCCTGTACCGCCGCGCGCTGCCCGGCAGGGCCGCTGCCTATGCATACGAGATGGTAGGACAATTTCGGGTGGCGGGGTTGGAGTGAGGGTGGAATATGTGACACCAGATGTACTATCGTCGAGATGCCGCCGTCGAGAGGCCGTCGTGCCGCTCACACCTCACACCCGGATCTCATGTCCATACTCGCGCTCAACAGCGGTTCCTCGAGTCTCAAGTTTGCGCTCTACGACACAGGAGAGGCGGAAACCCGGCTGCTGGCGGGGACCGTCAGCGGCATTGGCGGCGATGCACCCAGCGCGAGCGTGGCACGGGGAACGGGCGAGGCGACGGCGGAGCGATTGCGCGCCGCGACGCCTGCCTCTGCACTCGACTGGATGGTCGGGCTGCTCGAGCGCGAAGGCCATGTCGGCGGCATCCGCGGCGCAGGACACCGCCTGGTGCACGGCGGCTCGAAGTTCGAGGAGCCGGTGCGTGTGACCCCGGCCATAGTCAGGACGCTGCGGGAGCTGCTTCCCCTCGCCCCGCTGCATCTGCCGCGCGAGCTCGGTGCGCTCGAGACGCTCTCCCGGCTGCTCCCCGGCGTGCCGCAGGTTGCCTGCTTCGATACGGCCTTTCACCGGTCGATGCCGCGCGTGGCCCAATGGTTCGGGTTGCCACGCGCACTCGCGGAACGCGGTGTGCAGCGTTACGGCTTCCACGGACTGTCCTGCGAATACGTCGTGGACCATCTGCGACGCGACGGACGGCTCGGGCGCCGGGTCGTGATCGCGCACCTGGGTAGCGGCGCGAGTCTCACGGCGGTTCGCGATGGTGCCAGCATTGACACGAGCATGGGACTGACGCCGAACGGCGGTTTCCTCATGAGTACGCGCTCCGGTGATCTCGATCCCGGTGTGCTGCTGTACCTCATGCGTGCGGACGGACTGTCTGTCGATCAGGTCGCCGAGCTGGTGTCCACGCGCTCGGGTCTGCTCGGCGTATCGGAGCGCACGGGCGACATGCGGGAGCTGCTCGACCAGGAGTCCACCGATGCGCGTGCGGCGGACGCCGTGAATATGTTTTGTTATGGCGTACGCCGGTTCCTTGGCGCGTATACGGCGGCGCTCGGGGGGCTCGATACGCTCGTGTTTACCGGTGGCATTGGAGAGCACGCGCCGGCGGTGCGCGAACGAATCTGTCAGGGGCTCGAGGCGCTGGGCATAGAGCTCGATGCGCACCGGAACCAGGCCGGCGCGACCGTGGTGTCGCGGGAGGCCGCGGCGGTGACTGTCCGGGTCATCGGCGCGAACGAGGAATTGATGATTGCACGACACGCGGCTCGCCTGCTCGCGTGACGCGCGTCGTGCGTGACAGGAGGTGTGTCATGACGCAGTCCCCGGAGCGACTCGATCAACTCCAGATGCTGTTTCGCGCGGCGAATTATCTGAGCCTCGCCGAGTTGTACCTGTGCGACAACGCGCTGCTCCGGCGGCCGCTCGAACCCCGCCACATCAAGAAGCGGCTGCTGGGCCACTGGGGCACGGTGCCGGGCATCAATCTCGTGTACGCGCACCTGAACCGGCTCATTCAGGATACGAGCGTACGCGCGCTCTACGTCGTGGGCACCGGACACGGCGCGCCTGGCGTACTGGCCAACGTCTATCTGGAAGGCACGCTCACGGAGCGTTATCCCGAATACGCGCTCGACGAAACGGGACTCAACCGGTTCGTGCGCGCGTTCTCCTGGCCTGGAGGATTCCCCAGCCATGTGACGGCGCTCACGCCAGGCTCGCTGCACGAGGGGGGCGAGCTCGGCTACTCGCTGGCGCACGCCGCGGGAGCGGCGCTCGACGATCCCGATCTCCTTGTGACGTGTCTCATTGGCGATGGCGAAGCGGAGACCGGACCGCTCGCTGCCGCATGGCACTCCCACCGCTTCATGAACCCGGCCAGCGACGGGATGGTGCTCCCCATTCTGCATCTCAACGGGTACAAGCTCTCCGGCCCGTCAATTCTCGCACGCTTCGCGGAGCGCGAGCTGCGCGAGTTCTTCACGGGCATGGGGTATGAGCCGCGTGAGGTGGCGGGCAATGATCCGCTGCCGGTGCACCGGGAGATGTGGTCCGCGATGGACTGGGCCCATGGACTGCTCCGCCAGCGCCAAGCGAAAGCGCGCGCCGGTCATCTGGACGATCTGCCGCGCCCGCCGGTGATCATCCTGCGTACACCCAAGGGGTGGGGTGCGCCGGCGATGCTCGATGGCAGGCCGCTCGAAGGGACGTTTCATGCGCATCAGATTCCCATCGAAGATCCCGCCACGAATCCTGAACACCTGGCGATCCTCGAGCACTGGATGCGAAGCTACGGTCCCGAGGAACTGTTCGACGAATCCGGTCGCGCCCGCGCGTCCGTCGTGGCGTCGTTCCCCAAGGCGGAACTGTGTCTCGGACGCAGCCCAAGCGCCAACGGCGGCACGCGTCTCGTGCCGCTCGAGCTGCCGGACTACGCCCGGTATGCAGTGACGGTCCCGGCCCCGGGCGCCATCATCGAGCGGAATACGGAAGTCATTGGGCCATTCCTGCGCGACCTGTTCCGTGCGACCGCACAGACGCGGAATTTCCGGCTGGTCTGTCCGGACGAGACCTCATCCAATCGCCTGCAGGCCGTGTTTGAGGCCACGGAGCGGGCCTTCATGCTGCCCATGGTGCCGTCGGACGAATTTCTCGCGCGCGACGGGCGCGTGATGGAAGTGTTGAGCGAGCATTGCTGCGAAGGATGGCTCGAGGGCTATCTGCTGTCCGGGCGACACGGCCTCTTTGCCTGCTACGAGGCGTTTCTCACGATCGTGGATTCCATGATGCAGCAGTACGCGAAGTGGCTGAAGATGTCACGCGAGGTGGCCTGGCGCGTGCCGGTCGCGTCGCTCAACTACCTGATCACGAGTCACGTGTGGGAACAGGATCACAACGGCTACAGTCATCAGGGTCCGAGCTTCATCAACATGCTCATGACCAAGAAGGCGCGGATCGCGCGTATCTATCTACCGCCCGATGGCAACACGCTGCTCTCCACGATCGATCACTGCCTGCGCAGTCGCGACTACGTGAATCTCATTGTGGCGTCCAAGAAGCCCATGCCGCAGTGGCTGGCCATGGAGGATGCGGCGCGGCACTGTGCCCAGGGCGCCGGCCGCTGGACGTGGGCGGAGACCGACGGTGACCAGCCGGACGTCGTGCTGGCGTGCGCGGGGGATGTGCCCACCCGCGAGACGCTGGCGGCAGCCTGGTGGCTCCGTCGCGCCGCGCCATCGCTTCGCGTACGCGTGGTAAACGTGGTGGATCTCTACACGCTGCAGTCGCAGCGGGACCACCCTCACGGGCTGCCCGACGCGCGCTTTGCCGCGTTGTTCGGCACCGACATGCAGGTGGTGTTCGCGTTCCACGGGTATCCCGATGCCGTGCACGAGATCATCTATCACCGCCCCAATCCGCAGCGCTTTCACGTTCGTGGCTACGTGGAGGAAGGAACCACCACGACGCCGTTCGACATGACGGTGCTGAATGGAATGAGCCGTTATGATCTCGCGATCGAAGCACTGCGGCGCACGGGCCATGACGAGAGCATCGGCTTCTTCGAGGAGAAGCTCGCGGAACATCGCGCCTACATCGTCGCGCATGGCGAGGACATGCCGGAGGTGCAGCACTGGACCTGGTCGCCGGAGCCGGCGGTGGAGCACGCCGGAGTGCACTGAGCGCGACGAGCTGGCACGGAGCTGTCAGGGTGTGACGGGCGCGCCAGGACGTGTGCCGTGGTGCGCCGTCACGACGGTCCGAATGCCGCCGCGCACGTTGAAGTCACCGCTCACCTCCATCCACACCGGTTGCGCCCGCGCGGCGAGATCATCGAGGATGGTGTTCACGGCATTTTCGTAGAACACGCCGTCGTTGCGGTAGCTCCAGAGATAGAGCTTGAGGCTCTTGAGTTCGATGCACACGGCGCCCGGGATGTAGGCAATGCGGATCGTGCCGAAGTCGGGCGCGCCGCCCGTGAGCAGGGAAAGCTCGCGCGCGTCGCCCTCGATGCCACCCACGGGGCAGAGCGATGTGAATTCCGGGCACTCCAGACGGATTTCATACGAGCGCCCCGGGCGCGGATTGGGAAAGGTCTCGAGAATCGCGGGCGTCGGCATGGTGTCGTTGGCGTAGGGCCGGCGGCGTGCGCCGCGGCGTGGCGGAAGGCGCGGTGCGGCGGCTGCGTTGGCGGAGAATGGTGCCTATTCTTAGCGCATGGACGTGAATAATGGCAGGAATGGCGCGCGCCCGCTTGCTGTGGTGCTGCTGAGCGGCGGCCTGGACTCCAGCACCGTGCTCGCCATGGCCCACGCTGGCGGCTTCGAGCCGTGCGCGCTCACCTTCCGCTATGGCCAGCGCCATGAAGTGGAGGTGGACGCGGCGCGCCGGATCGCCGCGCGTGCGCACGTCACGCGTCATGTCGTGGTGGACATCGACCTCCGCCTCTTCGGCGGCTCCGCGCTCACGGGCGACATCGCGGTCCCGAAAGGGCGCACCACGGAGCAGATGGGGTCGGACATTCCGGTGACATACGTGCCGGCGCGCAATACGATCTTTCTGTCTTTCGCCCTGGCATGGGCCGAGGTGCTTCCCGCGCAGGACATCTTCATCGGCGTCAACGCGCTCGATTATAGCGGCTATCCCGACTGCCGGCCGGAGTATCTCGACGCCTTCCGGCGGCTGGCGGCTCTCGCCACCAGGGCCGGAGTGGACGGAACACAGCAGCTCAGCATTCACGCACCGCTGCTCCAGCTCACCAAGGCCGACATCATTCGCTCGGGCACGGCGCTGGGGGTGGATTACGCGCTCACCCGCTCCTGCTACGACCCGGACGACATGGGCGCCGCGTGCGGCGAGTGCGATGCGTGCCTGCTCCGTCTGCGCGGGTTCGCGCAGGCCGGCCTTGCCGACCCTGCGCCCTACCGGCATGCGAGAGCCACTCCCGCATGAGCTACGCCGTCAAGGAAATCTTCTACACGCTGCAGGGCGAGGGCGCCAATACCGGGCGTCCCGCCGTGTTCTGCCGCTTCGCCGGCTGCAATCTGTGGACGGGTCGTGAACGCGATCGGGCGGCTGCCGTGTGCCAGTTCTGCGACACGGACTTCGTCGGCGTCGATGGGCCCGGCGGGGGACGCTTTGCCTCCGCGCGCGAGCTCGCGGACGCCGTGCACGCGCAGTGGCCGGTGCCGCTGCGCGGCTCAACCAGGCCATTCGTGGTCTGCACTGGCGGAGAGCCTCTCCTGCAGCTCGACGCGCCGCTGGTGGCCGCGCTGCACGATGCAGGGTTCGAGATCGCCGTAGAAACGAATGGCACGCAGCAGCCGCCGGCCGGACTCGACTGGATCTGTGTCAGCCCCAAGGCGGATGCGGATATCGTGGTGCGGAGCGGTAACGAGCTCAAACTCGTGTTCCCACAGGAGCGTGCCGGCCCCGAGCGTTTCGAGGAACTGCGCTTCGACCACTTCTTTCTGCAGCCCATGGACGGGCCCGCGCTGCACGACAACACACGTGCCGCGCTCGAGTACTGCCTGGCTCATCCGCGCTGGCGGCTCAGCCTGCAGACGCACAAGCTGCTTGGCATTCCCTGATCGGGCGCGTCGCGGAACTGATCGCCAGGCCGGCCGGATTCCTCCTTCCGGATACACTCACACCGGAGGAGCATGATGCGTATCGCGAGTATGGCGGCAGTCGCGGCAATAGCTGTAGCGACAGCGTGCGGAGGCACCGGTTCGGGTCCGACGAGCACCATGAACAACAACCCGCCGCCACCGCCTGTGGGCAACAGAAGCCCCGCCATCAGCATTCAGAACTATCAGTTCATCCCGAAAGTGGATACCGTCAAGGTCGGTACGACGATCACCTGGACCAACCAGGATGTCGTAGCGCACAGGGTGTTCAGTGATTCCTTGCTCTGGGACAGCGGGCAGCTTGCGCCGCCCAGCGGAGGCGGGACCTACGGTGGCAGCACGAACGGCGCCTCCTTCTCGTTCGAGTTCGACAAGGCTGGCACCTTCACCTATCACTGCCAGAACCATCCGCCGTCGGCGTACCCGAACTTCACCGGAACCATCGTGGTCACCGAGTAGAACGCCTGGCCGGATGACGCCATGCCGTTGCGTCGCGCAGCGCGGGGAGCAGACGTGTGCCACTCGTCTTGACTATTCCTGAACATCCAGTAGCGTGAAGCCTCCGTTTTTACCTTGGAGGACAACGCAGGAAGGAACATCAGGATTCGAGTGGCAGCGCACGCGCCAACTGCGGGAGGGACCAATGTATACCGTGATTCGGCACTACACCGTGACATCGGGTTCGGTGGACGATGCGCTGAAGCAGGTCGAGGCTGGCTTCGTACCCATTGTCCAGCGGATCAAGGGCTTTGACGCCTACTACGCGCTGAAGACGGGCGATGATGGTCTTGCGACGGTGTCAGTCTTCGAGACGGAAGCGGGATGCACCGCGTCCACGACAGCCGCCGCGAACTGGCTCCAGTCCAATACCCCGGACTTCACGACGGATGCGCCGCAGATCATCGCCGGTGAGACGGTGATCCATGCGCGCGCACTGGCGACCGCAGAGAACTGATTTCAGCAGATGCACCGCCGGGACGCATGTCCTACTTCATGCGTCCCAGCGCAGCGGTGACCGATTGCACGGTGGGATACTTCCTGCTGAGCGTCTGCAGCACCGCGCGCGCGGAGTCGCGCATGCCCGCCGAATCCAGGGCCTCCGCTGTCAGGAGACCTTTCCTGATCTGAATGCCGCGGTTGTTCGCCGGAGCGTGCAACGAATCGAGCATGGCGAGCGCCCGACGTGGATCATTCCGATCGTGGAGCACCGATTGAATGTGCAGCAGGCGTACGGTGGGATCCGTTGGCATGAGCTGCGCCAGTTGGTCGGTCAGGCGCGCCGCGTCCGCCTTGTTGCCCTGCGCCCGGTCCGTGCGGGCGTTCTGGTACAACCCCGCCACGAGCAATCGTCGCACGTCGGTCGTGTCGCCTGACCAGGTGCCCACGCCACCCGCGTACCGGTACACGACGTTGCCGCCATGTTCGCCGGTCTCGTAGATCACCCAGAGTCCCACGATACCCACGACCGCCGAGGCAATCCGGAGTCCTCGTGCCACGCCTGGCTTGCGCACGGCGAAGATCAGAACGCCGATCTCCAGGGCGCTCACGAGAATGAAGAGATTCCGCGTGCGTTCGCCCCACTCCTGATGCTCCTCCACCGCCGGCCGTACGCCGGGGATCTGCTCCACGGATTCATGGGCTTCGTCGCCGCTCTCCACGGCGACTATGGCGGCCGCGGTGCCCAGGAAGATCAGTATGGCCGCCATCGGTCCGAGAAATGCGCGGGTGGCACCTCCCGGAATGACGGATATGACGCGCACCAGCACACCGATGATGAGCAGGGCGATGACGAAGTGGACGATCTGCGGGTGCAGCGAGGCGAGGTCGGGCATGGGTCAGCTGCTCCAGAATGTGGAACCGCGCGGCCATCCTTCATGAAACGCGCAGGGGGCCGCGAGCGTTGGCCGCCCCGTGCGGTATCGCGCAACGTACGGGTCGGCTTG
>DATNDS010000113.1:0-4595 GCA_035553215.1 Gemmatimonadaceae bacterium
TCGAACTCCCGGTACGTCAGCAGCCCCGCATCTCCGGTCAGGCGCGGAAGAAGGCTTAACGGAATCCAGGCATCGATACCCTCATTCGGATACAACCCACGGAAGGATTCATTAACGACGCCGGTGACGCGGTAGCGGTGATCATAGATCGTGAGCTCAGGCGCTTCGTGATCAGTCTTCAGTTCGCGCCAGAGCGCCTCGCTGACGACGAGTCCGCTCTCGTCTTCCGCTGGCCAATGGCCTCGTACGAACCGCGCATTGGCTATGGCAAAGTAGTCCCCAGCCGCGGCAGCGATGCGCAGCGATTGGTCACCCCCCGGAAGTGTGGCATTCACATCCTGAGTCGTCCACGCAGTCAGGTATCGTGACGCTCCATTCGGGAGGCCCCTTCTGAGATCCTGATAGTCCGGAAAGGAGATACCGTGCGTGATGGTGGTGTTGCGACGTCCAGTGCGAATCGACCGAATCGTGAGGAGGTGGCCCGGGGCTTTGGCCGCCATGTGCCACAGCACTGCCGCGTCGAAGACGCTGAAGGCAACGAGTATCGGCCCGACCGCGAGGGCAATTGATGCAACCACGGACAGAGAGAAGCGCGGCGTTTCGCGCAGTCGCCGAAGCGCACGAATGATTTCCAACCGGATCACGGGAACGACTCTGCGTCTGTGCCCAATGAATCAGACGGCAACATCAGCACCCAGCCCATTCCGGTGCGCTCTCGTCATAGTCGTTGCGCATATCGAGTATCAGACGAGCCGTGGAGTTGGACGGCACGTGAGGTGCGCAGGGATGCGTCGTCGTTCCGAAGCAAGCCGGAAGCAGGACGCCCTTTGCCCTGTATGGCTCACTGACGTAACAGCGTCGGCCGGTACGGACGACGCCGGTCGGGCAGAACGCTCGCTACTCCGCCCTTAACGTCTCCATGGGATCCACCCGCGCCGCGCGCCACGCCGGCACCAGGCACGCGGCGATGGCCACGATGACGAGCACCGCCGCCACCGCCCCCAGCACCACCGGATCGTGCGCCGTCACACCATACAGCAGTGACGCCACCAGTTTGCCGAGCGCCAACGCCACCGCGATGCCAATCACCACGCCCACGATGACAACTTTCACGCCCTGCGCAATCACGACCCGTGCCACGTGCGCGCCCTGCGCACCGAGCGCGATGCGCACACCGATCTCGTGGCGGCGCTGGCCTACGACGTAGGCAATCGTGCTGTAGATGCCTACCGCGGCGACCACCAGCGCAAGCAGCCCAGCCACGGAAAAGAGCGTGGCGCCGAGTTGCCACTTGTGGAAATTCGCCGCCAGCACAGCCTCCATGGGTATGACCTGTGGCACGACGTCAGTTCCCAGACGGTTCTTCATCTCGCGAATCACCGCGACACGTGCTGCTTGCACCTGGCCTGCGCGCGCGCGTACGATGATCGTACCAGGCTTGTTGCCAGCCGGCGCCTGCGCCAACGGCACGAAGTACGCAGGCGCCGGCTGCTCGGTCACCTGATTGATGTGTGCGTCAGTCACGATGCCCACAATGCGCCGGCACGGCGCACTGCGTTGCTCCAGCATGATGCAACTGCCCAGCGCATCTCCCTTGGGCCAATAGCTCCTCGCCATCAGTTCGTTCACCACCACAACCTGCTCGGCGCCGGGTCGGTCCGATGCGGCGAACCCGCGCCCGCGCCGAATGCGCATTCCGGTTGCCGCGAAGTAGCCCGGCGATACGAACGAGACGATTGGTTGTCCGAATGGCCCCACCGATTGGAGCGAATCCCGTCCCGGAATGAAGAGGTCTTCAAACGAGAAGCCCCACATGGGCGGCACCATGGCCAGCGCGGTTCGTTCGACATCCGGCAGATTATCCAGCCGCGCCGCGAGATCGGGAAGTGCCGCAGAGATCTCGCGCTGGCGAGCGGTGTCGTCGTCCAGTGGAGCCGCAGACGCGAAGATGAGCTGGCGACTGTCGTAGCCGATGTCGATGGCCCGAACATGGCGCAGACTTCGCACGAACAGACCCGCCCCGGCCAGCAACACCACGGAGAGCGCAGCCTGCAGAATGAGCAGGGCGCTGCGCGTGCGGCTGCGAACGCGATACCCCTCACGTGCGCCCGCCTTGAGCGCGGAAGTGAGTTCCGGCCGGCTGCCTTGCACTGCCGGCAGCATCCCGACCACGACCCCGGCAATGAGAGTGATCAGGATCGCGAACAGCATCACCCGCGTACTCACGCCACGACTGCCCCAGTTCAGGCCGGGGAGCAGCGTGTGACGGAGCAGACCGGCTACCCACCAGGTGACGACCAACGCTGCCGTGCCGCCGATTGTCGCGACAACCATGGCCTCACCGAGGAACTGCGCTACGAGGCGCCGGCGACTCACGCCAAGCGCCAGCCGCACGGCGATCTCGCGGCGTTTCCCCAGTGCACGAACCAGCATCAGATTCGTGACGTTGGCGCAGGCAATGAGCAGAATGATGAACGCGACGCCGCCGAGTCGCTGAGAGATGGAGAATTCCGCCGTGTGGAAGTCGCGTCCGGGTGCTCCATTGAGCGATGCCAGTGATGCCGTGGCGGTGCTGTCGTGGAAGAACTCGCCGCGGTCCACGTTGGTTGCCGACGCCACGAGCCGCTGCCACTGCGGCGCGGATGAGGTGCGGGCGAGTATGGACAGTGACAGCGTACCGAGGGCCTCGTACCAGTCCGCCTTTCGTCCGGTCCAGCTACCCATCGTGTTGTAGGGTAGCCAGAGGTCCACCGCGTCCAGCGACACGCCGCGGAATCCGTCTGGCGCCACGCCGATGATGGTGTAGCGATGCGGGCCGAGATCGAGCAGCTGGCCCAGGATGTCTGTTCGGCCGGCGAGATGATGGATCCAGAAGTCGCGTCCAACCACGACCACCGGACTGAGTCCAATCACGTCTTGCTCATCCTGCGCGAAGAAGCGGCCAAGCGCGGGCCGAACCCCCAGCACGCCAAAGTAGTCGCCAACCACGTACGCTGCCGATGCAGTGGGCGCATCGCCGCGGCGTCCCAGTCGAACCTGGTCGTCCACATACGCCGCGATCGTCACCCCTGCGGGCGCGGCGTTTCTTACGCTGCGTACTTCGGGATAGCTGTAAACGCTGCGATGCCACAGCTCCCCGGACGGCCGCCCATTGTGCTGCGTCACCAGCACGCGCCGTACCTGCTCGGGATGCGCCACTCCCGCCGGCGGCTGCAGGAACAATCGGTCCAGCAGCGAGAACACCACCGCATTGACCCCGATCCCCAGCGCCAGCGTTGCCGCCACCATCACCGTAAACCCCGGCGAGCGCACGAGCCCTCGCACCGCGTGACGCAGGTCCAGCCACACCCCCTCCCACCAGTCCGCCCGCTTCCGCCGCTCTGCCATGCGCCGGTCGATCGCCACGAGCTCCGTGCGCACCCGGGCCACATCGCCAAACTCTTCCACCGCGTGTGCGCGCGCGGCCTCCGGCGTCTCCCCCGCGGCCACCAGCTCCTCCACCCGCGCCTCGAGGTGAAAGCGCACCTCGGCGTCCACATCCGCTTCCGGCGTCCGCCGCCAGATCCGCACCCACCGCCGCCAGCCCTGCGTCATGCCGTCTCTGGCGTGGCGCGCATCACGCCCGCCACCGCGCTCACGTAGCGCTCCCATGTCCGCGACTCCGCCCGCAGCGCGCGGCGGCCGGCAGGAGTGAGCGAATAGAACTTTGCCCGCTTCCCCTTGTCCGACATCCCCCACTCGGACTCCACCCACCCCTTCTCCTCCATGCGGTGCAGCGCCGTGTACAGTGCGCCGTCCAGGATGCGGAACGCCTGTCCCGAGCCGCCGCGAATGAACCGCGCGATGGCGTAGCCGTGCATCGGCTGCCAGGAGAGCGCGCGCAGCACGAGCACGTCGAGCGTGCCTTGCAGGAGGTCCAGCTCCGAAGTCGTCATGGCGCCATTATACCCTCAGCAATTGATACAATCAAGTGTTGAGGGAACGCATCCGCCCGACACCGCGCACCTTCCGCCTGCGTCTTCAGCGCGCTATCGAAAGCAGCGCCACACCAGGAGCCCCGTGGCCGTTGTGCGGCGTCTGTACGCCCTGCCCTTCCCGAGCATGCATTCGCGGTGCCCCTGCACCCTACACCCTGCACCCCGCCCCCTACGATGCCACGCTACACCCTCGCGGCCGGACTCTCGCTCTCGATGCTCGCCCTCCTCGCCGCGCCCGCGATCTCGCCCGCCCAACAGGCCCGCTCCGATCGCGGCAGCTCCGGCATCTCCACCGACCTCTCCGCCGCCAAGCCCGGCCGCGATCCCAAACAGCCCATCGACGAGGCGTACACGAAGAAGATCCGCGAATACACCACGGAGCCCTTCTTCCTCTCGCCGCTCGTGGACTACCTCCCCGCGTCGAAGACCGTTCCCACCCCCATGGCGGTGCTCGGCGACATCGCCGGCTCGCCCACAAAGCTGCCGTACTCCAGCGAGGTCTACGAGTACATGCGCATGCTCGCCAAAGTCACACCGCGCGTGCGCGTCTACTCGATTGGCCGCACCGAGGAAGGACGCGAGATGATCGCCGTCGCCGTCGCCTCGGATTCGCTCATG
>DATNDS010000114.1:0-4709 GCA_035553215.1 Gemmatimonadaceae bacterium
GCCTCGGCGGTCGCGACCTCGGGCGACATGCCCTGGGCGGCGAACTGGTCGGCGCGCAGCTCGAGGTGGAGCCTGATCTCATCCTCGACCTCGCGTTCCCACTGGTCGCGGCGGCGGAGCGCGAGGTTGAAGAAGCGGCGGACGCCCTCGCGGATCATGCGGCGTCGCCGGCCGGCACGGTATTGCGCGGCGCCGTCAGGATCGCGGTCACGGTCTCGGCGTAGCGCATCCAGCTTCTGGTCTCCGCGCGCAGGTGCGCGCGGCCGGCGGTGGTGATCCGGTAGTAGCGCGCCTTGCGATTGTTCCCGGTCACGCCCCACTCCGCGTCGAGCAGGCCGCGTTCCTCGAGGCGGTAGAGCGCCTGGTAGAGGGCGGAGTCTTCGACTTCGAGCGCGCCATGCGCGGCGCGTTCGAGCCAGGAGACGATCTCGAAGCCGTGCATGGGCGTCCAGTTGAGGGCGCGGAGGACGAGGAGGTCGAGGGTGCCTTTCAGGACGGGGAGGGCGGGCATGGGGTAGTCCTTGCAGATGTTCCATACAGAATCTGGATGGAACAATGAGGGCCGCGAGTCGAACTGTCAAGACGGCGCACAGTGGCGGACCGGCGAAAGGCAGCGCATCATATGCCACCCTTCCTGAAGGCGCCGAGCCATGTCGCCAGACCAGTCGCGGTCCTGTCGTCGCCGGGTTGCTGTCTGCCTGCTCTTCGTCGTCGCCGCGTGCGGCGGTGATACAACCGCGCCGCCGCCGCAGGTTCCCACCAGCATTGCGGTCCAGCCACGCGAGTGGACATTCACATCGCTCGGTGATTCGGAGCGCATCGTCGCGACCGTCAAGGACCAGCACGGGGACTCGATCCACGGGTCGAGCATCGTGTGGCATTCGTCGAACGAGTCGGTTGTGACGGTCACCTCGAGCGGGTTGGCGACATCCGTGGCGAACGGCGCCGCCGAGATCATCGCCACCGCCGGCACAGCGACGACACAGGTCGAGATCACGGTCGCGCAAGTCGCGCACGCTCTGATCAAGGTCTCGGGCGATTTACAAACCGCCCGGATGGGTACAGCGCTCTCTGCCCCGCTCGTTGTACGTGCCACCGATTTCAACGACCACCCGGTTGCCGGAGCGGCGGTGCGATTCACGTTGACCAGCGGCGCCGATGGCTCCGTCACGCCGGACTCGGCGGTCACCGACTCCGCCGGAGAGACCCAGGCCCACTGGACGCTTGGGTTCAACTCACTGACACCGGCGGTACTCGCCAGCGCGGTCGGCGTGGTCGGCGTCTCCGCGACGTTTTCGGCCAGTGCGCAGCCGCTGGTCCCCGCGCCTGTCATCACGGGTATCTCACCTGACACGCTGGTGGAAGGTGATCAGGCGACGATCAGCGGCGCGAACTTCTCCGCGACGGCGGACAGCAACGTCGTGCTCATTGACGGCGACAGCGCGCGGATTCTCGCGGTGTCGCCCACAAGACTCACGGTGCGGATCGCTACAGCCGCCTGCAAGCCTGTTCGCCTGGCGACCGTGAGCGTGTCGGTGGGCCCTCAGACCGGTTTGCACGATCCGGTTCCCCTCCGTCCTGTGGGCGCCGCTCTGACGCTCGCTGTCGGGCAGGAAATCATCCTCAGGGACCCGGCGCAGTTCTGCCTGCGCTTCGCTCCAACAAACACCGGTGCGCAGGACGGTTTCTACATGCTCGGCCTCAGCGCGCCGGCAGAGACTCCGGGAGTAGTCAGCCCGTTCGAGGTCGAAGCGACCGGGGGCATTACCGTGTTCCCAGACCTCGCGACATCGCTGCCGCGAGTCTCCGCGAATCGTACGCCTGGCCTTCCGTCGCGCGGAATCACACTCCGCCCCGGCACAATGCCGGCGCGGCTTCGTGATGCGATCGAGCGACGCCGCAGACAGACGGAGGCCGACGTTCGCATCCGCAACTGGGAGGCAGTACACCTCACGCGACGTGTTGCGCGACGCGGAGCCGCCACGGCGGCTGACATGGGAGCCGTGTCGAAAGCCGTCACACCGAACGTGGGAGACACCCTTACACTCCACGTGCCCAACCTCGCGGCGGGTGACCTGTGTTCGAGTTTCAATACCATCCGCGGCGTGGTGCGCGTCCTGGGGAGCGCGGGGATCTGGGTAGAGGACGTAGCGAATCCCACCACGGATTCGCTCACGCAGGCCGACATCCAGGCGGCGAGCAGCCAGTTCGACGCGCGCATCTACGCCACGGACACCACCTACTTCGGTCATCCCAGCGATGTCGACGGCAACGGGCGTGTGATCATCGTGCTCACCCGCCAGGTGAACACGATCCCGAACCTGCTGGGCTTCGTCTTTCTCGGGGATCTCCTGTCCAGCTCGGCCTGTCGGGCAAGCAACCAGGCGGAGATGTACTACGGTGAGGTGCCTGATCCCACCAACTCCAGCGGCGGTGGGGGCCGATCCAGAGCAACGGTCGTTGCCGAGATGCCCGAGCTCATCGCGCACGAATTCACGCACATCATCCAGTACTCCCAGCGGGTCATCCTGAACGACGGAGCGCCAATGGCCCTCTGGGAAATGGAAGGTCAGGCAACGCTCGCCGAGGAGCTGGTGGGGCATGCGACGCTCGGCAATAGCGCGTTTCAGAACTACGGAGCGGATGTGGCGTTCGGCGTGGGTGGGGAGGCATGGTACGAGGACGAGATTCTGAAACTGGCGAGCTACTTTGGCGACCTGGGCAGCGGTGTTCAAACGTCGGATGCTCCGGACCAGTGCACGGTCTACGGCAGCACGAATTTGCCTGTGCCATGTTTCATCTCGGCCTTCTATGGCGCGTCGTGGATTCTGCAGCGCTACATCAACGATCAGTATGGACCGGCTTATCCTGGAGGCCCCTCGCAGCTCACGCGCGATTGGGTCATGAAGCATCTGCAACTGAGCGGCACGGCGAACATCGCCGCTCTGCTCGGCGTAGACTACGACAGCCTGTTTGTCCGCTTCGCGACGGCACTGGCGCTCGATGATCTGGATAACGGCTCGGGAACAGACTGGATACCCGCGCCGTTCCGCATCACCAGTTGGAATTCGGCCAGTCTCCAGGGGTTTCTGTCCGATCACAACCTTGGGTGGCTGCATCCGCAACTCATGACGTTCAGCACGCAGGAGGGAGGAATCAGGGGTGTGCGCGGCGGCAGCACCGCGTACACCACGATCGACGCATCGCCGTTCCAGACTGCGGCTTTCCGGATCTATAACCCCATCACGAATGGACCTGTCGATTCTTCGCTCCGTCCGGAGCTCTGGGTGGTGAGACTCCGGTGATGGAGGTGCTGCATGGTCTGGCCGTCTCCGGTCTGCTCCTGGCGGGCGGCTGTCACCTGGGCGCGCCGTCATCGGGCAGCGGAACCGGATACCCTGCACCCGTCGCCATGGCTGATTCGACCGACACGGTCGCAACGGGTACGGTGCGTGTCGTCGGTGCCGTACCGGCAACTACCGTGATCCTCGCATCCGACAGCGGCAGCCTGGTGCTCACGGGCGCGCTCACGCGCGAGATCGCGACGCTGGACGGTGCGCACGTCGGCGTGGAAGGCAGCGTAGCGCCCGCGTCTCCCCCGCTGGGGCGAGTACGGCGAGCGATCGTTGTACGACGCTACCGGATCCTGGACATCGGCGGACGTGAGCCGGTGGTTGGCATACTCGCGGTGAACGACAGCGGCAGCTTTCGCATCGACAGCATCGTATTGCTCTCGGCGCCGGTGCGATTCACGCAGCTCGTGGGCGCGAAGCTGTGGATCTTGGGCACGCGGACCGCTTCGGGCGCGGTAGCTGTTTCATCGTACGGCGTGCTGGTCGCGCCACCGCTGTAGCGGGTGGGATCAAAAGGGATCAAAAAGGGTCAGAGGCCGACGAAAGGGGTCAGAGGCCAATCGCAACCACCTGGAGATCGGGCACGTTGCGAAAGTGCCGCTGGTCATCGGGGCCCACCAGCACGCCGAAATCCAGGTATCGGGCAGTCGCGGCAACGGCGAGGTCGTTCGACGGTATCAGGCGTGCGCGCTGGCTGAGCTGCGCGAACAACTCGGCCCAGTGCTCGGCGATGAATCTGTCGAAATCGACGATTCCGGTGACCTCCACGAGCGCGTCGATCCGCGCTCGTCGTCTTCTGGCGCGCATGCGATTCCCCGCCAGGGAGACGCCCATGAGGAGCTCGCCTTATACGGCAGCCGGCAGCGCAATGGCTTCACCGGCGTAAGGGCCAAGCGCCGTTGGCCAGTCGGCACCAGACCGTTCGAGCGCGACGAGCGCACTGGTGTCGATTACGAGGCCCACGGATTTCGCGGTGGCCGGTCCGCGGCGCCCACCCGCGCCAGATCATCGGCGAACGACGTGTCGTGGTGACCGCCGGTCATCCACGCGCGTGCGGCGTCCGCCAGCGTCGCCCGCGGCGCGGCACCGGCCGGAGCGATGCGAGCCACCGGCCGGTTGTGTCGCACGACCACGAAGGTCTCGCCCCGGTAGCGTACGCGGTCGAGGACCTCCGCCAGGCGGCGGGCAAGGAGCGAAGCGGTGATGCGCGTGTCCATGGCCGATAATACGCAAAATACGTATTTCACCCAATACGAGCCCGGGCAGTCATGGACCAAAAATGGTCGGCCTCTGACCCCTTTTCGGCCTCTGACCCCTTTCGGCCCGCCTATTACCCCAGCGGAATCCGTTTCGCGT